>NZ_JBBBVQ010000016.1:0-152372 GCF_037199735.1 Oryzifoliimicrobium ureilyticum | reverse complement strand
AAGACGCCCATAGCGGTGCCGCCGATCAACGACAATGCGCCCCAGATGCGCTCGGCATCGGCAAGAGAGGCAAGGTTCGTTGCAACGATTGAAAAAATCGCCCCTTCGCCGAGACCCGTGATGAGGCGCGCAAGAGCCAGCGCCACCGGAGCTTGCAGCCAGAAGCTCGCCGCTTCTCCGACAAGAACGGCAAGCGTGCCGAACAAAGCAACGAAATGCCATGAGCGAAGACCCAGCTTCGCTAGAAACAGACCATAGATGGCAATGCCTGCCAATTCGGCACTGGCAACGACCGTTGCAAGCCCCTCGTCATAGCCGCTAAGCTTGCTCATCGCGAGCACGATGACCGGCATCACCATAGTGCCGTTCAAGGCGACAGCATAGGCTGCACTCAACCCGATAATCCAACCGATCATTGCCATTCCCCCTCAGGATGACGAAGCAAAAGAGCGGGTCTTTTTTCTCCCCTGCTCTTGCCATGACGAGAATATGACAAGCCGAAAGGCCGACAAGGGATTCGGGGGCCTGATTAGGGTCATTTTCGGCCAAACAGACCTTGGACAATCCCGCTTCTCTTGACCGATACACCAAAACCGATGTGTCTTATCAGCGTCAAAAGCGTCGAGGAGGAGCTCGGGCGACTGATGAAAACAGTTGATCCACGTCTGACAACCGCGAACATCCCTGTCTACATGCTGAGGAGTCTCGTCGCCACGCTCATGGAGCATGACTTAGACGTGAGCAAATTGCTCGTGGGTATCGGACTGACGTTGACAGATATCGAGGATGCGGAATGTCGTGTCTCGTTTCGCCAAGGGCGTGAAGTCATACTGCGTGCATTGGAAATGGCCCAGGGCCATGCATTGGGACTGGAGACCGGCTTTCGTCAGAAGATAAACTCTGTCGGCCTTGTGGGCTATGCGATGCTGACGTCCGCGACCGTTGGCGATGCGGTCAAGCTTGGCCTGCAGTTCCAAAAAAATACGGGAAGCATGCTGGAGTTCGACACCAAGGTGACGGAGGACGGTATTGCTGTGACGGCCGCAAGTCGCTTTTCAGAACCGGCCATTTACACCTTTCTCGTCGAAGAGGCGTTCGCAAACTTTATGACGATTGGCATCGGTCTGGTTGGAGACGGCTTCAAGCCGCTACGGATCGAACTGGCCTATCCGGAGCCGGCGCACTCTTCCGCCTACAAAGAGATTTTCGGTTGCGAAGTGCGCTTCGGCACCATGGAAAACGTGTTCCTCTTCGATCCAACCTGGTACAAGCAGCCCCTTGCGACCTCTGACCCATTCAGCAACCGTCAATTGCGCGAATTTATCGCCTATCATCACGATAGGACAAGAGAGGCGGTTGAAACGACGGAAGCGGTCGAAAGAGTATTGCGTCAACGGTTGCAAAAACGCGTGAGTATTGCACGTGTCGCAAAGGCGCTTGGCATGAGCGAAAGAACTCTGAGGCGGCGTCTGGCAGAGGCCTCAGTCTCTTTTCAAGGTCTGCTGGATGAGCTGCGCAAGAAGAAAGCCTTGGAACTCCTCAGCAATCCTCACATGTCAGTCGAGCAGATCGCCTTTGCTGTCGGTTTCACAGATCCCCACAATTTCCGGCGAGCCTTTCGCCGCTGGACCGGAACGACACCCGGTGTGCTTCGATCCGACATCATGCGGATTTGGCCGAAATAGACCCTGATTAGGACAGCTCGAACGCTTCATCGCGTGCCTGCCAAGAGTATCCTCTTTCCAGTAAAACCGGCCAAAGTGGTCCGGCGGCATCTGGCTGAGGGCCATGACAGACGCACAGCAATATGTCCTTTCGATCGATCTGGGTACGAGCGGGTGCAAGGTGGGACTTGTGTCTCTAACCGGCGAGGTCGTCGCCTGGGCATTTCGTCCTGTTGAACTGATCGTCATTGACAGCATTGGTGCAGAGCAACGACCGCAGAATTGGTGGGACGCTTTTGTCGACGCAACCCGCGAGATCCTCAATCGACGTGTCGTCCCCCCGTCAAATATCGTCGCCATATGCGCATCCACGCAAGGCGAAAGCACGGTTGCGGTAGACCGTAACGGACAATGCCTGATGAACGCGATCCTTTGGCTGGACATGCGCGGCGCTCATCATCTGAGAAACACGATGCGCGGTAAGTTGAAGGTTGCCGGCTACGATGCCTTGAAATTACAAAAATGGCTTCGTTTGTGCGGCGGCGCTCCTGCCCTGTCCGGAAAGGATCCCGCAGGTCACATGCTGCTGATCCGTAATGCCTTTCCCGAAATTTATGCGAAAACCTACAAATTCCTCAATGTTCTTGACTACATGAACCTGCGCCTAACCGGACGGTTCTGTGCCACGCAGGATTCGATCCTGACGTCGTGGGTCACGGACAATCGCAGGCCAGATGACATCCGCTATGATGATGCTCTGATCGCAATGAGCGGTATAGACCGCGACAAATTCCCGGATATCGTTCATTGCGCCGACGTCATTGGTACGATCCGTTCCGAAGTGGCCGAAACGCTGGGCTTGCCGCCGCAAACCCCGGTGGTCGCCGGTGCTATCGATAACTCCGCAGCGGCGATCGGTGCAGGGACGATTGATGATTTCGACTGCCACCTTTATGTCGGCTCGTCATCCTGGATCGCCGCGCATGTTCCTTTCAAGCGCACAAACGTATTCGATCAAATAACATCAATCCCCTGTGCGGTTCCCTCCCGTTATTTGATGATCGCACTGCAAACCAGCGGTGCCAACAATATAGCCTTCCTCAAGGACCGCATCGTGTTCCACGATGATGGCTTGATCAGAGGCGAACCGTCCATCGACACCTATCGTGTCCTGGACGAGATAGCCGCACGCCAGCCGATCGGTGCCGACGGCGCTCTTTATCTGCCCTGGTTGTTCGGTGAACGCTGCCCGGTGGATGATCCCTTGCTGAGAGCTGGGATCTTCAATCTTGGCATGGATCACAACCGCGAGACGATTGTACGCGCCGTTTTCGAAGGGGTGGCGCTGAACACGCGGTGGACGATGAAACCGATCCAGCGCTTCATGCGCAAGCGCCCAGAGGTGATGACCATGATCGGTGGCGGAGCCATGTCGAACACCTGGTGTCGTATCTATGCTGACGTCCTTAATCTCGCCATCCGCCAGCCATGTGACCCGTTGAAAGCCAATGCTCGTGGCGCAGCCTTTATCGCGGCCCACGGTCTTGGCCTCATGCGATTGGATGAGGCCGCGCGGCAGGTCAAGATCGAGCGTATTTATGAGCCGACGCCTTCAGCTGCGGCATTTTACGACGAACGCTTCGGCATTTTCACGGAACTTCATGACCGTCTTGCACCGATCTATCATAAACTCAACGGCTCGAAGGGAACACAGAATGCTTAGGTTTGTCGCCATTAGGCGGGAGATTGCCGATACGTGCCGTTTCCTGGCGGATCATGGCTTCTTTGCTGGGACTGGCGGCAACATCGGGGTGCGCCTCGACGATGACCTGATGGCCGTCACCCCCTCTGCCACAGACTACTATTCGATAGGTGCTGCCGATGTGCCGATCATCGACATTGCCACGCAAAAGGTGGTCGAAGGCGACAAAACGCCGACTGTCGAAAAGCCGCTACATGCTTGCATGATCAAAGCCTTTCCATCCCGACGCGCCAGCATTCACACACACCAGCCGGTCGCAAGCGCGGTAGCGCTTCTTCATGAAGGCTTGTCCTGGGAACCATCCGTCGATCGCGCCTCATACGGTTCGAACATAGCTCTGATCCCCTATAGGCCCTCCGGAACAGGTATGCTCGCAAGAGCCTTCGCTAAGGCGATGCGACCCGACACCTATGCCTACATCATGGCAAGCCATGGCGTCATCTGCTCCGCCGAAAGTTTGAAGGCGGCGACGGCTATGCTGCGTCAGATCGAGCGGACCGCACAACTTCATTTGCATCGACGCATTCAGCAAAACCCGACTATCGACAAGCAGCTTCGATCATTTCTTTCGGCTGCTCTGGAGAAGTCGCAGAGCAAAGGAGCTTGAAATGAACATGGCAGCTCGAACCGCAGATCCTGCCGCCTATGCCATTAGCGCGTGGCCGGACAACGGCGATCTTATGAACCGGCTTGGTGCGCTGCTGAAGCAGCCGCCGAAAGGCATTTCAAAGGCCAACATGCCGAAGGTTTTGGATTATTTTGAGCAGAAATGCCAGGCCTCAAAGGCCTTGGCGACCCGGGCGAGCGAGGTCATTCCAGGTGGCGTCCAGCACAACCTCGCTTTTAATTATCCGTTTGCAATTGCTGCGACGAAGGTCGACGGCGCCTATATGTGGGATGCCGACGGCAACCGCTACATTGACTTTCTGCAAGCGGGGGGACCAACTCTTCTGGGGTCGAATTACCTGCCGGTCCGGCAAAAGGCGCATCAGATACTGGATGAATGCGGACCGGTGACGGGCCTACTGCATGAATATGAAATAAAGTTGGCAGAGATCATCCGTCAGCACATGCCTGGTATCGAGATGTTTCGCATGCTTGGCTCGGGCACAGAAGCCTGCATGGGCGCAATTCGTCTGGCCCGCGCCTACACAGGCAAGAAGTGGGTCATCAAGGTCGGCGGCGATTATCACGGCTGGAGCGACCAGATGGTCTACGGCATGCGCGTGCCCGGAACTGGCCGTCGCGAGGCAACCGGCATACCGAAGGGCGTGACTGGCTATACTCAGGAGGTCTTTCCGAACGAGCTTGGCACCTTGCGACGCAAACTTATGCTCAATCGTATTCGTGGCGGCACTGCTGCCGTCATCGTTGAACCTCTTGGCCCGGAAAGCGGGACACGCCCGGTCACGCCCGAGTACAACAAGGAAGTGCGAAAGCTCTGCGACGAATTCGGAGCCCTATTGATCTTTGATGAAGTCGTTACCGGCTTTCGCGTCGGAATGGGCGGCGCCCAAGGCTACTTCAAGGTCAACCCAGATATCACCGTCTTCGGCAAATGCCTGACAGGGGGCTATCTGATGGCGGGCGGGATTGGCGGGCGCAAGGACGTGATGATGGCCTTGGTGGGTGGCATCGGCACCTCCAGCAAGCGCGCCTTTGTCGGCGGTACGCTTTCAGCCAATCCACTTTCCTGTGTGGCCGGCTATTTCGCCATCGAGGAAATGGCACGCACGAACGCCGCCGTTTTAGCAGGTCGCGCGGGCGATCGTTTGGCACGTGGGCTCAAGGAGATCATGAAGCGCCGTGGCCTACCCTATGTCGTTTATAACATGGGATCGATTGTCCATCTCCAGACATCGGCGGTTCTGCTCATGAGCATGCGCAACCCGATCAAGCTGATGCGTGAAGCCAATGCGAGAAAACATCTGATGGAGGAAATGGGCGCTGCCTATCTCGCGCACGGTCTCCTAACCCTTGCCGGAAGCCGCATCTACACGAGCATGGCTGATACTGACGAAGTCATCGATGATGCGCTCGATCGCTTCGACACGGTTTTTGGACTGGTGTGACATGGTCAAGCAAATTGCGAATTTCATTGCAGAGCGAGACCTCGGTCTTGCGGCTGCGCGCTTGTCAGGCAAAGGCTTGCTCAAGCCAGGTGACATGCTTTCACAGCGAATTCCCGAACGGCACGCTTTCGTGCGCGTCGAGATCGAGGCTGGACGGGACATTCCGAGAAAATTCGAATGGCTGGATTTGACCGGCCGGTCGAGCGACCTTCATCATCAGATCTACAAAAGCCGTCCAGATGTGGGTGCAATTGCAGCCGGACAATTGACATGGTGCTCGTGGTTGTCGCGGATTGATCTCACGATGCCCTCCATTTTTGATGAGCAGGTTCGCCATCTCGGCGTCGAGGCAAAACGGGTCGGTATGTCGTCGACGCATCCGGGTCCGATCATGGGGCTTTCAAACGGTGCTAACGCCTATTGCCTCGACGATCTGGTGCTTTGCTTCGGCATGGGCATGGAGCGCCTTCTGCTCAATATTGAAATCCTGGAAAAATGTGCTGAATGCTATGTCCTTGCTGAAAGTACCGGCAACCCCGTCAAACAAATTCCCTGGCTTATCCGCTTCATCGCGAACAGGCGATTGATGAAAGACGAACGGCAGGCGGCGGCCTTGCACCTGCGTGGTGAGCGATCAGTGATGAAAGCTGGATATTGATCAGTCGGACAGCGGGGCGTGATCCCTGACTGCGAAACGGCGGTCAACAGGAGAGTCAACGCGCCTGAGATTGACTCTTTCATCCGATGAATGGTTGCAGTTGCTGTCCATCAACATCGTTCCGCGCCCTGACCTCGCAAACATGCCAAATAGCTCCCGAGCGGGCTCTGTGCGGCTGTACTCCATCTCTTAATCCTCTTCACTTTCGAATGCAGGATCTCGGGGCTTAATCCGAGCGCCTCGCGAGCAGCGGATATTCTTTGTCCCTTTCAGTTGTTGAAGAGGCGTAAGACTTCGACGTGATGGCCACGTTTTGTGCATTGCTTAACCTCTCGCTTCTATCGTGATGAATGGCCGTAAATGATCCTTTTTTGTCCCATCATCGCCGTTGATGGGCACTCACCAATTCATATTCTGGACATGATCAGCGCAGGGAGGCGTTGCAGCAGCGGACAGGAGGAAAATCCGCTGCACCATCAGCGACACCGCCCGCATGATCATCTCATAAAAAACAAGCCGGGGAACATAGCAGATGAATTCCAGGATGGTTCGGCGCGGATGCGCCTTCCTGTTCATATCAGTTTTGAGCAGCGCATATGCCATGCCGGCGAAGGCTGGAGGGTTTTCGCGTGATGAGGCAAATACCGACATTCTCTTCGATGATGCTCGTTTCACCACGGAAGCGTCGGTGGCCTATGTTTCTCCAAACCGCTCTTATTCGAAACTGATGGGCCAATCCGTTCACGAAAGTGCTTATTCGGATTCCTTCTTTACGCCCAACGTATCGTTCGGCGCCCGTCTCAATGACAATTTTTCCTGCGCCTTCACATACGCCAAGCCGTTTGGCGGCGAAGGGACCTATAGCGAAGCCGCTCAGAACGCCGAACTGGTGACGGCTGCCGCCAATGGTGACCCCTTGCCCAACCCTACATCCCACATGAAAGTCTCATCCGATGAGTATGGCGGGACTTGTGACGTGCATGCAGGCGTTGGGCCGGGTCGCCTGCACTTTATCGGCGGGCTCTTTGTTGAAAGCTTCAGCTACCGTGAAGATACGTTGATCGGCAGTGTAAAGCTGAAGGACGATGGCGAACTCGGATACCGTGTCGGCGTCGCTTATGACATCAGTGAATATGCTCTTCGGGTTGAGCTTCTCTATCGATCGCAGGTGAAGCATCAAGGCGACGGCACCTTTACCGCCTCGGATTTCGGCGAGTCTGTTGGCATCCCAGCCACCTTACCGGCCTTCGGCAAGGGCACCCTGCCCCAGTCCTTGAAACTCTACGCGCAGACTGGTGTGGCGCCTGGATGGCTTGTTTACGGTTCTGCAACATGGACTGACTGGAGTGTGCTGCCGGATTTCAGCTACACCGTGACCAACCTTGGCACTTCCCGCAAGATCTTCAACTACACGGACGGCTATACCCTACAGCTGGGTGTAGGCCACGACTTCAACGACAAATTTTCAGGCACGGCCAACATCACCTGGGATGAAGGCGTCGGAACAGGAGCAGACATCACCACGGATACATGGACCCTTGGTCTTGGCGTTCAGTACAAGGCAAAGGTCGGCACGGTCGGAGTGGGCGCTGCAATTTCCTATCTCACTGCCGGCAAACAGAGAGTGTCGGATGGAGCAACTTATGATGCTGACGCAAAGGCGGACTGGGCCGCTGCTGCCGGCCTATCTTACAAACTGAGCTTTTAAGATATGATCTGGGACCAGCTGGCGAAGGAACCCCAGGTTTCTCCGGCAACAAGACGAACCTAGCGCGTTCCCCTGCTTGGGACAGGGGGACCATTTGCATAGTCACTGTGCCAGGACCTCAGCAACGAAATCGATGAAGACTCTCACCTTGGGTGCCAAGTTCCGGCTCGAAGGAAATAGAACTGAAATCGGCGGCCCTTCTGCGGCAAATGGCGCTAACACTTCAATCAATTTTCCTGTCTTAATGTGCTGCTCGGCCATGTATGTGTGAAGCTGAACCAGCTGGTTCCCAGCCAAAGCGAGGTCCACCATTGCGTCAGGGCTGTCGACGCTCAACGTCCCTGTAACCTCTCGTTCGAAGAGCTCGCCCGTTTCCGGGTTTTTGAATCTCCACGGCGCGAACTTCGGACCATAGTGCGACACGCGCCTCACACAATCATGGTTCTTCAAATCTTCCACAGCCATAGGTTCGCCGTGTGCTGCGAGATAGGAAGGTGCTGCACAGACCAGATATCTAACGGTGCCTACCCGCCTCATCATAAGTTGTTCGTCACGCGGGTTGCCGATACGAAGGATCGCATCAAGTCCCTCGGCGATAGGATCGGTGAGGGTGTCCGCAAAGCTTGCCGCAAGGCGTAATTCAGGATAGCGGGTCGTCAGCCGTCCCAAGGCAGGAACGATTTTCAAGCGCCCAAGCGCGGTCGGCATCTCGACGCGCAGAATACCGCTTGGTCGTGCCGCGCGCTGCAGCATATCCTGCTCGGCGTTATCAAGTTCTTTGAGGACGGCGCTGCATTGCTCGAAAAAGATCTTCCCGTCCTCAGTCATTGTCAGCGACCGGGTTGTGCGATGAAACAGACGGAGCTGCAGCCTCTCCTCTAGCCGGGCAACGCTTTTGCTCACTGCGGACGGAGAAATGCCGAGATCGCGGCCCGCCGCCGCAAAACTGCGCCGTTCGGCGACTTGCACGAACGCAACGATACTTCCGAGCCGATCCGACGCCATTCTACAGTCTCCTGTAAAGGCAATTAATGAATTGGCGGAATGAGTGCAAGACGATGCTTTGCCGGCTGCATGCCAAGCTAGCGCCCTTGGCCACGACTTCTTGGTTCGGTTCGGACGTGGGGGGTTTCGCACCGCATTAGTTGTCGGCATTTTTCAACCATAGCATACGCAGATAGCCGCTGGAGCCGCGCCGGAACATTCCCCTCAGTCTCAACATTTACCTGTTTATAATCAGGAGACAGACATGGATAAGGACACCAAGGCACAGCGCGCAGTCGAGGGCACAGGCACGAAGAAGGTCTCGCAGAACAATCATCCCGCTGCGGGTCCGCATGCCAAGGATCACCTGACCGACGAAAGCAAGACACCTGGCACCGGATCGCTCCCAAGCAAGGACGAGGACAGTGTATCGCCCGGCGGCGGCTAAAAGGTTGACTTTATCAGGCAAAGTCTGATCTCAGCGAGCTGAGCAGTTAAGCTGCCATTTGCAGGCATTCGCCTTAACGATGGAAAAGTAGCTAAGAAGCTACGGTTTATGCCACCCGTGAGTTGGAGCTCTGGATGTGATCTAGGGCGATCGCAGTCGCTATAAAAGACTCGGGCTAGGGGAGACTGCATTCCAAGGTGGCGTACCTGCGACCAGATGATCGACGAAGCTGCGCACTTTGGATGGGATATGCCTCCTGGTCGGGTAAACGGCATCGCTGAAAGCTAGCCTCGGAGCGCGACGCAGATCCTCTATTTTGACTAAGGTGCCATACCGATCCAAAAATTTCGGTGCGGCACAGATAACAATTCGACAGGCCGCAAGGCGCCTTGGCCAGGCGCTTGCCGCGTTTGTCGTTACATGTCTGAACGAGCTTCAGAAAACCCGCGTCTCGGGGCCGCTTTATAGTACGCAACTAGGCAATCTGTGCTCAGCCTGTCTTCGTCAGCTTTGCGACCTTCCTGACATGGTTGACTGCCGCGTTGCCGCCTGCAGTCATTGTGAACAATTCCAGCTTTTCTTCCTCATCCTCTTCAACAGGCGTCAATGCTTTATCGGAGTAGTTCTTCGATGCCGGATCTCTGGAAATTCGGAATGCATCGTAGCTCATGGACAGGATCACGCTGGCAAGCTTCACATGCTTGACGATCGTTTCCTTTGCAAAGAGCGGCCAGAAGAGAAGCGGATGTCGTGGCTTTATCCCCGGGCGCGATTCGCTTGGATGCTTGAGCCGAAGCAGGCCACTTTGAAGAGGATGCACATTTTCAAGGGGTACTGTCGTCGCAAAGGACACAAGGATCTTGACGAGACTGGCAATCGGCACGCCGGTCGCAACGGCGCGGCGCAGTAAGGTCTTCACATGGGCAGGCGAATAATAAAGGGACCACGCTTCCTGGTAGATCGCCTCCCATTCCTGCTTGGTCATCTTTTCATGTGCGGTACAAACATGCTCGACATCATAGATATTCAGGTCCTTTTCCATCGCAACGCCCTTCTTCCAGAGCGTCTGGTGGTCTTCCGATCCTGGTAGAGGTGTGAGAACGAAAAATTCGATGACGTCGAGCGGCAATTCCTGCTGGATGATCTTGATATCCCGACGGATGCTCTCTGGCGTATCGGCGGGAAAACCAAGAATATATCCAGCCAATGTCATTATGCCTTGCGCCTTCCAGGCAAGTAGCATCTTCCGATATTCGGTGATCTTGTTCTGGTTCTTCTTGGCCGCCGTAAGGTTGTCCGGATTGACGTTCTCAAGCCCAATGAACACCCGCGTAACGCCCGCACGTTTTGATTTTTCGATAAAGTTCGGGATTTTATGGCAGAGCGTATCGACCTGGATCATAAGGCCCAGCGGGATCCCGTGATTCTCCTTGAGGTCGATCAGCCGATCAAAGATCGCTTCCCAGTCTCGATTGCGCGCAAAGTTGTCGTCCGTGATAAAGAACTTATGGATACCTTGCGCCCAATTCATCCGAACGAGTTTCTCGACATCGTCGGCACTGCGAAAACGAGACTTACGTCCCTGTACATTGATGATCGTGCAGAACGAGCATTGATAGGGGCAACCACGGCCCGCATCAAAGCTGCTGCTCAGCCCCAGGGTATGCTGGATGTTCTCCCGGCGGAGAAACGGGACTGGGGTCCCGCCGATGCCAGGTAAATCATTCATGAAGTTGTAGACCGGCTTTAAGGAGCCGGAGGCTGCGTCTTGCAGGACTGCGTCCAGCCGTCCTTCCGCCTCACCCGCAAACATCGAGATCCCCATCTCGCGGCAGGCGTTCAACTCGACTGCTTCGCCGTCCAACATAGACAAGCATCCGGAGACATGAAAGCCTCCCATCGATACGGGAACTCCCGCCGCTCTGAATGGACGGGCGATATCCAGGGCACGCGGATACTGGTTAGACTGAACACCCACCAAGGCGACGAGCCCAAAATTGTCGTGTCGTTTTAGCAACCCGAGCAGCTTCGGTATATCGACCCGGGTGTTTGTTTCGTCGATGACCTTGATGTCGATTTCCACGTCGGGACCGAGGACCTGGCGTTCCGCGCAGTCGGCAGCAATTCCATAAAGTGCCGCGAGAGAGTTCGACGGGATCATCGCCCGCCACCATCTGATCACATAACCATCATCGTCATAATGAGAAGGCTTGATGAGAATTAACTGAAAACGCCTGGATACTGCTTTTTCATGCACTTGCACGGGAAGCCTCGCTTGGTCGATTGACTTGGGCAGGAGCCGCACATGCGGCTATTTTTGGTGAAAATTGTCGGTTGATGAAGAGGAAAAGATGGGTGATGCCGGCAGAGATTGCCGAACAATTGCCCGTTGCGCGGTCCTTCACAGGCGCAGTTTCATCGAAGCCCATATCGGAGTTATAGAACAAAGATACCACGGATGATAGTGTCGAACGGGACTGCTGCTTGACCTTTCACTGAGAAGGTTTTTCGACCACCCCTTTAGAGCATTGATCGCCTGATCTTCGAGGTCACAGGGCAACAGTAATCTGTACATGCAAACGAATGCAGGCCCGACGTCCTGCATCGACTTCGTTCATCAAACGTCGATTGCCCGGTCTAAGCGAGCGTGAGGCGATCCAAATGATGGATGTAACCGTTTCATGACAAGAATGGAAAAGAACGGGAAAAGCCTGTTACGTAACTGACAACCTGCACCTTTATGAGAACTCCGAAAGCACAGAGGCAAATGTCGCCTCCATCCCCTGCATTGGAGCCCGGCCATGAAGGTCATTCAGATCAGTGATACTCATTTCAGCCCGTCGAAGCCGCACTTTAACGGCAATTGGCCGCCGCTCCTTCGCTGGCTTCAATCCGAACAGCCAGATCTCATCATTCATACGGGAGACCTGAGTGTCGATGGCGCAGATCATGCCGACGATATCGCTTTTTCGCTCCAGCTGATGAACCAGACAAAGGCGCCGATGCTGATCCTGCCGGGCAATCATGATATCGGCCATCTGCCGGGATCGCACCAGCCGGTCACGAACGCCCGGATTGAGCGCTGGAACAGTCTTGTCGGCGCAGACCGGTTCAGTCGCGACATTCAGAGTTGGCGACTAATTGGCTTCAATTCGCTGCTCCTTGGAATGGACGACGAGAACGAGGAAGAGCAGCTTGAGTGGCTTGCGCGAGAGATGGCCGAAGCAGGCGGTCGACGCATCGCACTCTTCACGCATAAGCCGATCTTCGTTGATCGCCCCGACGAAGGGGACACCGGTTATTGGAGCATCCGGCCTGTTCCCCGCGCGCGTCTGTACGATTTGATAGACCAACATGAGGTAGGCTTGATCGCGACAGGCCATCTTCATTGGGCCTGGAAAGGCGCATTCAAAGACGCCGCCTTGGTTTGGGGACCGTCGGCCGCCTTCATCATTGATAAGCTGGAGCGGGAAATGCCGGGCGAGCGCCTCATCGGCGCGGTTGTTCATCGTTTCGATGGCGATACCGTTTCCAGCGAGATCGTCGCCGTTCCCGATATGACCGCATACGTGATCGATGACGTGATCGACGAAATCTATCCAAAATCGACGTCCCAAGGCGAGGCAGCCTAAATGAGCGCACTTCGTCTTTCCGGCATCAGCAAGTCCTTCGGTGACAATGCCATTTTGAAAGGCATTAGCCTGGAGGCGGAACCTGGCGAATTCATTGCCCTCGTTGGTCCCTCGGGCTGCGGCAAGAGTACGCTGCTGCGCATCGTTGCAGGCCTTGACCACCCAACCTCTGGCAGCGTCGCGGCAGGAGGCCGAGAGCTAACCGGGCTCGCGCCCGCCGATCGGAACGTTGCGATGGTCTTCCAATCCTACGCCCTTTATCCCCATCTGACGGCTGCGCAAAATATCGCCGTTCCGCTTGCAATGCGTGAATTGACACGCGCGCAGCGTCTTCCCTTGATCGGTCATTTCCTGCCGGGGCAGAGGCAGGTGCGCAGAGGCATTCAAGGCCAAGTCTCTGAAATGGCGCGCTCACTGAAAATCGACCACTTGCTTGACCGCAAACCAGGCCAGATGTCTGGCGGTCAGCGGCAGCGCGTGGCTCTGGCACGCGCGATGGTTCGCCGACCTAGCCTCTTTCTTATGGACGAGCCGCTCTCCAATCTCGATGCTAACCTCCGCGTCCATGCACGTGGCGAGATTGTCGAGTTGCACCGCCGCGCAGGCGTGCCGACCCTTTACGTCACGCATGATCAGGCAGAAGCACTATCGATGGCGGATCGCGTTGCCGTGATGATCTCCGGTAATCTCCTGCAACTTGCTCCGCCACACGTTATCTATGATGATCCGCACCATCTAGAGGTGGCCCGTTTTGTTGGCCAACCGCGGATCAACACGCTGGAGAGCGTGGTTGGACCCGGTCAGTTGGTGTCGCTCGGCAGCCACCAATTAGAGATCGCTTCCTCCGTGCGCGAGCGGGAAGAAGTAACGATCGCGATCCGCCCGGAACATGTGAAGGTGCTTCGGCGCCCTCAGGCCGGCCTTGCAGCGCATGTCGATCGCCTGGAATTTCTTGGCTCCGAAGTGATCGTCTATGCGCGGCTCGATGGTTTGAACCAGCCGATGGTCGCCAAACTGACACCGGCGGAAGCTGCAGGCATTTCCGCAAGCATGCCTGTTTCCATCGTCGCCGATACACAGCGGATCTTGGTCTTTGGCAAGGACGGCGTCCGGCTTTCTGCCAAGCCAATCATGGTGGACGCCTTGGAGGCTGCCCATGGCTGATGCTGCTCTTTCCGCGATGCCTCTCAGCCTTCCAGATTTTGGCGCTGCTCGGCAGGCCAGAACTGCCTGGCCGCTGGTTCTGCCAGCGATCATCCTGATGATCGCATTTATTCTTGCGCCGCTCGTTGCTGTCGTCTTCCTCGGTTTCACCGATTTTGAACTCGGCTTTGGCAGCTTTCGTTTTGTCGGTTTCGAGAATTACACAGAACTGTTTTCCGATCGGACGTTTCGGCAGTCGCTTTGGAACACTGCCGTTTACACTGCGATCGTTGCACCCATCTCAGTGCTCCTGGGGCTTGGGATCGCGCTTCTGATCGAAAGCGAACCGCTTGGTCGCTCCTTTTTTCGCACGGCCTATTTCCTACCGGTGGCGTCACTTTTAGTCGCCATGGCGACGGTCTGGCAATATCTCTTTCATCCGACGATTGGCCCTATCAACGCGACTCTACAGATGATCGGCATTGCCGGTCCCAATTGGCTCGGCGCCTCTAATACGGTGCTTTACAGCCTGGCGATCATTGGCATCTGGCAGAGTGCCGGCTTCAATATGGTGCTGTTTCTGGCCGGCCTGACGGCGATACCCCGCGACCTTTATGCCGCAGCTGATGTCGATGGTGCACGTTCTGGCACCGATCGGTTCTTGCTGGTGACCTGGCCCATGCTGGGGCCGACCACTCTCTTCGTTATCACCATCAGCATTATCAATGCTGTCAAGGTTTTCGAGACAGTTAAGACTCTGACTGAAGGTGGTCCAAACAAGGCATCCGAAGTCTTACTTTTTACCATCTACCAGGAAGGCTTTGTCTATCTGCGCGTCGGCTATGCCTCCGCAATGACCGTCGTCTTTCTTGCCCTGCTCGTGGTCATGATGTTCGTGCAGTACCGTTTGCTTGACCGGGAGGTGCATTACGCATGAGCCCGCAATCGGCATTGTCTATTGGCCGCCTCCTTCGACTTGGTCTGCTATCGCTTGGAGCACTCCTGTTTCTTGCCCCTTACACCTTTATGTTGTCGACAGCGGGCAAGGCTCAAAGCGAAATCTTTACCTCTTCACTGTCTCTGATCCCGGAGCATTCCTTCTTCTTGCAGAACTTCACCAAAGCGGTGATGCGCGTCAACATGCCAGCGCTGCTGCTCAATGGCGTGGTGGTTTGCCTGCTGATCCTCTTCTTCCAGGTCGTCATCGCTATTCCCTGTGCCTATGCACTGGCGAAGCTGAACTTTCGGGCGGCGCGTCTGATGATGGCGCTCGTTATGCTGGGGCTGCTTGTGCCGATCCATGCAACCGCGCTGCCACTTTATGTCGCCTTCAACAGCCTGTCCGTCCTCAACAGCTATACGGCCCTTGTTGCACCCTTTTCCATCTCCGTCTTCGGCATCTTCCTGTTCCTGCAGTTTTTTCGAGCCATGCCGGATGATCTTATCCACGCCGCACGGTTGGACGGCATGTCCGAAATCGGGATCGTTGCTCGCGTCATCGTGCCGAATGCTTGGCCGGCAATAACGGCCTTCGCCATCTTTTCCGTCGTGGCGCATTGGAACGACCTCTATTGGCCGCTGATCGTCGTTTCCAACCAGGCTTATGCAACGCCGCCGCTCGGCCTGCTCTATTTCCGCGCTGCGGAGGCCGGCGACGATTACGGCGCACTGATGGCTGCCACCTTGATCATCACCCTTCCTCTCGTCCTGGCTTTCCTGTTTGCGCAGAAACGCTTTGTCGAGGGCATCACCATGACCGGTCTCAAAGGCTGATCGGTTCTTCTCAAACCAGGAAATATGCCATGAAGCATTTCACCAAGATTCTTGCCGCCGCGGCGGTCTGCGTGACAACGGCTCTACCAGCGCACGCAGAAACTACCTTGACGGTCCACTATCCGATGCCCGGCTTCTTCAAAGACGTGATGGACACGATTTCGAAGAAGTTCATGGAGGAAAATCCGGATATCAAAATCCAGTTCGCCAATCCCTCAGCGAGTTACGAGGAAGGGATCCAGACGATCATGCGTCAGGCCGGGACTTCGGACATGCCCGATGTCACCTTCATTGGTCTCAATCGGCTTCGGATGGCTGACGAGCGGAGCATCCCCGTCGATCTTGGCCCGATGATCGCCAAGGACAAGCAAAGCATGGCCGAACAGGGCTTTTCCGACACAATCTTGAAGCTTGCCCAGGTCAATGGAAAGCAGGTCGGTCTTGCATTCGCGACTTCCAACCCGATCATGTATTACAATGCTAATCTGGTGAAGGCTGCTGGCGGTGATCCGGATCAGCCACCCAAGACCTGGGACGAGGTAATTGCGCTTGGCAAGAAGATCAAGGCGCTTGGAAACGGTGTCGATTCCATCGATTTTCGCTGGCAGGGGGATGACTGGATGTTTTCCGCTCTGCTCCTCGGTGCCGGCGGCACCATGCTGAGTGCAGATGAAAGCAAGGTCGCGTTCAATGGGCCGGAGGGCCTAAAAGCGATGACCATCGTCGATCGTATGGTCAAGGAGGCAGGCATGCCTGTCTTCACCAAGGCAGCGGGCGAACAGGCCTTCGTTGCAGGAAAGGTTGGCTTCACCTTCCAGACGACCGGTGCGCTCCGCAACACGATCAAGAATGTTGGTGACAAGTTTGAGCTCCGCACAGCGCCAATCCCCCTGTTCGACCCGGTCAACGGTAAACTTCCGACTGGCGGCAATGCCGTCGTTATCCTAACGCACGACGCCTCTAAACAAGAGGCGGCTTGGAAATTCGCAAAATTTGCTGCGGGCCCCTATGGCGCTTCGGTGGTTGTGCCGGGAACCGGCTATGTGCCAAACAACGAACTAGCGGCGAAATCTTCTGAATATCTCGGCGACTTCTACAAAAAGAACCCGCTGTTCCTGGCTGGTCTTAATCAGATGCCGCGCATGATCCCGTGGTACGCCTTCCCTGGTTCGAACGGCGTACGCGTAACGCAGACGATCGTCGACAACACCTCGCGTGTCGTTGACCAATCGGCCACGCCGCAAGATGCTCTGGACGATGCCGCAAAAGAAGTGAAGCGGCTTCTTCCGCGCACGAACTGAGCCCTGTAAAGTAGCACCCGCCGCTTGATCGCGGCGGGTTGCGCTCAAATGGAACGGACCGTTCCGCCCGACTTCAGCGTAAAACCGAGTTGCAAATGCCGAGGCGCAACGCCTTTCTCGGCAATATCCAAAAGAAGCGAGGCGGCGACAGCCCCCATACTGGCGTTGGGCATCTCGATGGTTGTCAAGGGCGGCGTCATCAATTCGCCCATGGCTATGCCGTCAAAGCCTGCCACCGATATATCCTGTGGAACCGAGATGCCTTCCCGACGAAACGCCCCGATTATGCCGCAGGCCAAGAGATCATTCGACGCGATGATGGCCGTCGGCTTCAGCTCCACCACAGCAACCGAGATATCCGGTTGCTGGTTGCTGTCGATAAAGGGAATTTGAACAGCAGGCAGCAATGGCACGGCGTTGTTCTCCAGCGCCATTCGATAGCCCTCATATCGGAGCAAAGCTCGATCGGACGCGGCAAAGTGACCTGCCACGAACAGAATACGGCGATGACCGTGATCGATAAGATATTGGGTGATCCGGCGACCCGCCTCGATATTGTCCACAGTGACCGCAGCAGGAAAAGCCGCGCTGGGTCGGTTACTGAGGAGCACCGTCGGTGGCAGATGGCGGCTTTGCAGAACGCGATGTTCCGGATTGCACAATGTCAGGATCAGCCCGGTTGGACGCTCGGATAGAAGTGCTCCTATCGCATCTGCCTCCTGATCCGGGTCATAATTCGACTGTGCAAGCACCACAGCATGGCCGCTGACTTGCATGCGATTTTGGATCTGGGAAAGCGAGGCCGCAAAAACAGGATTGGTGATGCTGGGGATTAAAACGCCGATCAGCGGCCTTTGGCCTCCGCGTCTCCGGAGCAAGGCTTCGGGCCGATAGCCCAGTTCAGCCGCAGCGCGCCGCACTCGGCTCTTGACGGCGTTACTCACAGGGCCGCCCGCCCCCAAAGCACGGCTAGCGGTCGCGACCGAGCACCCCGCCCTCTTTGCCACATCTTTAAGCGTTGTCATTAACGACGATCCTGATCCGCGCGCAGACCTAGTTCGAAATGATGTCAGGCACATGATAGGTTGCTTCTTAAATCGTAAGTGAAAGATCGGTGGCGTTTGAAAAATTGAGGAACGCGACTGCGATGGTATTGATGTTGCAGTAGATCATTTCGAATTCCACGCATATGTATCGTCTCATGATACGTCTCAATTGACAAAGTGACGTATCGCACTATGATACGTTGGGAGGTTGTGGTGATCCTGTCCTTCAAAGACAAATTAACCGAGACTTTGGCGACCACGGGAAAAGCACCGAAAGGTTTCCCGACGGAAATACTGCGGTCTGCCATCAGAAAAATTGCGATCCTCCATGCCGCTGCGGTTCTCGACGACCTTCGCTCGCCGCCTGGTAACAGGCTGGAGGCTCTTAAAGGAGATCGAGAAGGTTGGCATTCAATTAGGATCAATGATCAGTGGCGGATTTGCTTTATTTGGACGAGCGGTGGGCCGGAACAGGTTGAAATCGTCGATTATCACTAGAGCTTGATCGCGCTGTCTTTCGACAAGAAGGAAATGCAGGAAGATGTTCAAAATTCTCACTCCAGTTCATCCAGGCGAAATTCTTCGTGAGGAATATCTCAAGCCCTTAAAGATGAGTGCTGGGGCTCTTGCAAAAATGCTGAACGTGCCGAGGACGCGGATAGAGCGCTTGGCTTCAGAACAAACACCGGTAACAACGGACACCGCGTTAAGGCTTGCCAGATATTTTCGGACAACCCCAGATTTTTGGCTGAACCTGCAGGCGAGCTACAATCTGAGCGTTGAAGCTCCTGCCCTTACGGACGAGCTTTTAGCTATCCCCGAGAGGGACTTCGCCGCGTAAAATGAAAAACGAATGAACTTTGCGCTTCGTTAGATGGCCAACCTTTTTGGGTTGAAGCGTTTTTACGCTGACGCACAAGAGCTCGCTTCGCCCGAAAACAGACGATCACCAGTCGGATCGGCATGGCTCAACCTCAACTAAGTTGCTTCGATTTCGCGTTCCTCCAATGCCTCCTTGCGGAGGAGATGTTTGATCACCTTACCGGACGCGGTCCGCGGCAGCTTTTCGAGAAAGCGAAATTCTTTCGGGGTTTTGTACCGGGCAATCAGCGCGTGGCAGTGACGCGTAAGTTCCTCTTGACCGACGCGCTGGCCCGGTGCGGCGACGACATAGGCCCGGCCGACCTCGCCCCATCGCTCGTCAGGAACACCGATCACGGCAACCTCGCTGACATCGGGATGTTCTAAGAGCGCGGCCTCGACCTCCACCGGATATACGTTTTCTCCGCCGGAAATGAACATGTCCTTCCGGCGATCAACGATCGCGATATAGCCGTCCGCGTCACGTCGTCCGATATCTCCGGTGCGGAACCAGCCGTCCTTCGTGCAGCTATCTTTGAACGCTTCCGGCCTGTTCCAGTAGCCGGCGATAACATTCAATCCGAAGATCAAAATCTCTCCCGGCGTACCGTCCGGTACCTCTTCGCCCTTCTCGTCGACCAGGCGAACCGCTGTTAACGGTCCCGGAATTCCCGCAGCCCCTGCCTTGCTGTGCACCAGCTCAGGCGACAACGGCATGCCGAGCGTCGTTCCCGTTTCAGTCATACCATAGCCGTCGACCATCCTTACGCCCCGCTCGAGCCACCAGCGGATGTTTGCCGCAGGATTGGGCGCTCCGCCGGTAAAGAGTGCCTTGAGCTTCGTCCAAGCCTCTGGCTCGAAGTTCGAGCATTTACGCAGGGCGTCCGCCATTTGCGGTACGCAGAAATAGTGTGTGATGCCAAGCTCAGGATCGCTCAGCCGCTCGTTTGTCTTTTCGCGCTCGAAGCCCGGCGAAACGAGAAAGGTTCCTCCACGCAACAGAGGCGGCCAGATCTGTGTGACGATGCCGATAACATGGAACATCGGAGTATCGCATAGGAAGATACAGCCGGTATCGACCTCGCCGAGAACATTGAAATTTAGCGCGGTTGCTAGAAGAAACTGTGCCGTGAGCAAAGCGCCTTTCGGCATCCCGGACGTGCCTGATGTGTAAAGGATGATGCAGGTCTCGGTGCTCGCTGCCGGAAGACAACGTGGTGCTGGATCGAGGTCGGCCAACTGCGTGGCAAAGCTCTCCAAGCTTTCGCTTCGGCAGCCACCCGGCAGGTCCGAAATTTCCGTATCGGTGTACAAGAGAGTGGGCGCGCAGTCCTTCAGGAGATGCAACAATTCCTGCTGGGACAGGCGCCAGTTCAACGGCACGAAAATCGCGCCCATGCGCATCAGCGCCTGTTGAAGGATGATCAGATAGACGCTGTTGCGGGCGACGACCGCAATTCGCTCGCCCTTGTTGATACCCCCATTGCGCAACAGCGTGACCGCGCGCTGAATGTCCGTGTCTAGTTCTTCGTACGTCCAGCGGCGGCCGCTTGCCAGTTCCACACAGGCAAGCGACTTCGGCCGAAGGCGTGTATGCATCGCCACCGGATCGGGACAAAAAAATTCCTGCATCGTTCTCCTCCTTCCCTCCTCCAAGGGTTCAGCGGCTCTGTCGATCCTTATCGTAGGCGCCAAGACCAGGTTTGTAGGACTTCTCGTCGATAAACTGGCGAATGCCCTCTTTGCGGCCGTCATTGTCGAAGGAGTTGGCAGCCTCCTGGGCACGGACGAGGTAATCCTCCGCCTCATCGTAGGGCATCATGCCGACCCGGCGTACGGCATCCTTGGTGGCTTTCAGCGCCACCGGGTTCTTCTCGAGCAGGATCTTGGCAACTTGGATCACGCGATCCTTGAGGGCATCCAACGGAAGGCTCTCGTTAACAAGGCCCCATTCTGCCGCGGTCTTGCCGTCGATCGGCTCGCCCAACAACGCGTGATACATCGCCTTGCGGAAGGGAAGGAGCTCGACCGCGACCTTGGTCGCGCCGCCGCCCGGCAAAATTCCCCAGTTGATTTCCGAGAGGCCGAACTTTGCTTCGTTTGCGGCAAAGGCAAGGTCACAGGCAAAGAGTGGGCCGTAGCCGCCGCCAAAGCACCAACCGTTGACCATGGCAATGGTTGGCTTCTGATACCATCGCAGGCGGCGCCACCAGCCGTAACTCTCGCGCTGTGATCTGCGCACGCCTTTGAGTCCTTCCGCTTCCGTTTCGCGGAAATACTCCTTGAGGTCCATACCGGCCGTCCATGCGGTACCTTCCCCGGTTAGCACCAATACGCCCACATCGCCCCGAAATTCGAGCTCGTCGAGCACTTCCATCATCGCGCGATTGAGCGTTGGGCTCATCGCATTGCGCTTGTCGGGCCGGTTGAACCGTACCCAGGCAATGCGGTCGACCACGTCATAAGCGACAGTGTCTATATCGTTGGCCATCGGGCCCTCCTTGCATCTGCATCAACTTCGGCCAATTGGCCGGAAAAGGTGGAGCAACAACTCGGCTTGTCAGAGCGGAAAACGTCCTGGCTCGGTTTCGATGGTGATCCACCGCAGTTCGGTGAATTCCGCAATTCCGGCCTTGCCGCCGAAGCGACCATAGCCAGACGACTTGGTGCCTCCGAACGGCATCTGCGCCTCGTCGTGCACGGTCGGACCATTGACGTGGCAAATGCCGGAACGCATGCGTCGCGCAACAGAAAGGCCCCGGGCCGTATCGCGGCTGAACACTGCGGCAGACAGGCCATACTCGCTATCATTGGCGAGACGGACGGCATCGTCTTCGTCCTTCGCGCGCAAAATGGCGACGACGGGGCCAAAGCTTTCCTCGGAATAGAGCCGCATATCGGACGTGACCTTATCGACCACTTGCGCTGGCAGAAGCGCACCTTCGGCAGCCCCTGCACCAGTCACGCTTGCGCCCTTTGCCGTCGCGTCGGCGATCAAAGCCTCGACTTTCTCGACGGTGCGGACATCAACGACGGCGCCGAGCGGGGCCGTCCCCTCGCGTGGGTCACCCGCCTTCAGGGCTTGGGCACGCGCAGTGAATTTCGCGACGAATTCCTCCGCCACCTCAGGCACGACGATAATTCGCTCGGTCGACATGCAGATCTGGCCTTGGTTGAAGAAGGCGCCAAAGATCGCAGCCTTCACCGCCTCGTCGACATCAGCGTCCTTCAAAACGACGAGTGGGGCTTTGCCACCGAGTTCAAGGAGGACCGGCTTCAAGTGCCGGGCGGCACGTTCGGCGATAATCCGGCCCACATTGGTCGACCCGGTGAAGTTGATGCGCCGGACCGCCGGATGGTCGATTAGCGCGCCGACGATCTCCCCGGCATCCTCTGGAGCATTCAGCACGAGGTTCACAACGCCGTTGGGCAGACCGCCCTCTTCCAGAGCTTCGACAATCAAAGCATGCGTGCGTGGGCAAATCTCCGATGCTTTGAAGATAACGCTGTTGCCGCAGGCGAGCGGCGTCGCCAGCGCCCGCACGCCGAGAATGACCGGCGCGTTCCAAGGCGCTATGCCGAGCACGACCCCGGCCGGTTCGCGGATCGCCATTGCCAGGCACCCGGGCTTATCAGAAGGAATCACTTCGCCCGAGATCTGAGTTGTCAGAGCGGCGGCTTCGCGCAGCATGGACGAGGCGAGCATGACGTTGAAACGTGCCCATGCCTGGGTCGCCCCGATTTCGNGCCAGGCACCCGGGCTTATCAGAAGGAATCACTTCGCCCGAGATCTGAGTTGTCAGAGCGGCGGCTTCGCGCAGCATGGACGAGGCGAGCATGACGTTGAAACGTGCCCATGCCTGGGTCGCCCCGATTTCGGAAGCCATGGCGGCGACGAAGGCATCGCCCTTGGCGGCAAGGGCGTCGGCTGCTTTGAGAAGTATTGCACGGCGGGCATTGGGACCGAGCGCAGCCCAGGCCGGAAAGGCAGCTTCAGCCGCATCAGCGGCGGCGGCGGCATCGGATATGCTTGCTGCGGCTGCTTCACTCGCAAGCTCGCCCGTCACCGGATTTGATCTGCGGAATGTGCGACCTGTCGAGGCAGCATGTGCAGCCCCCCCGATACGCATGGATACTGTTGTCATTGGCTTCCTCCCCAGGACAGACAGTGAGCTTGAACGCTCGCCTGCAAATAACTCGCTATGCAAGATAGCAGATTGATTGTTATGTGACATAGCGTTATACCGAATGCAAGTGGCAATGAGGGGAATCGGGGAATGCCGTCGCAAGTACCGCAGACTGAGGACCGGGCGTCCGATCAACAGTCCAGCCGGCTGGAAGATTTGGTCGGCTACCATCTTCGCCGCGCGTCCATCTTCGACCTACAGGGTGCGGCTGCGGCGCTCGCGCCTGCCAACACCCGGCCGGTCCCGATGAGTGTTTTACTCAGCATTGTCGAGACGCCTGGGATCAGCTCGGCGGAGATTTGCCGGACGCTCGGCATGCAGAGAGCCAATATCGTACCGATCCTGGCGGAGCTGGAAGAGCGCGGGCTTTTCCTGCGCGAGGCAGACAAGACCGATCAGCGCATCCAGCGGCTTTTTGCGACCCGTCGCGGCGAAGGGGAAGCGATGGAGTGGCTGGCGCTCGTTTCTGATCATGAACGCATCATGCTGCGTCGCCTGAGCGCGACGGAGCAGGCAGAACTTCGCCGGCTCTTGGCGAAGATTTGGCAGGAGGATGGGCCGAAGCAGGGCTAGGCCTGCAACCAGCGGGGAGAAGGAACCCGCTTTCTGGGAGGAAGAAATGCAGACGACAACTGACCACCGCTCAAGTGGGCAGCGAGCGCTTGTGCTTGCTTTTTTGGCAGCCATTATTGAAGGCTTTGACCTTCAGGCGGCCGGCGTCGCAGCACCCAAGCTCGTGCCTGTTTTCGGGCTGACCCCACAACAGGTCGGCCTATTTTTCTCATCGGCTACCATCGGCCTGATCTTCGGAACACTCGTCGGAGGACGGGTCGCCGATGCTTGGGGAAGACGGACCGGGCTTGTTCTTTCGCTTGTGACCTTCGGGATTTTCTCCTTGGCAACCGCCTTTGTCACAAGCTTCGATCAGCTCGTCATCATGCGCCTTTTGACGGGTGTCGGTCTCGGCGGCGCTTTGCCAAACCTCGTCAACATCGCTGCGGAATCCGTTGATGCTGGACGTCGCGGGCGTGCTGTCTCGATCATGTATGCGGGTGTGCCGCTTGGCGGCGCCATTGCGAGCGGCGTTGCCATGCTCGGTCTTCACGCTGACGACTGGCACTCGATCTTTGTTGTCGGCGGCATCATGCCGCTGCTCCTGGCACCAGCCATCTATGGCATGCTGCCAGCACTCAGGGTCATCAAGAGCGAGGCGAAATCGGTCTCGGCAGCTCTTTCACGCATTTTAGCCCCGCAGACACTGCTAACGACGATCGCGCTTTGGGTCTCCTTCTTTCTCGGGTTGGTCGTCGTTTATCTGCTTTTGAACTGGATGCCGCAGTTACTCGTCTCCCGCGGACTGACCCGCGAGCAAGCATCCCTGGTTCAGATCCTGTTCAATCTCGGCGGTGCGGCGGGAAGCCTCGTGGGCGGGCGTGTACTCGATCAGAAAAACGCTGCCATGCCCGTCGCACTGGCCTTTGCAGCAGCGGCGGCTGCTTTGCTCCTGCTCGGCCTCCTACCGGCGCAAATCGGGCTTACGCTCATGGCTGGTGCGCTCCTAGGCGGCGCAATCCTTAGCGTGCAGGCAATCCTCTACGGCTTGGCGCCACAATGCTACCCCTTTGAAATCCGCGGCACGGGCGTCGGCGTGGCAGTCGCTATCGGACGGCTCGGATCCATCGTTGGACCATGGTTTGGGGGCTTCCTGGTTGCCGGCGGTAGCAGCCCGTCACATGTCATCGTCGCCCTTGTTCCCGTTACGCTTCTCGCAGGATTGGCAACCGTGCTGCTATTGGTGCGCAGAGGGCGCGCCGTCCAGATGGCATGAGACTATCGTAATGCGGCATTGAAGAGCGGGAGCCTGCCATCGGCAGCCTCTCGCCGATCGTTTGCGAAAGCTCGGCTTGACCGACTGATAGGGTCATTGCCGGAAGCGTTGAAGGCGGCGGATGGAGCAAGTGCCACGAGCTTAGATTCATTGCGAGGATGTTCTTGATCCGCCTGTTTTCAGCGCGAACTCGAAAGCTCTTCCAGCTGTGCATCGGAATGAGCCATTTTGTCCTGCTCTGCCAGGCGCCATGCCCGCGGCGTCAATCCCGTTTCCCGCTTGAAGAAGCGATTGAAATAGGCTGGATCGGAAAAGCCCAGACCATCGGCGATCATCTGCACCGTGGATGCCGTGAAAATAAGCTCCTGCTGCGCAATCTCAATTTGGCGACGGGCGATCAATCGCTGCAGACTGAGACCACAAACCGAGCGGACCAGCCTGTTGAGATGCGTTTGCGAAATACCGAGTTTGTCTGCGTAAAATTCGGCTTTGTGCGGCTCGCGGATATGTTGGGCGATCAGCGCTAGCAATTGTTCAAAACGCTGCGCCGCAAGGCTTTCTCCCCCAGTTCTTGTTACCAGAAGCGGCCGAGCTGCCCGCGTTAAAAGCGAGACAATAGTGGCTAGCTGGCCCTCAATCATGGCGTCCCGGCCGAGTTCACGAGCCGCATATTCCATCAAAATCCGCTCGAAGCCGCGTCTCAAACAGTCTCCCTCATCGAAATCAAGCAGGGGCAAAACCACCGGCTGTGAGAACATGCTCAATAACAATGCCTGCACTGACGCGCTCAGCGCGCCTGGCAGCACGGTGACGATCACCCCGCCTATATCACGCGAGAAACGGAAGCCATGTTCAAATCCTGGGGGCACAATCACCGCAACTGGCGGGCGAATAGGCTCGATCCGTCCCGGCAATAACGCATCTCCCTCACCGCCCGAAATGTACAAGATTTGTAGAAACGCAGAATGCCGATGCAGGCCGATTTCGAAGTTATGCAGGCTACTTCTTGAAAAGAGCGTTTCACAATGAAAACGAAAACTGCCGCCTTGCGCAGCATCTTCCCCATATAAGCCTTCCGCCGCCCTCTCCCGCATTTTCTTTCAATCCGCGATCCCATGGTCGGATTGTGCAATTTACGGCGCTGAAAGTCCATTGAGCTTGTACGCCACCTTCATCAATTTCCTGAGGAGAGGCCGTTTCGGGAGGGAAACAATGCGCACACAGGTCGTCATCATCGGCTCCGGCCCATCGGGGCTTTTGCTCGGTCAATTGCTTTCTCAGCAAGGCATCGAAACCGTGATCCTGGACAGGGTGAGCAAGGATTACATTCTTAGCCGTGTCCGCGCCGGCGTTCTGGAAGAAGGCACCGTGCAGCTCATGGAAAAGGTTGGCGCGGCCAAGCGCTTGCACCAGGAAGGATTGCCCCATAACGGATTTTCGCTGACCTTTGATGGGCGCGACCATCGCATCGACTTGGTCGACCTCACGAGCGGCAAACGCGTCATGGTCTACGGCCAGACTGAGGTGACCCATGATCTCATGGATGCTCGCGAAGCTGCAGGTCTTGTTACCATCTACGACGCCGCCGATGTCGAGCCGCATGAATTCGAGGGTTCAGGTCCCTATGTCACTTATCGAAAAGATGGCATCAACCACCGTATAGATTGCGATTTCATCGCTGGATGCGACGGCTTTCATGGGGTCAGCCGCAAATCTGTGGCTGATGGCGCAATTAAGGAATTCGAGAAAATCTATCCATTTGGCTGGCTCGGCATTCTGGCCGACGTGCCGCCGGTCAATCACGAACTTATTTATGCCAACCACCCGCGCGGCTTTGCGCTCTGCTCCATGCGTTCACATACGCGCAGCCGCTATTACGTTCAATGTTCGCTGGAGGACAGGCTTGAGGACTGGAGCGACCAGCGCTTCTGGGACGAGATTCGCCGCCGCCTGCCAGATAGCCATGCGGAAAGTATGGTCATCGGGCCATCCTTTGAAAAATCCATCGCGCCACTCAGATCCTTCGTCAGCGAACCCATGCGATTTGGCCGGCTCTTCTTGGCGGGAGATGCTGCACATATCGTGCCGCCAACCGGTGCCAAGGGCCTCAATCTCGCAGCCAGCGATGTGCATTATCTGAGCGAGGCGTTGATCGAGTTTTATCGTGACAGATCTGACGCCGGCATCGATTTCTATTCGCAGAAAGCCCTCTCTCGCGTCTGGAAGGCGGTACGTTTTTCTTGGTGGATGACCACGATGATGCATCGCTTCACTGATACCGGTGATTTTGGGCAGCGTATTCAGGAGGCCGAGCTGGACTACCTTGTTCAATCGCGTGCCGCGTCCACCGCCCTTGCCGAAAATTATGTCGGCCTTCCCTACTGATGATGCGGCTCGACAAGACGAACTGCTTCCAATCGGGGCTCTATGCGTCGTCACCGGTGACTGACTTCTTGGTGGCGCGCGGCTCGTTGCCTGAGGTCGGCCGCGCATCCTGCAACTTGGTGCGGCCCGCACCGCGCACAGCCTCGACGCCTTTCGGAAATCCGCTTCGGTCACCATAAGTTCGACGATCACCTTTATGACCGAGGTGACGCACTTTAGCGGCGCCGGCAACGGCCACGTCGAGAAACGCAATGCCGGTGACCATGAGTAATGCGAGTGCCGCATTATTCCGCTTGCGATTTGTTGGGTGCAGCGCAGTTGCAAGAGCGGCAATGTCCAGTGCGTCGCCACCAATCCGGGTGGCTAGGCCCACTTGCTTGTCAACTGACAGCGTCATGAAGCCAGACGCAATCTCTCGCACACCAAAGGCACGGACGAGATTTTCCTGGCCGCGCATGCCGAGGGCACGCGTAATGCGTCTGGCGGCAACCATTTCAACAAGTCCAAGACCAATGCTGAACCAACCAAGATTGCGTGCCATTCGATCGGATGAACTAAGTGAACTCGATCCTGTCGAAATGACCTTAGGGTCGCCTTCAGAACGTGTCACATTTGTCAAAAACGTCATCTTCGAGCTCCTTAGGGTTTGAGGACCACCTTGATGCAACTGTCCTGCTTGTCGCGGAAGACTTTGTACATGTCCGGTCCCTCTTCCAATTTTACAGTATGCGTGATGACGAAGGAGGGATCGATCTGTCCCTCTTCGATCCGGCGCAGCAGATCGTCCGTCCAGCGGCGCACATGCGTTTGCCCCATGCGAAACGAAAGGCCCTTGTTCATCGCCATTCCCATCGGAATTTTATCGACGAGGCCACTATAAACACCGGGGATCGAGATGATCCCGCCTGGCTGGCAGACATAGATCATCTCACGCAGGACGTGCGGACGGTCGTTCTCCAACATCACCATCTGCTTGGCTCGGTCGAGCAGCGTGTCCGGTTGTCCCATCGACACGTGACTTTCAAGACCGACTGCGTCGATGCACTTTTCCGGACCTTTCCCATCGGTCAGTTCGTTGAGCCGTTCGATGACGCTTTCGCTGCTGAAGTCGATCGTGATCGCTCCTCCTGCTTCGGCCATGGAAAGACGTTCTGGAATGCAATCAATGGCAACCACCTGCTTAGCCCCAAGAAGGACAGCACTTCGGATCGCCATCTGTCCGACAGGCCCGCAACCCCACAGGACGACCGTATCGGTCAATTCGATGTCGCAATGGACAGCCGCTTGCCAACCGGTCGGAAAGATATCGCCAAGGAAAAGAACCTGCTCATCTGTCAGCGTGTCAGGAACCTTGATATGGGTTTCGTCCGCAAACGGAACTCTCAAATACTCAGCCTGACCGCCCGGATAGCCGCCCGTCAAATGGGTATAGCCAAACAGCCCTGCGGTCGTATGACCGAAAGCCTTGTCCGCGATGCCTTTGTTGCGGTCTGTCCGCTCGCAGACGGAGTAGTTGCCGCGCTTGCACTGGTCACATTCTCCGCAGTTGATTGTAAAAGGAACGACGATGCGATCGCCCTTTTTCAAGCGCCCTTTCATCTGCGAACCTGTCTCGACGACCTCCCCCATCATTTCATGTCCCATGATGTCACCGGGCTTCATCGCGGGAATGAAGTTATGAAACAGGTGGAGATCGGAGCCACAGATCGCGCAGCTCGTGACTTTGATGATCGCATCGCGAGGATGTTCGATCTCAGGATCCGATACGGTATCGCATCGGATATCTTCCTTGCCGTGCCAGACCAACGCGCGCATGCATCTCTCCTTCTCTGTCCTAAGCGATAAGCGAGAGAAGCGTCATCCGCACCATCAGGAGAGGAGCCGCTCACCGTTACCTACGAGCGCCACTAACAAGCATTCCACGGGATAGTTCCTGAAATGATTGGCTTGCTTCAGGAACGATCGGAGGCCGTGGATCCATGAAACGATCCTTATGACGAGCAAGCCCGCCAGGAGAGCAATAGCGTCCGCAGCAGAGCTGATCTTTAATCGCTCCTTTTCTCCTTTTTCACGAGCAACCACTTCGTGTTGACCTTGGGAGAAAATAGAGAGGCAAGTGAAGCTATTTGTGTGATGGCGTCAGGTTCGACGCCCCAGAAGAGCCAGCGCGTCAGACATGATGCGTTTCAGGATGAGCTTCCTGTTCAAGGGTTCACCGGAAGGAGCATCATTTGTAGCAATTGATGAAGGGGATGGATGGACCACTTCAGAAACCGAAAGAGGCGGAGATGTTTTCTCAATCGCTGGAACAACGACGTGCGTAATCGTCGACTCATCCGATTTAACCGAAACAGTAACCTGTGCACCGGAGCGAAGACGGTCGACCCCAATTTGAGCGGCCTCATGCTCATCTTGAGCTTCGATCAGTGATGTCTGTGTTACCAAAAAGAAAGGCATGTGTTCCCACGAATAGTTTGACTGCAGATCTCATCTGAGAAGCGGTTGCGGTCAAGATGTGGTAACCTCTTTCCAAGACCTTCGACACGAAAAAAGGCGCTTGAGCCTTGAAAAGAACGCCTTCTTTGTTTTGAACAAGGGTTAAAGCTACTGCCCGCCATGAAAGCGTTCGTCGCGGATAGCCCCTGCGTGAGGATTGATCTTGAAACGCGGAGCGCCATCGGACGAGTTCTTTATTGACCTGAAAAGCTAAAGTTCGGGAGGCTCGGGCAAGATGCTTTGACCACGACGCTGCCATCTCGGATACAGGCGAGCCGTTCCATGACCGTTATCAAAGTTTTGACCGGCGAGGTCGATTGAGCTGCTCTTTCAGCCTAACGGCGAGACGGCACCCGTTGGCGGATGCCGCGCCCTGATAACCTCGTTTAGATCCAGGCGTTCAACTGCTACTCCGCTGCGATCGCTCTTGCGTCTTCACTCGCTTCAAGCTCTCGGATGATGGGAAGCACGTGCTTTCCGAAGTACTCGACTTCTTCCTGGAAGTGCAGGAAGCCAAGGAGAATGAGATCAGCGCCAGCGCGCTTGAGGGCCAGCACGCGCTCTGCAACCTGACGCGGAGTTCCGATCAGGTTGGAGCGAAAGCCGTCATTATACTGCACAAGATCCTCAAAAGTGGATTTCGCCCAGTTGCCTTCACCCTCCGGCGAGGCCTTGCCGGCATTCTTGACTTCATGACCGAAAGCTTTCACAGCCTCTGGATTGGCTTTTTCGATGATCTCAGCAAGAACCGCCTTGGCTTCTTCCTCCGTCTCGCGGACGATGGCAAAGCCGTTGACGCCAATGCGAACCGCGTGACCATTGGCTCTTGCCTGGCTTTTAAGATCCTCGACCTGCTTAGCAATTTCTTCAGGCGTATTGCCGTTCGTGAAATACCAGTCGGAGACGCGCGATGCCATGTCACGTGCTGCACGCGAAGAGCCCCCTTGGAATATCTCGGGTTGCGGATCGATGGGCTTCGGTTTCAGGGAATATTGATTGAAGCGATAAAAATCGCCTCTGAAGGTGAAGCTTTCCTCGGTCCATATACCACGTAGAGCGCGAATAAATTCTTCCGAGCGCCGGTAACGCTCGTCGTGGTCGAGCCAATGCTCACCAATGGCTTGGAACTCACCCTTGAACCAGCCACTCACGATGTTCACGGCGATGCGTCCGTTGGTCAGATGATTGATGGTTGCGATCTGCTTTGCTGCCAGCGTTGGGTTCCATGGCCCGGGCAGAAGTGCTGCAATAACCTTCAGATTCGTCGTCGCTTCCAGCAAAGAGTGACTGAATGCTACCGATTCATGTTGGAATTCTGCACCATAACCAGCGGTGAAGCGAATTTGAGTCAGCGCATAGTCGAAGCCACTTGCCTCTGCGATCTGTGCAAGCTTTCTGTTGTAATCGATGGTCCAGCTGGTGCGCTGTTCAATATTTGAGATGACCAGTCCGCCGGAAACGTTCGGAACCCAATATGCGAACTTCAAGGCTTCTCTTGTCTGCGACATGCCCTTCTCCCTTCAATCACTTGACGCCGCTGTGCGGCTCTGTGTGTTGCGAGAAGAAATAGTCTATTATTGTTATAGGGAATAAAAACAAACTTCTCCCAATGGTCCTGGGAAATTGAGTTTCTTCGAGCCGTTATGACTCAGGCGCGTTGGAATAAAAATCCACATAGAGCTCGAAACCGTGATCCGACCAGTTGATTGCGACCGCCCTTTTTAGCTTTAGCTTAAAGGACTGGTCTCGGGTATTCCGGTGCGTATGAAGCTGCCAAGGTGATGGATGAGATAACCGGAAGGTCATGCGGCCGGCGATGTTCAGGTTTGCGTCTTTCATTGTCAAACGAACGTTGGGCAATCTCGATACATGCACCATGGTGCGTTGTCGCCGATTGGCGGCCACCAGAGGCCAGCTCCCCAGATCCAGATTAGAAACGCCTTGTCATGGATGATCGCGCTGATCAGCCGCCCAGGATCGAGCGGCTGAGATGAAGCGTTCTGCGCCATCAGTTTGCAGAGTGCCGAGCAGCATCTTCGAGCACATCAGCTACCTTTTCCGGCTGAGACGCGAAGACCGCATGGCTCGCAACGATTTCTGCGGTCTTGCTTCTAGCACGCTTCGCCATATCCCGCTCGAGCTCAGGATTGATCGACCGATCCTGTGTGGCAACGATTGCCCAGCTCTTCTTCGTCTTCCAGGCTGGTTCCGAGGCCTTTTCGGCGAACGCCTCTTTGGCAGCAAAGACCTGACTTTTGGCGAGGAAGGCAGCTTCTTGCTTCGGAAGATCAGCAGCAAAATCCTGCGCAAATGCTGCGGGATCGAGGTACAGGAACTTTCCATCCTTGGTCTGCCTGATCGAGTTTCCTGCAGGCGGCTTCGATGCGGCAAGATCAAGAAGGCTCTCATCCTTATCTGGCTGGAACGCCGCGACATAGACAAGGCCAACGACATCGGCCCTATTTCCTGCTTCAGAAATGACCATGCCGCCGTAGCTGTGGCCGACGAGCAAGCTTGGACCATCCTGAAGATCGAGCACTCGATTGGCCGCGGCGACATCGTCGCGGAGGGACGTCATCGGTTCTTGGACAATGGTGACGTTGAAGCCGCGTCTTTCGAGAATCTCGGTGGTCTTGCGCCAACCGGATCCGTCGGCAAGCGCGCCATGGGCAATGACGATGTTCTTTACCTGCCCAGCCTCGGCGGCAAAGGCGACCATGCAGCAGGCGAAGGCAAAGACGAGCGGAAGGATGGGGAAGCGATGTTTCATTTGGGTCTCCTTGAGGGGGTGAAGGCAATCACTGGCGTCAGCCGAAGGTGAAGGCATAGGCTTGCACACCAGGATCGAGAAAACGGATGGCGAAGGTCTTGGGCTTTACCGCGCCGGACTGGCGCACGAGCTGGTAGAGACGGGTCGCGGTGACAATGCCGTTTCCCTCGGCGTCAATATCGACACCATGATCAGGACCTGGCGGGTGACCATCGATTGTGACCTGGAAGCGAACCGGCTTGCCCTCAGCACCTGGTCCAAGCACCAGATGCAGATCGCGGGCATTGAAGCGGTAGGCGATTATGCCGTCTCGACGATCGAGGATGGCTGCCTCAGCGCCGACGGTCCAGTTGCCGGAAAGACCCCACTTGTTCAGCTGTGGTTCCGAGAGGGAATATTGGCGAGGCTCATCGGTAAGCACGGTCTCATTCGACGTGAAACCGGTGGCTTGCTGGTAGCCGATATAGGTCTCGGGCGAACGGATGTTCTGCGAGTCGGGAGCGGCCTCAATGCCGCTTGCCTGGGGCGGGATCGGCACGCTCGCGGCCGCGCTGCCGCCAGCTTCACGCAGGAGTTCCTGAATGGCCTCGTCCGTCTTACGATAATCGCCTTCGCCGAACTGGTAATAGCGGATTTGGCCCTTTGCATCGATCAAGTAGAAAGCCGGCCAATAGCTGTTATCGAAGGCGCGCCAGATCTCGTAATTGCTATCTACTGCAATCGGATAAGCGATCTTCAGGTCCCCAATCGCTCGCCTCACATTTTCAATTCTCTTCTCAAAGGCGAATTCCGGTGAGTGGACGCCGATAACGACGAGGCCCTGGTCCTTGTATCGTTCCGACCATGCGCGGACATAGGGAAGAGTACGGATGCAGTTGATGCAGGAATAGGTCCAGAAGTCCACGAGCACGACTTTCCCACGCAGCTCTTCCGTCGTCAGCGGCGAAGAATTAAGCCAGGCAGTCGCGCCATCGAGAGACGGTGCCCGGCCTTCTACGGTAAGCTTCGACTTGAACGGAACAGGACCTGGAGGAAGACCATCGGAGCTGCTTGCGACTCGAGCCCCAGGTTCAACAGTTTGCTGGACGTGGAAACGGTCAAGAACAGCCTGCTCGAATGAGCCGGTACTGGCATAGGACAGTCTGGCAAACAGGCCCGCATCCAGGCCAACTGCAATGGTCGCGACACTTGCAAGAACGGCTGCGCCAAGGAGCTGACGTATGCGCCGGCTTGCGCGGAAAGATCGCTTTGCGCCATTGGAAATCTTGGCGCCAAGCAAGAGCACAGTTGCCAGTGACGTGGCCGCACCGCCCGCATAGAATAGGAGCAACAGGCTTGTTTCGAGACTGGCACCCTTCAGCGCTGCGCCGGTTAGGACGAGACCGAGAATAGGTCCTGCACAGGGCGCCCACAGAAGGCCCGTGGCGATACCCAAAAGCATTGAGCCAGCAATTGTGGGGACGTCAGCAGGTCGCCCGAAAGCATTGGCAAGACGATTGCCCAAATCCACTACGGGTTGTGTGATTGCGCTCGCGATGCGGCTCGAGATCAGACTGAAACCAAAAACGATCAGCAATGAAAGAGCGGTAAGGCGCCCGTATTCATTGGCGCGCACTACCCAACCTCCGCCAACGGCAGCAAGACTTGCAACAGCAGCGAATGTGATTGCCATGCCCGCAAGCATGGGCAGCGCGCTGCGAAGGAATGGCTGTCCCGCGCGGGAAAAGACAAAAGGAAGGACAGGCAAAATACAGGGACTGACGATGGTCAGGATCCCTCCGAGATAGGCGATGATCAAGAGCGTCATGATCTTGTCCTTTGACCGAAGAGGTGAAGCTCTGGACGACTAGGGCGCCAGCACTGCAGACCAGTCTGTTCGGTTGAGGTATCCCGGATGTGTCGAAACAGGTGGGGATTTGTATGAGCGTGTAGCAGCCGCCCTTGATGGCTCGGTGCTCTCGTGCCTTGCGCTGACGTTTCAATGCAGCGTCGCAATTGTATCGAAATGTATCTCAGAGGCGAAGAGCTACAGAAACTTTCACAATACTTCGATCACGACATATCGAAGATACACGCAGCAGGCTTCTTGCTGGTCACATTAAAAGCGGATCGGAGAGAACCCTATGAGCAGTCCAATTGATCTTCAGCGTCGCCGTTTCTTCGGCATCGCAGCCATGACCTTAGCCGCCGCCGAGTTCGGCATGGCCAGCTTGGCAAACGCGCAGACGACAGCCACGGCATCTTCGCAATCTTCAAAATCTGCAAACCATACTTCATTTCCTTCCATGAAGCAGATCAACGCTGGCCTCCTCAATATTGGCTATGCGGATGTTGGTCCCATCGACGGCCCTGCAATTCTGCTCCTGCATGGTTGGCCTTATGATATCTATAGCTACGTGGATGTCGCACCCATTCTTGCCTCAGCCGGATATCGCGTGCTGATCCCGTACTTGCGAGGCAACGGAACAACCCGATTTCTATCCGATGAAACGATGCGCAACGGGCAGCAGGCGGCTCTTGCAGCCGATATGATCGCCTTTCTGGACGCACTTGAAGTCAAGCAAGCTGTCGTTGCGGGCTATGACTGGGGCGCTCGCACGGCCGATATCATGGCGGCCCTCTGGCCCGAACGGTGCAAGGGCCTTGTTTCCGTCAGCGGCTACCTCATTGGGAGCCAGGAGATCAACAAGAAGCCGCTAGCTCCCAAGGCAGAACTCTCCTGGTGGTACCAATTCTACTTCGCAACGGAACGTGGGCAAGCCGGTTACGCAGCCAACACCCGCGACTTCGTCCGCCTGATCTGGCAGACCGCATCGCCCAACTGGAAGTTCACCGACGAGACTTTCAATCGCTCGGCACCTGCCTTCGACAATCCCGACCATGTGGCGATCACGATCCACAACTATCGCTGGCGGCTGGGTTTGGCTGAGGGTGAAACCAGATACAATGCCTATGAACGCGAGCTGGCGAAACTTCCCATCATAACAGTCCCGACAATCACCATGGAGGGCGATGCCAATGGAGCGCCCCATCCGGCTCCCGCCGCCTATGCCTCGAAATTCTCCGGACGATACGAACATCGAGAGGTGACTGGTGGAGTCGGCCATAATCTTCCGCAAGAGGCACCTCAGGCATTCGCGAAGGCTGTTTTGGATGTAGCAAAGCTTTGAGCTTGCTTAGGCGTGCGAACCGTTATTTTACTCGTCGTAAATATCGGTTCGCGTTTGCTCAAAGGCCAAAGCGTAGGGGGATAGCGCTCACATGGAACACGTCGATCATGTTCTTGTCGTCGACGACGACAGGGAAATTCGAGAGCTGGTCTCAAGCTACCTGAAGAAAAATGGCTTGCGGACGAGCGTGGCAGCCGATGGACGCCAAATGAGAACGTTCCTGGAGGGCAATAAGGTCGACTTGATCGTGCTCGATGTGATGATGCCGGGCGATGATGGCCTCGTTCTGTGCCGGGAATTGCGGGCCGGTAAGCATAAAGCAATACCGGTCCTAATGCTGACCGCACGCGATGACGAGATGGATCGCATTATCGGACTTGAAATGGGCGCAGATGACTATCTGTCGAAGCCTTTTGCCGCACGCGAGCTTCTTGCCCGGATCAAGGCGATCCTGCGCAGAACGCGGATGTTGCCGCCCAATCTTCAAATTAGTGAAGCCGGACAGTTATTAACCTTTGGAGACTGGCGCCTCGATACCGTCGGCCGACGCCTGTTGGACAGGGATGGCACGGAGGTGACGTTGAGCGGCGCTGAATATCGCCTTCTCAGGGTTTTCATCGATCATCCGCAACGGGTTCTCAATCGCGACCAACTGCTCAACCTTACGCAGGGGCGCGAGGCCGAAATCTTCGACAGGTCAATCGATCTTTTGGTGAGCCGCGTGCGCCAGCGGCTTGGCGATGATGCCCGCGAACCGACTTATATAAAGACGGTTCGTGCCGAGGGTTATGTGTTTGCGGTTCCCGTTGAAATCTCGGAGCCCAGACCATGAGCGGTGGATATCGCCGCATCCCTATCTGGCCACGCTCTCTGCGATCTCGACTTTTCTTGATCTTGTTCGCCGGTCTTGGCCTTGCCTATGGCCTGTCTTTCGGCATCCTCTTTGCTGAGCGATATATGTCTGCCAAAGCGGTGATGCTGGGAACGCTGGAAAGCGACCTTGCAACCTCCATCGCCGTCATCGACCGCCTCCCCGCCGACGAGCGCCCTGCATGGGTCGATCGTCTGAGCCGCGGCAACTACCGGCTTGTGCTAGGTCCTGGCATGCCTGGCGTTTCCGAAGTTTCCGGTCGTGGCGCGGAAATTGCCAAACGAATTGAAGAGGCCGCAGGCCATAAGTATCAGCTCCGGGTCGAATCCATCCCGGGCGACGGAAAAAGACTTCAAGCTCATCTTACTTTATCTGACGGCGCACCGCTTACGATTGATGTGACGCCGCGTGGCGTCATGCCATTGGCTGATTGGTTGCCCTACGTCTTTGCCGCGCAGATGGTGCTTCTGGTTATGTGTACCTGGTTTGCTGTTCGGCAGGCTATTCGCCCCCTCGATACCCTCGCTGCGGCGGCGGAAGCTCTCGATCCAAGCAGCAACGCCCTTCCTATGAGTGAAAGCGGCCCCGTTGAAGTGGCACATGCTGCGCGCGCATTTAACGCCATGACCGCGCGTATTGCGCATTATCTTGAGGAAAGAGTGCAGATCTTGGCTGCGATTTCACACGATCTGCAGACACCGATCACCCGCATGCGCCTTCGGGCCGACCTGGCTGATGACAGCCCGGAAAAGGACAAGCTGGTCAGTGATCTGCGTGAAATAGAACGTCTGGTGCAGGATGGCATTGCCTATGCTCGCAGTTCCCATAGCAATGGGGAGAAGACGTCTCGGATCGATCTTGCCTCCTTCATCGACAGCATCGCCTATGACTATCAGGACACGGGAAAGATGGTGTCGGTCCTCGGTATCGTCGAAGGGACGGCTGTTACGAAGCCGCACGCGCTTCGCAGGATCCTGACCAACTTCATAGATAACGCTTTAAAATTTGCCGGAAGCGCTGAAATTGCAGTCGAGCGGAGGCAACAAGGGAAGGTCATCGTGACCATTTTGGATCGCGGCCCAGGGATTCCCGACGATATGTTGAGTATGGCAATGCAACCTTTCTTCAGAGTTGAGACCTCGCGAAACCGCGACACAGGTGGAACGGGTCTCGGGCTTGCCATCGCGCATCAACTTGCGGGAACGATCAGCGGATCCGTTCGGCTATACAACAGGCAGGATGGCGGCCTTGCAGCTGAAGTCAGCTTTTGCTGAGAGTGGGACGAGCGTAGTGCTTACGAGACACTTCGATACAGTTCCCATAGTTTCCAGACACATTCGCGACACGCTGGTTCCCCATGATGAGGATGCGAAAAAAGAGCGGCATCTGCCGGTCAAAATAAGGAGTTTGAAATGACGAGCAAAGACGAGGTTCTCTACACCGGCAAGACACACACAACAGGCGGGCGCGACGGGTTCGCCCGCAGCAACGACGGCGAGCTTGAGATCAAGCTCTCTCGCCCAGGAAGTGGAAAGCCAGGCACCAATCCCGAGCAACTTTTTGCGGCGGGCTGGTCGGCCTGTTTCCTTGGCGCATTGGCCCGTGCAGCCGGACAGCATCAGGTCAAGTTGCCGACTGATGCTGCTGTGGACGCGGAAGTCGACCTTTGTACAAATGGGGGAGAGTTCTTCCTTCGCGCGCGCCTTTCTATCGCCTTGCCGGGAATCGAACACTCTCTTGCGCAGGCAATTGTCGCAGACGCTCACAAAATCTGCCCCTATTCGAAAGCAACGAGAGGCAATATCGATGTCGAGCTTAACGTCGTCTAAGGCCAGGCTCAGCGCGAGCTCCATCATCGTCCTTGTCGTCGCTGCATCATTTTTTGCAGCGCCATGTATTTACGACATCGCATCCCGGGAGCCGTCACCGCTTGTCGGTCTTATTAACGTTGCATCCGGATTGTGACAATCATACGGGAGTGGCTAGCCGTGCCGTTGGCCACGCCCCTGATAACCCGATCCCTTTCGTTACTCTCAGTAAGATCTACAATGGCCAGTCGAGGCTTTTTGGGAGATGGCAAATATCCGGCTTGATACGTGTGGCGTTGCTCAGGAAGCAGCATTCTAAATGCACAATGTGCCATGGCCGAGATCAAGTGGATCTGTCGAACAGAGGTCAGCGCAGGAAACGCCTAGACGCCCAAGCAATAATTAAGCCGATGACCAGAACAATCGCTCCGCGCCAGATCCATGGGGTCTGGTTGATCATAAAGCTGGAGGCAGGATAGGGAAATACGCCCGTACCTTGGCCAATCCAGATAAGGCCGACGATCGCAATTAACAGCCCGATCAGTGCCAATGCCCGTCTTGCAATCATCGTTCGCTCCTCAAGTAAGGCCCAATACCTCAAGTCCGTCGAAGACGGATAGCCGGACATGCCGTTCGAAAGCAAGTGGCCGATCATGCTGGACTTTCTGAATAAACGATCTTCCCCGGAACCAAGAGCACCGACAGGAACAAATATCTCGGCTGTCTTCATTGACATTCTGGCCCGCCCTCTCGGACAGTCAGTTGCAAAAAGGAGCTAAGTTGCACCGAGTGTTGTTTATAGGCAGATAACGCCGCTCTTTCGAGAAAGCCAGCTGGCACAGCCAATAGCGCTGGCACAGATTCCCACTTGTAGAGCAGACGATCAAGACGTAGATTGGCACAATGCTTGATCATTCGTCCCGGCCCTTGCCGTCATCAGAGATTGCGATCGACGCACTCAGCGAAGTTTTACAAGACTTTCGCTTGAGCGGGGTCAATTACGGACGCTGTGAACTCAAACATCCCTGGAGTATTGCCTTTCCGGAGCAACAGCTGCTTCGTTTCCATTTCGTCAGTCATGGGCCCTGCTGGATCTATACCGAAACTCAAGGATGGCAGGAGCTAAATGATGGCGATCTGGTGCTCTTGCCGCAGGGAAACGCGCATCGACTGGCCAGCGCGCCGGATGTCGTGGGGGATTCACTGCAGAGCTGTCAGATCACGAAGCTGGGAAGCAATGTTTGCGAGGTAGTGCGGGACGGCGCAGGAGCTAGCAGCACGCTTTTTTGCGGCTCTATGTCGCTTGGCGCACATGCGCTCAACCCGTTGATCAGTCTGATGCCGCCAATCATCAAAGGCTGCGATGTCGCGGGCAATGACCCCGTGATATCGCCGTTGCTCATCGCTATGGCAGAAGAAGCTGCGCAGCCTCAAATGGGGAGCGCGACGGTCCTGTCACGAATGGCGGACCTGCTGGCGGCGCGGCTGATACGCTGCTGGGTCAATTGCAGCGGAGCCTCGACGACAGGCTGGCTTGCCGCGATCCGCGACCCCAACATAGGACGCGCTTTGGCGGCCATGCATCGCGACCCCAGTCATAACTGGACCCTTGAAAGCCTTGCGAAAGTCGCGGGCCAATCGCGTTCGGTCTTCGCTGAGCGCTTCAGTGCTGTCTTGGGAGAAGGCGCCGCCCATTATCTTACGCGTCTGCGGATGCAGCTCGGGAGAGACCTGTTGGTCAATAACGGCTTGTCGGTCGCAGAAGTGGCCTCGCGGCTTGGTTATGAATCGGAGGCGTCTTTCGCCCGCGCCTTCAAACGTATTACTCAGGTGTCGCCCGGCGTGGTGCGCCGCACAAGTTCCGGACGAACGGCTATGGAATTCGGATCTTAAGCTACATAAAGTCCGGGCAAGGTGGCCTATGACCTCCGTTAACACAGGAGGTCTTCAATGACGGACATTACATCTCATGAACAAGCGCCCATGATAGATCTGGGTGCCACTGAAGAGCCCGCATGGAACGCAGCAACTTGGTTTGCGGTCCTCTCCATGGCGGCGACCAGCTTTGCCCTGGTCTCGGCAGAATTCCTGCCGGCTGGCCTCTTGACGCCAATGGCGCGAGATCTTGGGATCACTGAGGGAACAGCCGGCCAGGTTGTGACAGCAACCGCATCTGTAGGCGCCGTTGCGGCCTTGCTGAGCAATGTGCTTATTGGCAAACTGAATCGAAAGACGGTGTTGATTGGCCTGAGCGCACTCGCGATCGGCTCGAACATCCTTGCGTCCTTAGCAACAGACTTTTGGCTTTTGTTGGTGGGACGGGCGGGACTTGGCATCGCACTCAGCGGCTTTTGGGCATTGTCGGTGGCTGTCGTGGCAAGGCTCGTCGGCACCAATGCCACAGGTCGCGGGATGGCAATCGTTACGCTTGGCGTCTCCCTCGCTACGATAGCAGCGCCATCAATCGGCGCTTTGATCAGTGACTGGCTCGGATGGCGCAGCGCTATGGCCATGACGGCCGGACTTGCCGTCATCGCCATGATGTTACAAATCCTCAGCTTGCCACCGCTGCCCGCCAGCTCAAGCAATAGTCTGTCCGACGTCTTCCGCCTGACGCGCCGACGCAGCGTTCAGCTGGGAATGCTTGCTATTCTCTTGCTGATGACGGGGCATTTTGCAGGTTCGGTCTACGTGCGTCCGTTCCTCGAGAAGGTCACGCTTCTTGACACGGGACCGATCGCCTTGGTGCTCCTCGGTTTTGGTGTCGCCTCAGTGGTCGGCAATGTTGTCGGCGGCCGATTGGCCGACGCGAGCGTCGCTATGGCGCTTGCCGTCACCGCGGGGCTGATGGCGGTTGCTGCGCTGGTTCTCGTGATCGGTGGCTCAAACGCTGGCATCGCATTTGCTCTTGTTACGCTCTGGGGATTGGCGTTCGGCATGGCTCCGGTCGTCCTGCCAACGAACCTGTCCCGCGGTGCCCCTGATGCGCTTGAAGCAGCGGGCAGCCTTATGGTTGTTTCGTTCCAGGTTGCCATTAGTATCGGCGCGGTTTTGGGCGGCCTCATCGTTGACCACTACGGTGCCTACGGGCCGTTGACGCTTACGGCAGCTCTCGCGGCGTCAACCGTCGTCTTGGCGCTGCTACAGCCCCGAAGCTGATCTTCGCGCTCCATTCAGGACTGCGCGCAATCGATTTTTAGATGCACTTATTGCCTTGCGCACTCAGCAGAGGCTGCCGGCAATGACGGCGGCCTCAACTACGTTCCAGACTCTGATCCGGTTACCAAAGAAACCACCTCCAACACGCTTCCCCACGCGAGCCGTTGCGCTCTTGCCGGGCGAGCGTGCGGGCTCTATGACGAGATCAAGGCAAGTTTGGACAGGACATGCGCGACCCGCTTAAGGTGAGCTTCGATGGCAACAAAAAGCAAAGCAGGCGGCGAAATCCCGAACAACAAGAGACTAAAGATAGGCTTTGTTCTATCGCGATCCTTTACATTGTCGGCTTTTGCACTCTTCGTTGACACCTTGAGGCTTGCAAGCGACGAAACGGACAAGTCGGGCCGCGTATTTGCCGATTGGCAGGTTTTGGGAAGCACAGGTCATTTGATCAGGTCCAGCTGTGGCGTACAATTGGCGCCGACGTCCGAATTTATCGATCAGAGCGAATTTGATTACATCGCTGTCGTGGGCGGTCTTCTCAGCGTGGGTCAGCAGGTTGACGACCAGACGATCAAATATCTGAAGCAAGCAGCGACAAAGAAGGTGCCATTGATCGGAGTGTGCACCGGAACATTCATTCTCGCTGAAGCCGGCTTGATGAAGAACCATGAGACATGCGTCAGTTGGCTTCACTATCCGGCTTTCCGCGAGTTATTTCCCGACCATCAGGTCAGGGCGGACCGGATTTTCAATCTTGATCGGGACAGAGGTTCCTGCGCCGGCGGAAGTAGCGCGGCTGATCTTGCCGCAACCCTCGTCCGACGGCACATCAGCAAAGATGCAGAGCGCAATGCCCTCGACGTCCTGCAGATCGAGAAAGCAAGATCCGCGCTTGACATACAGCCTCGCAGGCCGCTGTCCATCGAATGCGAAGATGCAAGGGTTCGGGCCGTTCTGCTGAAAATGGAAGGCGATACCGAAAACCTGGTTCCCATTGATCAACTGGCAGCATCGGTGGGCTTATCGAGAAGGCAACTTGAACGTCTCTTTGCAAAAGAGTTGGGGAGTACGCCTGCCCAAGTCTACATGCGTCTTCGCCTTGATCGCGCCAGGCAACTGCTGGTGCAAACCCGTGCCCCTCTAATCGAGATCGCCATGGAAACCGGTTTCGACAACGCTTCTCACTTCGGACGATTGTTTCGCAAATTCTATGGCGAGACACCCGCCCGCCTGAGGGCGGCATCTTCACGCCGATAGTTGCGTCCTAGTTTACCGAGGATTTTTTCAAGATCGTCAGCCAAGTCAGATATCGTGTTTTCCGGCCGATGCGCATCGAATGGGCTAAGGGTCACAATAAGTAAACGCACCGTTCTCGTCGACGGGCTTTTTGAGCGGGCCAGGATCACCCATGTTGAGTATCAACTTGAAAGAAACGGACGCGCAGCGTCAAGGTAGACTTACGTGAAAAAAATCGGTTTTCTGTCTTTTGGTCACTGGACCCCATCCCCTCAATCGCAGACGCGATCTGCCGGCGATACACTGCTGCAGTCGATCGATCTCGCCGTTGCAGCGGAGGAACTTGGTGCGGACGGTGCTTACTTCCGGGTACATCACTTCGCGCGGCAGCTCGCTGCGCCGTTTCCACTGCTGGCAGCCGTTGGCGCTCGGACGAAGAGCATTGAAATCGGCACTGGTGTCATCGACATGCGCTATGAAAACCCGCTTTATATGGCAGAAGACGCCGGAGCGGCTGACCTGATTTCGCAAGGGCGCCTGCAGCTCGGTATCAGCCGCGGTTCCCCCGAGCAAGTCATCGATGGCTGGCGCCACTTTGGGTACGCGCCCGCGGAGGGCATGAGTGATGCGGACATGGGCCGCCAGCATGCTGAAGTATTCCTGGAAGTCTTAAAGGGGGAAGGCTTCGCAAAGCCGAACCCTCGCCCAATGTTCCCTAACCCACCGGGTCTCCTGCGACTCGAGCCGCATTCGGAAGGGCTGCACGAGCGCATCTGGTGGGGCGCGGGTTCAAACGCCACTGCCGTCTGGGCCGCCAAGCTCGGTATGAACCTGCAGAGCTCTACGCTCAAGGATGACGAGACTGGCGAACCTTTCGATGTCCAGCAGGCCGCGCAAATCCGGGCCTATCGCGAAGCTTGGAAGGAAGCCGGTCACACACGCGCACCACGCGTTTCGGTCAGCCGCAGCATTTTCGCTCTGGTCGATGACCGCGACCGTGCCTATTTCGGTCGCGGTGGTCGGCAAGAGGATTCTGTCGGGTTCATCGACGAGAAGACGCGTGCGATCTTCGGGCGCTCCTATGCCGACGAGCCGGACAAGCTGATCCCGCAGCTGGCTGCCGACGAAGGCATCCAGGAAGCCGACACGTTGCTTTTGACCGTGCCAAACCAGCTTGGCGTGGATTACAACGCCCATGTCATCGAAGCTATTTTAAAACACGTCGCACCAGCGCTCGGATGGCGGTGACGAGGCGGCGGCTCGCCCAATCGCGGCCAGCCGCCCCGACTACCGGTCCTTCAGTCAGGCCACCTGAACAAAATGCCCTGACGAAACCTCGGAATATTGCCGCTGTGGGGGCTGGTAGTCATTCGCGCGCACGGGACTTTTCAACTCGTCGTTGGAAATGCCCCGACGAATGCCGCGCCGTACTGGATCGGGAACCGGCACCGCTGCCATCAGCTTCTTCGTGTACGGATGCTGCGGGTTTTCGAAGACAGCCACGCGTGGGCCAATTTCCACGATCTCACCGAGATACATGACCGCAACGCGATGACTGACGCGCTCGACCACAGCCATGTCGTGACTGATGAACAGGAAGGCAAGGTTCAGGCTTTCCTGCAAGTCGAGCAGCAGATTGCAGACCTGTGCCTTGATCGAGACGTCGAGTGCCGACACGCTTTCATCCGCCACGATTACCTTTGGATCGAGAGCCAGTGCGCGGGCGATTGCGATGCGCTGACGCTGACCGCCGGAAAATTCGTGCGGATAGCGGTTCATCATTGCGGTCGATAAGCCGACGCGATCGAGAAGGTCAGCGGCTTTCTCCTGTGCCTGACGCTTGGATCCCATCTTGTGTTTGATGAAGGGCTCGGCCACAGCGGCACCGATCGTCATGCGGGGATTAAGGCTGGAGAAGGGATCCTGGAAGATCATCTGGATACTTTTGCGCATTCGCCTCAGATCGCTCCCGCGCAAATCCAGCACATTGTAGCCGTCCAGCGTGATCTGCCCCGCCGTCGGTTCGATCAGTCGCATGATGGAACGGCCGGTTGTGGACTTACCGCACCCGGATTCACCGACCAGGGACAGTGTCTCGCCTTCGCGAAGGTCGAAGGAAACATTTTCGACCGCGTGGATCGCGCCGGTCTGACGGCTGAAGAGACCGGATCGGACCGCAAACCGCGTTATGAGGTTCTTCACTTCGAGGATCGGAGGCTTCTTTGCGACCGTGTCCTTCTCTTGCGAAGGTTCGCTGGAAATTCCCATCTTAACGTCCACGATCGGGAAGCGAAGCGGCAGCTTGCACCCTTGCATCGATCCCAGCTTCGGTACCGCCGCTAGAAGCGCGCGCGTGTAGGGATGTTGCCCGCGATGGAAGATATCATCCGTCTTGCCTGTCTCGACCGCCTCGCCGCGGAACATGACGATGGTGCGGTCAGAAATCTCGGCGACGACGCCCATGTCATGCGTGATGAAGAGGACGGACATTCCCTCTTCTTCCTGTAGCACCTTGATAAGATCCAGGATTTGCCCCTGGATCGTGACGTCAAGTGCGGTCGTTGGCTCGTCTGCGATCAGAAGCTTCGGTTTCGACGCCAAGGCCATGGCGATCATCACGCGCTGGCGCATACCACCGGAGAATTGATGTGGATACTCGTCAAAGCGCCCTTTCGCGTTCGGAATGCGCACCTTCTCGAGCAGCCGGATCGTCTCGTCGCGCGCCTGTGCTGTCGTCATGCCCTTATGGCGCGTCAGCACCTCGGAAATCTGGCGACCGATGGTGAAGATCGGATTGAGCGAAGTCATCGGCTCCTGAAAGATCATTGCCATCTCATTGCCGCGCACCGAGCGCATCTCGTTTTCGGAGAGCGCAACCAGATCGCGTCCGTTCAGAACAACCTGCCCCTCGATACGGCTGGAGTTGGTGGCCAGCAGGCGCATGATCGACAATGAAGTAACGCTCTTGCCCGAGCCGGATTCGCCGACGATCGCGACCGTTTCGCCGGCCCCGACATCAAAGGATATATTCCGCACGACCGATTTCCATTGGTCATCGACCCGAAAGGATGTGGTGAGATGTTTGACGGAGAGAACGGGAATATCGGTCATCGTGGCACCGCAGTTGTCGCGTAAGACGCGGAAGAACGTCCGGCGGCTGTTCTTTCCGCCTCCAGCTCGGCAATCTTTCGGTCGATTTCGCTTCTGTCGATCATACCATGCGGGTTATCCCGCGTCGGCATGGTTTCGGCAACGTGTAGGTAACGTTCCTGCGCCACCTGATAGAGCCGCCATAGTTCGCTCAGCGGATCGGCATGATCATCCGCATGAATGCGCAGCCAAGGATAATCTTCACCGCGGTAGATCACCAGCGCCGCCGACTGCTTGCCACGCTTATCGCCGCCGGACGCCTCACCAGCTTCCATTGCGCCGAGCAATCGTTCGGCAAAGGGTGCCTTGGCAAGATCGTGATAAGCCTTCAGTGTCTTCTCAATCACCTGTGGGCCGGCCAGCATGTTACCGGCAACCGACACATTGTCATCGACCAGATGCCCCGCCCAATCGATGCATTTTAGGCCGGTATAAGCCGCGTTGCGCCCGCTCCCATCGATCAGATGCATCTGCCTTTGTGGGCTGCCATGATCGCCTGAGGTCAGATGGGCAATGATCTTATCGGGTGCTTTTCCCTCGCCCAGCATGACGAGCCCGTCCGTTCCATAAAGAGGATTAACGAAGGCCTGAGTGGCAACGGCGCCCACGCGCCCGCGAATATGCGGAACGGCACAGCCAACTGCAAAAAACCGGCTGGCAACGGCGACGGCGAGATAGCCAGTCGAGGGGTCACGGGCCACGATAGACCAGGTCATGGCTCAGCGTCCCACGGCATAGGCCTGCATGAGACGCGGCGTGGCGGCGGCGCGCAGCAGACCATCGGCATCACGACGGGCGGCGGTCAGGCGACCGACGCTCCAGTTCTCTGCCACCGTGACGTTGTGGCCTCGGCGACGCAGCTCGGCGATGGTGCTCTCGCCGGCGCTGGCTTCCACCATGATATGACCGGGCTCGGATGTTCGTGGGTAGAAGGAGCCGGGGAAATGCGTTGTATGAAACAACGGCATGTCGATTGCTGCCTGCAGGTTCTTGCCGTGATGGGCATAACGCAGAAAGAAGGGCAACTGCCACTGGTCCTGCTGGTCACCGCCCGGCGTTCCGAAAGCAAGTGTCGGCCGACCATGATGAAGCGCCAGCGATGGGGTGAGCGTCGTGCGCGGGCGCTTGCCGGGCTCCAAGGAGGTGGGCAAGCCGGGCTTCAGCCAGAACATCTGCGCGCGCGAATTCAGCGGAAAGCCAAGACCCGGTATAACGGGTGAGGACTGCAACCAGCCACCGGATGGCGTGGTCGAGACCATGTTGCCCCAGCGGTCGATCACATCGATATGGACAGTATCACCCTTTTTCTCGGATAGATGCGCCATGGTTGGCTCATAGACCGCGCCCTTGCCCGAAAATTCGGCTAGCATGGCCAAAGTCAGCTCGCGCTGGTGTTCGTAACCTGGCAAGATGCCGGGGCGAAGCTCGAAGGAAGCCTCGCCGGTTACGAGCTTGCGACGCTCATCGTTATAAGCATCGGTGAGAAGCTGGCCGGTCGGGATCTGACCGAACTCCGGATCGCCGTAGTAAACTTCGCGATCGGCGAAGGCGAGCTTCATGGCTTCCACGACATGGTGGACGAAATCAGGCCCGGCCGGGTCCATCGATGCAAGATCGAAGCCCTTCAGGAGTGCCAACGACTGGAGCAGGACCGGTCCCTGCCCCCAACCCGGTGTCTTGGCGACCGTCCAGTCGTGGTAGTCGTAGGTCTGGGGTGCTTCGATCGTCGCCTGCCAATTCGCCATGTCATCGGCCGTCAAGACTGCTTTGTGCTTTGCTCCGCTTGCATCCATTACTTCTGCCGTATCGAGATAGCGCTGGATCGTTTCGGCCACGAAGCCGCGATAGAAGGCATCGCGCGCCGCCTGAATTTGCTGCTCATGGCCAGACGTGGCTTCCGCTTCGGAAACGATCCGCTTCCATGTTTCGGCCAGAACGGGATTGCGGAAATTGGAATGGGCCTCCGGCACCGAGCCGCCTGGGACCCAGGTCTCAAACGAGGTTGGCCATTCGCTCTCAAAGAAGTCCTTTAAGCCGTTGATGGTTGCGCAAACGCGCGGCAGGACAGGATGGCCGCGCTCCGCATAGTAAATCGCAGGCTCGAGAACTTCGCGCACGGACATGGTGCCGTATTCCCTGAGCATCAACATCCAGCCATCGAAGGCGCCCGGAATGACGGTCGCGAGAAGGCCATCGCCTGGAATGAGCTTCAGGCCTTCCGACGTATAGTGTTCGATAGAGGCGCCGGCCGGTGCCGGCCCCTGCGCACAGATGACTTCCACCTTGTCTTTCTTGGTGGAGTAGATGATGGCCGGCATGTCACCGCCTGGACCGCACAGGTGTGGCTCGACGATCTGCAGCACGAAGCCGGCGGCCACGGCCGCGTCGAAGGCATTGCCGCCCTTTTCGAGGATACTCATGCCGACCGCAGAGGCAATCCAGTGCGTGGACGTGACGACACCGAAAGTGCCGAGAATTTCAGGACGTGTGGTGAAATCAGTCATAGTTCTTGCCTTTGAAAAAATCAGTGCTCACGGGGGTCCAGCGCATCGCGCAGGCCATCACCCAACAAATTGAAGCCAATAACGACGAGGAAGATCGCGGCGCCCGGCCACATCGCCATCCATGGCGCTTGGCTCAAGAAATTCTTTGCGACATTCAGCATAGAACCCCAGCTCGCTGCCGGTGGCTGCTGACCAAGACCAAGGAAAGAAAGGCTGGCTTCGGCGATGATCGCTGTCGCAACGGTCAGCGTCGCCTGCACGATGATCGGTGCCATGACATTCGGCAGAATGTATCGGGTCATGATATCGATATGCCCAAGGCCAACAGATCTTGCGCCCTCCACAAAGTCCTCCTGCTTCACCGCGAGTACCTGCCCGCGCGTCAACCGCACGAAGATCGGCATGGCTGTCAGGCCAATCGAAATCATCGCATTGGTGAGGCTTGGACCGAGGAAGGCGGCGAGCGCGATCGCCATAATCAGGAAGGGCATGGCGAGCAGCGCTTCGGTGATGCGGGAAATCACCAGATCCACCCAGCCGCCGAAATAACCGGCCAGAACTCCAAAGGGCACGCCGATGACGACAGCAAGCGTCACGGAGAAGATACCGGCCATCAGCGAGGCGCGCGCACCCCAGATCATGCGAGACAGGATATCACGGCCGAGATCGTCTGTGCCAAGCCAATGCGCAGCGGATGGCGCCTTTCGAATGGCGGACCAGCTGGTTGCGATCGGATCTGGGATTGGCAGAATAGGTGCACAGAGGGCAAGGAGCACGAAAAAGCCGATGATGACAAGGCCTGCAGTCGCGCTGCGGCTGGCTTTGAGTTTGCGCCAAGCTCTACTCCCCTGGCGCTTTTCAGGAACGACTATGCTTTGATCAATCGCGGTCATAGGCTTGCCCTCAGACGCGGATTGAGCAGCACATAAAGAATATCGGCAATCAGGTTCATCAGGATGAAGCCAACAGCTGTGCACATGACAACCCCCTGCACCACCGCATAATCGCGGTTAAAAACGGCATCGACGATCAGCTTGCCGAAGCCGGGAATGGTGAAGATCTGTTCGGTCAGCACGGCTCCCGCCAGCAGCTCACCAAACAAAAGGGCACTCAGCGTGACGACCGGCAGAAGCGCATTGCGGAAGCTGTGGGATAGAATGATTTGTTTCGGGGTCAGCCCTTTGGCCCGGGCAGTCCTAATGTAATCAGCGGAGAGCACACCGAGCATCGATGAGCGCGTGTGACGCATCAGTGTGGCAGCCAGCGCATTGCCGAGCACGAAAGCGGGCATCACCATGGTTTGCAGCGAGCGCACGGGATCAACGAAGATCGATTCGAAGCCAGAGGCTGGAAGCCAGCCAAGATTCACCGAGACCAGCAGGATCAGCATGATGCCCAGCCAGAAGTTCGGAACCGACAGGCCGGACAGCGCCACGATGCTGGCAATATAATCGATCAGGCTGTTTTTATAGACGGCGGCGATAATGCCAGCTGGAATGCCGATCGCAAAAGCGAAGATCATTGCCATCACTGCAAGCTGGATGGTCACCGGTAGTTTTTCAGCAATCAATTCCGTCACAGGCTGGTTGGTCCTCAAGGAAACGCCGAGGTCACCGGACAAAACACCGCCCACCCAGCGCACATATTGCACCGGGATAGGATCGTTCAGGTGATATTTTTCCCGAAGCAATTCGAGCACGGCTGGATCGCGCTCCTCTCCCGCCATGGCCAGAATGGGATCGCCCGGCAGAAGCTTCTGGAGCGAAAAGACAAAGATGGAGATGATCAACAGGGTCGGGATCGCGACCAGCAGACGTTTTCCGATATAGACAGGCATTCCGCCATCCTCACGCAGACAGGGAGAACCGCGGGCATCTTGGTGCCCGCGGCGAGGCGAGCATCAGCTCTTCTTGACGCCTTGCAGGCGGATCATGCCGTCCGGGTTGGCAACGAAGCCGGTGACGCTCTTTTTCATTGCCCAGATCCAGGACTGGTGGCCGATGAAAATCATCGGCAGATCCTCGTTCAGGATAACTGCCGCAGCATCGTATTTCTGCTTGCGTACGGCATCGTCCGTCGAAGCACGCGCCTCGTCCAGCAGCTTGTCGACTTCCGGATTGCAATATTTCGTGTCGTTGAGGCCGCCTTTGCAGGTCAGAAACTGGTGAATGTTGCCATCCGGATCGACGCGGCCGGACCAATCGGAACGGCTCATCTGATAATTGCCACGGGTTTGCTCATCGAGCAGCGTTGCAAACTCGGTGGACTTGAGCGTCACGTCGAAACCGGCTTCGGCCACCATCGACTGGATGATCTGCATGGTCTGCGCAACGACAGGGTTGTTGGGGATCTGCAGCTCGACCGGAACACGGTCGAAACCGGCAGCCTTGATCAGCGCTTTTGCCTTTTCGACGTCGCGGGTCGGCACTGGGATCGACTTGTCGTACCAGGGGCTGCTTGGCGGGAACGGTTGATTGCCGCCGACGGCCGTGCCTTCAAAGACAATCTGCATCAGCGCATCACGGTCGATGGCCAGCGAAAAAGCCTGGCGCAGGCGCTTGTCCTTGCCGACGGGATTGTCGGCCCGCGCCCCATTGGCAATATTCACGTAGATGGACATGTTGCCAATATTGACGACATCGGCATAGCTGAGCTTCGGGTCGGATTTGACCGCGGGCGCATCGGTGGGCGCCAGACGCTCGATCAGATCCAGATCGCCGGACTGCAGGTTCGCCAACCGAACCGTGGAATCTGGAATCGGCAGATAGGTGACTTTGTCGATGAAGATTTGATCCTTGTTCCAATAATCCTGGAACTTCTCAAGCACGATGCGGTCCTGCTGTACGCGCTCAACGAACTTGAACGGTCCGGCACAAACCGGCTTCGAGCCAAAGTTGGCGCCCAATTCCTTGGCAGCCTTGGGCGAAACAATCATGCCCGCCCGATCGGACAGCTGGGCGAGCAGTGTCACGTCGGGCTTCTTCAGCGTGAACTTGACCTCCAGAGGGCTCGTCGCTTCCACCTTATCGACGGACGCGAGCTCGCTCTTGCGGCGCGATTCCGGCAGCGTCAGATTGCGTTGGATGGTCGCGACTACGGCCTCGGCATCCATCGTTGTCCCGTCGTGGAACTTGACGTTCGGCCGCAGCTTCATGGTGAGCACTTTGCCGCCTTCGGACCAGGCCCATTCGGTTGCCAGCTGCGGAACGATCTTCAAATCCGGCGAGACATCGACCAGTTTATCGCACATGGCAGTGTAAACGATGCGCCCGACGAAGGTACGCGACTGGGCAGGATCGAGGACGTCGGCATCGTCCTGCAGGCCGATCCGCAGATCGACCGCGCCAGCCTGAAATGCTGCGAACAAGCCAAGTGCCAGAGCCGTCGTCCAGCTCAAAATACGGTTCATGATCGTTCTCCTCTGATTGGACAGGTCAATTTTTTCCATCTGCCGGCTTGTTCACGCCAGCTTTTGCATCACTCGGCCCTGAGGCCGAAAATTTGTCAGCCAGTCTCCGGCAGATCCTCTGCATCACTCATATTGTGGTCCATTGAGGTTGCCCGCACCAACCGCTCCTGAAGCATCAAAAGATGCTGGCGCATGGCCTCGCCCGCTTTGGCCGGATCGCGCCTGGCAATGGCGTCGATGATCCCCTCATGCTGAGCATAGGCGATGCCCACCGTGCCGCCACTGCGCGCGCGCTCGCGGATGTTTTGCCACGCTTCGTCCTGGCGGACGTGGTTGATCATGTCGAAGATGGCGAGGAACAATTGGTTGCGAGCGCTCTGCGCAATCTGGCGGTGCAAAGCGCCATCCCAAAGTTCCCGTGCGTCGGCGTCATCGCTTTCCTTGATCTTGCTGGCGAGGTCGCGCATGCGAGCAAGTTCGGCGGGCTTTGCGCGCATGGCCGCAAGCTGGGCGAGCTGCGGCTCGATGCGCAGCCTGACCTCCATGATCTCCATGAAATCAGTACCGGCAACAATTGCGTCCATACTACCGGACCATTCGCCCGGTCGCGGACCGAGAAAGGTGCCGGCACCTTGCCTTCGCCAGATTTCCCCTTCGGCTTCAAGCACTTCGAGCGCACGGCGGATGGCTCTGCGACCAACGCCCAGCTGTTCGGACAGGGCACGCTCCGTCGGCAGCTTTCCATCAGAAGAAACTGCTCCTGAACGCAGCAGCTCGCGCAGCTTTTCCAGCGCGTAATTCGCATTATCGAGGGGGACGATTGTCTGCACCATTTGTTGAACCAATTGATGATTGGTTCAGTCTTTAATGATCCAAATGGAATGTCAATGAAAAAATGTGCACAGGATTGTTGTGCACAAAAATTCGCCAGTTGTTGAAAATTTTACTTTGGCTCACGTCATGTCTCGACGCCGCAGCCAAAGGACCAAGCGGACCACGGCGTTTGGCAACCCAAGGGGTGTTCGATCGATGTCGCTGCGGTTACGAAGCAGCGCTGTACCAACGCTTGTCGCGGACAGATGCGTGGCTTTAAGATAGTCAGCAGATAATTTGATCGTCTTAAATGACGTCGGTCTATCTATTTCCGACGATCAGCTGACATCTTCGGCCTTGTCGCGGTCACAGCGCATTTTTGCGGATAACATCGCTTAGCCAGTGGTACGAGGCCTTCGGGATACGCTGAAGCGTGGGGTAATCGACGTAAACCAGGCCAAAACGCTTGGAATAGCCCCTGCCCCATTCGAAATTGTCCATGAGCGACCAGGCAAAGTAGCCGCGCACATCATGGCCCTCTTCAATGGCATCGAGAAGGGCGCTGAGATAGCCCTGGAAGTAGGCAATGCGCTCTTTATCGATAACCTTGCGGTCGGGTCCAAGTGCATCCGGATATGAAGCGCCGTTCTCTGTGATGTAGATCACAGGCTTGTTGTAGCGTTCGCTCGTGTCGCGGATCTGCTCCAGGAAAGCGGCGGGATCGACCACCCAGTTTACATCGGTGAGCGGACCCATTCCGGTTGGCGGAGCGGTTTCTGCGATGCCGAAGGTAGTGTTCGGGTTTGGGCCGACAAAGACCGGATTGTAGTGGTTCAGGCCGAAAAAATCCATTTTTTGGTTGATATCGGCCATGTCGTCGCCGAGGATCAGCGGCTCCATTTCCCTAGCGATGGGCTCCGGATATGTGCCGAGCCAAAGCGGATCGACGGTGACACGGCGCCAAAGGCAATCACCGAGCAAGCGCGCCTTTTCATGTGCCTCGTCGTCGTAATGTCGACGCACGGGACCGAGCGAGACGATATTGCCGACCTCGGCACTGGCGGCTTCGGCGCGGACGGCCTTGACCGAATAGCCATGGGCGAGATTGAGGTTGTGAATAGCCCTCAGACTGTCCTCATAGGACTGCCTACCCGGAGCGTGGCGGCCGACGTTGTAGGCCACCCACGGGATGACATTTGGCTCGTTGATCGGCGCGAAACGCTTGACGCGATCGCCAAAATGGCGAGCGATGGTTGCAGCATAGTCGGCAAATACTTTGGGCGTCTCGCGAGAGCGCCAGCCACCTTTGTCCTCGATCGCGACAGGCATGTCCCAATGGTGTAGGCAGATCCAAGGCTCAATACCTTCGTGCAGCAGAAGGTCGATGACGCGGTCATAAAAATCTAGCCCGCGCTGGTTCACTTGGCCGGATCCTTCCGGGAAGATCCGCGGCCATGCCGTAGACAGGCGATAGGCGCCGACGCCTAAACCGCTCATCAGGCCGATATCTTCCGGGTAGCGATGATAGTGATCGCAGGCGATGTCGGCGGTATCGCCATTGGTGGTGCGGCCCGGCGTATGGGCGTAAACGTCCCAGACACTTTGGCCACGACCATCCTTGTTGATGGCGCCTTCAGTCTGGAAGGCGGAGGCGGCGACGCCCCAGAGGAAATTTTTGGGAAAGGACCTGGTCATGGCGGGCGCTCATTATGGATTGATTGCGGCATGGCCTGTCCCGAAGCTTGAAGCGAGCACGAGGCAGGCGGATTTCTCACCCGTAAGACTAGGAGATCAGTTGCTGGTGCTGACGTTCCAGAAATACGGCCAAGGCGAGGGGGTAAAATCCTTGAGTGTCTTCTTCTTTGACCCAAGGGCGTTGAAATCCCCCACTTTGAAGACCGGAGCCTCTTCATAGAAGGCCTTCTGAATATTGGCCCAGAGCGCCTTGCGCTTCTCCGGATCCGGCTCGGCGATAAAGGGTTCCACTGTCTGGGCCTTGAGTGGTGTCGCCCACCAGCCAGGGTAACTATCCGACATCCAGCCGTTCAAGACGGGCTCAGGCGGAAAAGGACCATGGGTGATAAAAATATCCCAGAGCTTCGGATCAGCGCGGCGGCTGGTCAGGGTTGCCCAGTCGAACACCTGCAAATCGACCTTGAAGCCGGCGGCTTTGAGATATTCGGCGGCAACCTGCGCCATCTTGTAGTGGAATTCGTACTGGCGACTGGTCAGGATGCGGATTGGCGTTTGTCCGTCATAGCCGGCCTTTTTCATCAGGGCCGCGGCGGCTTCCGGATCGCCGCTGCCGTAACGTTCGATGCCTTCATCGGTGTGCCAGATGTATCCCTCCGGGTAGAGCGCACCGTCGACGGTAAAAAATTCCGGATTGCCGAAAGCCGCAAGCAGCATATCCTCCGGATTGAGTGCAACCTGGATCGCTTGGCGCAACGTCTTGTTGGCCAGGACGCCCTCCTTGGTGTTCATAACCAGGACCGGGGCACCGAAGGGCTTTAGCACGACGGGTTCAGACGCCGCCGAGCCCTTGAGGCGGTCCAAAGCCTCTGGCGCCAACGAGTCGGCATAATCGAACTGGCCGGAAATTGCGCCTTCGAGACGGGTATTGGCATCAGGGACCGGCACGAAGCGGATCTCGTCGAGGATTGCCTTGCGAGCGCCTCCAAATCCGTTTGGGCTTTCCGGGCGCGGCTGATAGCCGTCGAAACGAACGAGTTGGATATACTGATCGGCCTTGCGCTCCTTCAGCATATAGGGGCCCGTGCCGATGATTTTTTGCAAGGGATCGCTGAGATCGGCCTTCGGAATGATGACGGCGGCAGAATTGTTAAATGCAAGCAGCGACAGGAGCGGCGCGTAGGGCTTGTTGAGCACGATCCGCACGCCATTGTCACCCTGGGCATTGATCGAGGCAATATAAGGAGCCACTTGCTTGCCGCGCGAGGCAAGCTTCGTCCACCGCTCGAGCGAGGCAACGACGTCGGCTGAGGTCATAGTCGAGCCGTCATGAAACTTGATGCCTTTGCGCAGGTCAATGTCGTAGGTCTTGCCGTCGGCCGATACCGTCGGCATCGTTTCAGCGAGCAGCGGCACGACGTTCCACTTTGCGTCAAAGGTAAAAAGCGTCTCGAAAATATGCTGCGTCGTCATACCCACGACGTCGGCGGTCGATGCCATTGGGTCAAGCGTCGGCGGCTCCCCGATTATGGCGACATTGATAATGCCGGCCGCCATGGACTGCGCTGGAACGAACGAAAAGAGCAGGAAAGGTGCCGCAAGAAAGGCGTTTCGGAGCATGACGTTCCCCTTGCTTTGTAAGCCACTATTATGGAATATACCTTCTTATTATGGACATAGTGATACTTTCTCGGACGCTTTGTCAAATGCATGCGTCTGGTTAGCGAAGCATGCATGTGGGTAACCTCGCGTGAATACCGCCAGGTAAACCCCAGTTTGGATTGACATCTGTATCCCTGGATGCGGATGCCTGAAGCCGCCAGATGGAAACGATCATCGCGCTTGCACGGAAAATAGATCGTCTGAGCGAGAAAAACTCAGGCTTTCCAAGAAGCTCCAAATCCCAAAAACAAAAGCCGATTACCTTACCCCGTACAAGCGGGATTGGCGCCGAGACCGCCTTCGACGGCCAGCTGACGGTGAAAGTCGCCGGACGCTCCGGCCATACATAAGCCCGTCCGAGTAACAATATCGAGCACTCGACGTCGCAGCACCGGACTAAGGCTCAACTCAGATTTCAGCCCTGGCTGGCTCCATGCGGCTCTTCAATTCTGGGAGAGGTTGACGCGTCTGCCCGTGGCGGCGGACTGCTTAACGGCCTCAATAACCCTTAAAGTCTCCAAACCTTCACGACCGCTGACGAGTGGAGTGTCTTCGCCGCGAATGACGCGGCAAAACTGGCGGATCTGCATGACCAGCGGATCTTCGTTTTGAAATACCGCCGTGTCGCGTTTGAAGGGTTCTGTCCAGCTTCGCTTCTGCGCATTTCTCCAGACCTCAAGCGAGGGCACAGCCAATGATCCCTGTGTTCCGCCAAGCATGTAGCACGTCTCTTCGGTTCTCGGAAAAGCGGTGTTCTCTCCCGTGGTCATTTCCCAACTCCATGGAGCGACAACGGAATCCGACACGGAAGCCGTGCCAAGAACCCCGCTCTTGAACTCTAGGAGAATGACAGCGGTCTCCTCAACGGCGTGACCTCGTACCGCTCTGGACTCGCAAGCCTGCACCGCGCTTATATCGCCGCAAAGAAAGCGCAGATTGTCGATGTCATGGATAAGATTGAGAAAGACGGGCCCCGCACCTTTCTCGCGCCGCCAAGGCACGTCAAAATACTCATCCGGCTTGAATAGCCAGAACATGGCGTTGACGACCAGGAGGCGACCTAGCGTGCCGCTGTCGATAATCTCCTTTGCCTTTTGTATCATCGGGTTGTGTCGCCGATGATGGCCCGTGAGGAGTGGCACGCCTTTAACGTCTGCCAAGTTGACGAGCGTCTCGCCAGCCGCGATATCGTCGGCGATCGGCTTTTCAATCAGCGCCGGAACACCGGCCTCTACGGCTTCCAACCCGTTTTGGACATGCACCTGGTTAGGCGTTGCGATAATGACACCGTCCGGGCGCTCCGACCTCATCATATCGGCGAAACTCGCAAACCATCTAACGCCAGCCTCAATTGCAATCGCTTCGCCAACCGGCGTTGGGTCTACGACGGCTGCAAGCTCGGCCGACGGCTCTGCCAAGACATGCTGGATATGACGTTTGCCGATGAGCCCGGCTCCAAGAACTGCCAGTCTGACCCGCTGTGTCATCCCTGCTTATCCTTTTTCTCAATCTTGAGCATCGTCGCCACCCTGCGGATACCGAGCTGATACCCTTCGGTGCCAAGTCCCGCGATAACGCCATCGGCGCGGTGCGATACGAACGAGTGGTGCCGAAAACTCTCACGCTTGTGGACGTTGGAGATATGGATCTCGATGACGGGCCCCTCAAAGGTATTCAATGCATCCAGAATGGCCAGCGACGTGTGCGTAAACGCTGCCGGATTGATGACAATGCCTGCGCCATCCTCGCGCGCCTCATGGATCCAGTCGATGATTTCATACTCGCGGTTGCTCTGATGAAAGCGAATCTCGTGACCAAGCTCCAGTGCCAACATGCGGCAGCCCGCCTCGACATCAGCCAATGTCTCGTGCCCGTAGATGTGTGGCTGGCGCTTGCCCAGAAGATTGAGGTTCGGTCCATTGAGAACGTAAATGATGCTCATTTGCATTTGTCCTTTTGAGATCTTCCAGGATCAGGCAAAGGCCGTCTCTTGGAACGCGAAGTTTGGGTCAGAGTCATAAAGATCCGCGAAAACCGATCCGAACGGTTTCAAAGCCGTTGCTGCGACTTGACGTGCCGCATCAAACACGGTCATTCCTCCACCTGCGAGCGTTTGACCGTCTTTACGCTCTCTCGTCCCGTCGCCGGTTCAATGGTCCTGCGTCAAAATTCGTGATGCACCTTGGAACAAGCGTTTCAGATGCTCCCCCACATCCGTCGAGCCTGCGAGAGGGACTTCGACCGAGACCAATGCTCTCTCGCCTACCACTGTCATCAGTTCTCCCAAAGGTAACTGGCCTTCTCCGGGAGCAAGTCGTTGACTGCGGGCCTCGGCGATCATGGCTTCAGCCGTGGCCGGAGCAGGTCCCGCGACATCGCACAACTGGACGTGGCTGACTTTCTCCGGCTCGGCGCTTAATGACTTCAGTGTTCCACCGTTCCTGAAAAAGTGCACTGCATCGACCAGCGCGCCTGCATTGGGCGCGCTGATCATGTTTATGAGCTTCACGCAGTCATCAAACGTTTTGACCGTCCGCCACCCCATATTCTCGATGTCGACTGCCAAGCCGTATTGGCTTGCAAGACGACAGAATTCGGCGAAGTTCGACTGCAATCTATCTTGTTCCGGATCATCTCCGCACACGCTGAGACGCTTTGCGCCCAGGTTGGCAGCCGCAGCCAGTATGGGTTCCAGCAAGGAGGCATCGAAAGAAGGGTCGATGACAAAAAACTCGATATCGAAGACCTCGAGGGCTTCACCGTTGAGTAGGGCTTTCAATTCTTTCGCCGCAGAACTACCAACCGGCAGCGCGTAGTAAGGGGCGCCGGGAAATGCAGGATGTAGTCTCAGTCCTATTCTCGAAAAGCCGGCGGCCGCTGCGGCGCGGGCAAAATCGGATGGCGGGAGAGAAATAGCAGAAAAATGAGCGACCCCGATTGGCCGGCCTGCCTTTGATGGAGACCCGACCATCACACGATCCCCTTCGTCGCGAGATGATTTCGAAGATTTGTCCCCGTGCGATGTATATGCTGCCTCAGTTTTTCACTGGCGTATTCTACGTCTCGTGCCACCGTGCCTTGCGCGATTTCGCTGTGCTCTTGCCCAACATTCCTGTCTCCGGACGTCCTGACAAGGAAGACCCGGCGATACCGATCGTTGAGGTTCAGCAAAAGGCCGCAGAAATGCAAGAGGAGCGGCTTGCCGCAACCGGAAATGAGCGTCAGATGGAATTCCCGATGCAGAGCCTCCCATTGCTCGAGTGTCTCAGGTCGTGAGGCATCTCGATCCGTCCGGTTGAGGCGATGCAGCGAGCGCATGATGTTGCTCTCCCACTCCACGTCGCCGATGCGCATAGATTCCCGCAACGCGAAGACTTCCAGCTCCTCGCGGAGCATCGTGATTTCCTCCAAATTTGCGAGTGAGATCGGAGCTACGCGGTAACCTCGGTTATCCTGAAACTCGACGAGGCCATCGGATATAAGCCGCGCAAGCCCCTCCCTTAGTGGGCTCAGGCTGACATTGAATGTCCGGCGCGCCTTGTCGAGGTTGATCTTGCTGCCGGCTTCAAGCTCGCCAGAAATAATCGCCTCACGAAGCCGCCACGCCAATTGGCTCCCGATGGTGTTCTTACCGTCATCAGAAAAGGCCGCAGATGGCGTCTCCTCGTTTGCCGTTTGCGGCGAGCCAGTGGCCTTCGAGCTCATTCCTCCTCCTTGGAAGTTGCCATCTATTTTTCGATGATGGATAAAATAAACGATTATTTTTGTCAATGTTAGCGGGCATGAGAGCCCACTTCACAGGCCGTACGTCTTTTCATTCGCCTTAGGAGTTCATATTTTCAACACATTAGGCTGTCGATCGCTGGTAGTTTCGGATATTGGACCATGAAGCGGCACGATCACCGCTTGACACATAATCGATTATTGTTGAAAGTCGTTGCTGCTGGGAGGCAGGTTTATGGTAATCAGAACTGAAAGCGAGCTGACGCCTGCCGTTCTTTCTGTCATGAACCAAGCGACTGATCCGCGGCTGCGCGAGATCCTTGTCGCGCTGGTGAAGCATCTTCATTCCTTTGTGCGCGAAGTAAAATTATCCGAAGTCGAGTTCCGCGACGCTACTGCGATCCTGAATGAGATCGGACAACTGCAAACGGACAGCCATAACGAGTTCGTTTTGATAGCCGGATCTCTTGGCGTTTCTTCGCTCGTTTGCCTCCTGAACAACGGCGACGGCGGCCAGACCGAGACAACGCAGTCCCTGTTAGGGCCCTTCTGGCGCCTCAATTCCCCCCGGGTCGAAAACGGCGGCACGATCATTCGTTCAGAGACCCCAGGCACACCACTTTTTGTTCATGCGAGGGTTATTGACCGCGCAGGAAGGCCCATCACTGGTGCCGAGGTCGATGTCTGGCATGCCTCTCCCGTCGGACTTTATGAAAATCAAGATCCCGATCAGGCTGAAATGAACCTTCGCGGAAAGTTCACGACGAACGCTGACGGTCGCTTCTGGTTCCGCACAGTGAAGATGGTCGGATACCCAATCCCAACCGATGGCGTCGTTGGTCGATTGCTGAAGGCGCAGGGGCGTCACCCGTATCGACCAGCACATCTTCACGCCCTGATCTTCAAGCAGGGTTATAAGACTCTGATTTCCCAAGTCTTCGATCCGAGCGATCCAAACATCGATTCCGATGTCCAGTTTGGCGTGACCGCTGCGTTAACAGGCAAGTTTGTCCGCCACGATGAACAGCATCCCTCCGCGCCTGATGTCGATGGGCCCTGGTTCTCACTCGACTATACCTACGTCATGGAGCCCGGCGAAGCCGTGCTACCGCGCCCGCCAATCAAATAACCAATTTACAGAGCAAGCTCATGATCACAGAACAGCAACGCCAAGAGGCGGCTAATGCCCTTTTAAAGGCGGAGACCGATCGCAAGCCAATCGTTCAACCAAGCAAGGCCTATGCTGGCTTGGAGCTTGAAGATGCCTACAAGATTCAAGCGCTATGGGCCGACGCACGGGTGGCTAAGGGAGCGCGCATTGTTGGGCACAAAATCGGACTGACGTCACGTGCTATGCAGATGGCATCCAAGATGACCGAGCCTGATTATGGCGTCATCCTTGATGACGCGCTCTATAACGACGGTGCTCAGATCAAGGTGGACCTCTTTATCAAGCCCCGCCTTGAAGTGGAGCTCGCCTTCGTAATGGGTGAAGACCTCGTTGGGCCTGGCACACGGATCTACGACGTCATGAGGGCAACCGAATTCGTGGTCCCCGCTCTTGAGATCATAGACTATCGTACCGAAGTTCCGAGAGCGATCACTGACACGATCGCCGATAACGCAGCCTTCGGCGCGATCGTCGTAGGTGGACGCGTTATTCGCCCCATGGACATAGACATTCGCTGGGTCGGCGCAACGCTTTCCAAGAACGGTATTATCGAAGAGTCTGGTGTTTCTGCTGCGATCATGGGCCATCCAGCGGCAGGGATCGCCTGGCTGGTCAATAAACTCCATGCCGTGGGAGGTGGCCTGAAAAAGGGCCAGATCGTGCTTGCCGGCTCTTTTACGCGGCCGGTGGATATTGTCCAGGGCGACGTGATCCAGGTCGATTACGGTCCCGTCGGTTCAATCGGCGTGTCATTTGTGTGAGGAACCAATGAAACTCCCAGTCAACCGCTTCAAGCAAAAGCTTAAGACCGGTCAAAGCCAAATCGGATTGTGGTGCGGCCTTCCAAGCAGCTATACCGCCGAAATCGTTGCGCCGTCTGGTTTCGATTGGCTGCTTTTCGACACTGAGCACTCTCCGAGTGACGTGCTGAGCGTACTGCCACAGTTGCAGGCCGTCGCTCCCTACGACGTCGCCCCTGTTGTTCGCCCGGCCTTCAACGATCCGGTATTGATCAAGCGCTTCCTCGATATCGGCGTGCAGACGCTTCTCATACCCTACATACAAAGTGAGCAGGAGGCGAAGGCAGCCGTGGCTGCGACGCGCTATCCACCCGCTGGAATGCGAGGCGTATCAGCCCTCACTCGCGCCACGCGTTTCGGCCGTGTTCCGAACTACGCGCAGACTGCCGAGCGGGAGATTTGCGTGCTGTTGCAGATCGAAACAGGAGAGGCGCTCGATCAACTCGAGGCCATTGCAGGCGTTCACGGCGTGGATGGAATTTTCATTGGCCCTGCGGACCTGGCCGCCAGTCTCGGTTATCCCGGCCAACCCGGACATCCCAATGTCGTTTCAGCCATCGAACATGCCATCGAACGATTGAAAGCTGTTGGGACGCCATCCGGAATTTTGACACCCGATGAGACTTTTGCGGCTCGCTGCATAGAAAAGGGAACGCTTTTTACGGCGGTTGGTGTCGATGTTGCCCTACTTGCCAGAGGATCGGAGGCACTTGCGGTGAGGTTTCGCACTCAGGAGAGATAGCATGACGATTGTGGACGCGGTCCGATTCGAAATAGCGGCGACAGGAACAATCAGGGCAGCCGTCAACATGTCAAACGCCGCGTTGATCCGGTGGGACGAAAACACTGGCGCCTTGGTGGGACCGAGCGTCGAGATCGCGAAGAGGATCGGGCAGGAACTTGATCGGGAACTCTCCTTCATACGTTACGAGTCTGCTGCGAATATCCTTTCCGCTGCCGATGCCGGTGAATGGGATATCGGCTTCATCGCGTCTGACGCATCAAGAACCGATCGCTTCAGTTTTTCGCCTCCCTACGCGTCCGTCGATGCCACTTACCTTGTTCCACAGGCACTGGCCATTCAGAGAGCAGATGAAGTCGACACCGAGGGGATCCGCATCGCTTCTGCAAGGAGCGCTGCTTATACGAGGCAGCTGGAACGAAATCTTAAAAAGGCGAGCGTGTTGCATGTCGATAGTCCATCGGCCGCCCTTGACGTCCTTGCCCGCCAAGAATGCGATGCGGCAGCTGGACTTGGTCAGTTCTTACACAACGCAGCAGACCGGATGAAAGGCTTTAAAGTCCTTGATGGCGCCTTCTCAAGGATTCCCCAATCGGTTGCGGTGAAAAAACACGCGATCAGCGCCTCAGCCTTCCTCGCGGACCTGATAGGCCGCCTTCATGAAGCAGCGCCCGGAGAGGAAGAAGCGGCGCTGAACTAAGAAAAGATAGGGAAAACAATAACACCTGTTTTACAAACATCTACCACTTCGGAGGATGAGCCTTTCAGCATTTGAAATGCACACTGTGGGCATGTCGATCGTGCCTTAGATCATTCAGCCGATGGACGATAGGCCTGTCTTATAGGCGGCGAGCAAACAGCTCCGTCCGGGACTGCTGAGTTGAGAGTTGCCCCAATCTCGCGAGCGCGTTCAAGCCCTGACTTCGATGATGTGGCGTCCAACGGCAGCAAGAGCTCCGATCCGACGATACGGGCACCGACATAGTCAAAGATGCCCTGGTCAATCTGAGTTCGGATCGCCTCGGCGTATCCACGTTTATCGTAGGTTCGCTTCGTTGCACCGCCAATGGCAATCGTTTGGACGGCCAAGCGACCGAGAAGACCGATCGTCTCTTCACCATCAGTGGTCTTATAGGCCCATCCATTGGTGAACACACGGTCGATCCATCCTTTGAGCATGGCTGGCATGGACCACCAGTGGACTGGGAAGATCAGGAGGAGAAGATCGGCGCGATCAATTCGTGACTGCTCGGCAAGGACATCAGATGGCGGAGCGTTCAAGTCGCGGAACGCCCGGTAGTCGGCGCCTTGATAGCGAGGGTCGAATTTCTCGGCCGTCAGGTCGGCGATTTCGAACGTGTTTTGCGGGTCTTCCTTCAAGCCGGCGATCACCTGCTCGGCAACTGCACGGGTATAGGAACTCGCCTCAGGATGCGCGATCACGATGAGTGAATGCATAATGACGTTTCCTTTAAAACATGACTGGCTCGTCAGTAAATGCGCTAAGCCGTCTGCGGTATGCGGGCGATGACCTTGATCTCGAAATCGAAACCAGCCAACCAGGTCACCCCGACGGCAGTCCAGTTCGGATATGGGCGCGCCGAGAAAAACTCCTCCTTCATCGGCATCAAGGTGTCGAACTGGTTCTGCGGGTCCGTGTGGAATGTCGTCACATCCACGATGTCTTCGAAGGTGCAGCCTGCAGCTTTCAGCGTTGCGCTCAAGTTCTCGAACGCTCGTTTCACCTGCTCGGCAAAGTCAGGCTCCGCCGTACCATCCTCCCTGCTTCCCACCTGCCCGGAGACAAATAGGAGGTCACCAGATTGAATTGCCGCTGAGTAACCGTGCTGCTCATAAAGAGCGTGCCTGTTGGCAGGAAAAATTGCTTCGCGCTTGGTCATTGTCTTCCTCTTTCATCGCACTGTCGACGCTGTAGCAGCTTCCACCAGTTCCGATTTTCAGATACGTTGCGTATCTTAAATATCCACATACGCTGCGTATGTCAAATTGAAATACATTCCGTATGTAAAACGAGGCTGTCATGGCGAAAAAACGTTCGGAAACAATGCAGGAAAATAGAGCGAAGCTCATTGCGGCGGCGCGCAAGGCATTCGCCGACAAAGGATATGCGGATGCAGCCATGGATGATCTGACGGCGCAGGCCGGTCTTACGCGTGGCGCGCTGTACCACAACTTTGGTGATAAACGCGGGCTATTTGCCGCTGTTGTCAATCAAATCGATTCCGAAATGGCAGCCCGCGCAAAGGAACGGGCCGCTTGCGAGCCTGATGAATGGAGAAGTCTGCTCCGGGAAGGAATTGCTTATATTGAAATGGCGCTTGATCCCGAAGTTCAGCGTATTGTTCTGCTAGATGGCCCCGCTGTGCTCGGTGACCCTTCCACATGGCCAAGCCAGGACAACTGTCTCCAGGTAACGAAACAAGCTGTAGAGAAGCTGATCGAAAAGGGAATCACAAAGCCTTTGGATGCCGAAGCTGCCGCCCGCTTGTTAAGCGGCGCGTCATTGAATGCGGCCCTTTGGGTTGCAGCGAGCGATGATGCTGAAACGGTCCTTCCAAAGGCTATCGAGGCTTTCTGCGCGATGGCCAGTGGGATTCTCGCACCGGAAAGGTCATTTGCTTCTGCTGATCAGCCTTGAACGGGCTCAACGGGACGGCTGAACAGCGTCTCCTTGTAAGGCGAAACTGCCTCGGCAATACGCGCCTAACACCTTGCGTAGGTCATACATGCTCTTGATGGTGCAATTTGCTCATCGATCATAGGAATAAATGCTCCACAGCCTTTCACGCCGGTCATGGAGGCGATGCCGCTTTTGCCATCTTCGACTGTCCTTATCGGCGGCGCCCTCTCGTTCGGTTAAGTGCCGAGCCTTGCACGCTCAGGCAGGAAGCAGGAAGCGACGTTTCGGCAAGCCTTTGCACCTCCTGCGTCGTCTGAGCTCGGCCGCCGATTTTGCCTTCACACAAACCTACTTACAGCGGCCAGCGCAGTTCGACTTTCATTCCTGGCCGTCGCCCCGGCGATCAGGGCGCCTTTTCTGTCGCGCTCGCTAGCGAGCCGGCCTCGCTCTGAAGAACGGAGCATACTCTCGGCCAGGCGCCCTTGTCTTGCCCAAGCGCCGTCTGAAGCCAGGCAAGCGTGAGACGCCTCGTCGCTTCCAGAACATCGGGCGCTTCGGTCTCTGTTTCCTTGGCATCCAGAGCTGCAATTCCACCAAGGCCGTGCCCGACGCCGTGCATCGTCAGCATCGCAGCGGCACCTGGGGCATCATGAAATGCATCTGCATGCCACTCAGGGCCGCGGGATGAAAAACGCGGGTTGTCCATATCCCCGCACACGACCAAGCTCTGCGTCGTTAGGGTCGAGAAATCGACGTCGAAAAACGGAAAACGTTCAGCACTTTCCGGGTTCATGTCTTTGCCGCCCCGTCCTGGCGTTGTTAGGAGAATGCCCGCCGAAATGCGAGGTTCGGAGAAACTCTCGCCGTCCAGTTGCGCCCCAAGCAGGAGCCCGACGGTGTGGCCTCCCAAGGAATGGCCCACTGCGGCGATGCGCGCATGATCCATCCGGCCAGCCACGGCCGGCGCCTGCCGCTCGATTTCTGCCAAATGGTCGAGGATCACCTTCATCTCCTCGACTCGCTGGCGCCAGAAGAATGGTCCACCGGCTGAACCGGGCGGCAGGCCGCCGACCCGCGAACTCGCATGCGTCGGCTGGATGACGACAAACCCTCTCTCAGCCCAGAACTGGGCGAGTGGTGCATAACCATCCTTTGATGGGATGTAATTGGATGGGCCGAACCCATGCGACAGCAAAATGATCGGCAGGTCACCACCAGAGGCGGGCGCGGTCAGACGCAGCTCCAGGGGCTGGCGGCCGGGCATCGGAAGGCGGATTGGCGTGTAGGCCACGGTGAGAGAGGCGTCAGGTGTGGGGATATGCTTTGCGAGATTGATCAGATTGTTCATGGTCTGGACCTTTGAAAGTGGTTTGTTGATGCTGGGGCTCAGGCAGGCGAATGGCCCGCCTCCCGGAACCAGCTCTGCGCATCCGCGCCAGCTGGGATCTTCATCGGGGTGTTGATCTCTGTCGCAGAACGCCAAACAGCCTCAGCGACGTCACTTGCCGTCGTAACTTCGGTGCCGGAACGCAATCTTGCTAAGTAGTCTCCGACGAAGGCTTCGTACGGCTCTGGAATTTCCCTCCCCATGCGGGCAACGGCATTCTTTCCGAACTCTGTGGTCGGCGCCGAACCCGGCAAAACAAGTTTGGCGCGGATGCCGAACAGAGCCGCTTCGATGGCAAGGCTCTCTGTGAATGCATTCAGCGCTGCCTTGCTGGCGCTGTAGAGCGATAGCGCGGGAAGCGGTCTCAGCGTAACAGCGGAGCTCACGTTGATGATGACACCCGAGCGACGGGACCGCATTTGCGGGAGCACAGCTTTCGTCGTCGCCATCGCGCCGAAGACATTTGTCTCGAAAAGCTCGCGGATTTTCGACAATTCCGTGCCTTCGAGCACGTTGAGCATACCGACGCCGGCATTGTTGACCAAAGCATCGATTTGCCCTGCGGCTTGGACCGCCTTGGCGATACTGTCAGCGCTTGTGACATCGAGCGGCAGGATTTCGAGCCTGGCGTTCGCAGCAAAAAGATCACTGCGCGGTACACGCATGGTCGCGACAACGTCCCAGCCGCCGTTGAGGAATTTTTGCGCAATAGCGAGACCGAAACCCGACGAGCAACCTGTGATGAGGACCTTTGGCATTTTCCAACTCCTGATGTTGAACATACCCAGGGTGGATCAATCTCGTCGGACTTGCTATGAGTGCATGTCCAGATATGATTAGCAAAAGTCCGAGATATGACAGATCCGATCGCCGAAGCCGTCTCCATGCTGAAACCAAGCTTGTCAATCTCCAAGTTGGTCACGGGAGCAAGCCGCTGGCTGGTTGAGCGGACGGAGCTTGGAAGCCCATTCTATTGTGCCATCGTCGAAGGGCGCTGCCTGATGACGATTGCAGGTCGTGAGCCTATGACATTGGCTGCCGGCGACTTCGTCCTTGTCCCGAAGATCTTCTCTTTCACAATGAGCAGCATGGAGCCGCCACCACGCGGCGCGCTCGCTCAACGTCTTGAAACCAGCCCTGGTGTCTTCCATTTGGGCGAGCCGGAAGCACCGGCAGAAGTCAAGGCACTTGTCGGCCATTGCACGTTTGGCTCGGATGACAAGGCTCTTCTTGTGTCATTGCTGCCGGAAGTCGTCCATGTCCACGGTGAAGAACGACTTTTGGCTTTGGTTCGCATGATAAATGAGGAGACAAGGGCTGACCGTGCTGCGCGCGAGATAGTACTTCAACGGCTGCTTGAGGTTCTGCTCATCGACGCATTGCGATCGGCCGCAAGTGCCAAGGCACCCCCGGGTCTTTTGCGTGGAATGGCTGATCCGCTTCTGGCGCCGACTTTGCGCCGGATCCACGCAGATCCGGCTCGCAGTATGACGGTGGAAACGCTTGCGCGCGACGCCGCCATGTCTCGTTCGACGTTCTTCGATCGCTTCCGCAAAGAAATCGGTGTTGCACCGATGGAGTATGCGACGGCTTGGCGCATGTCGCTAGCGAAAGAGTTCCTCCGCGAGGGCACACCCATGGCGGACATTGCTCAACGCGTCGGCTATGGATCAACAAGCGCCTTTAGCGTTGCCTTTCATCGGCATGTGGGAATGCCGCCAGGCGCCTACTCACGCGCAATTACCGCAGCATGAGGAAAGCCTCTTGCATATGCCGAGCAGAGCTTGGCGCTCCCGATACCGGACTAGACTGACGTTCCCGACAGGACCTGGTGACAGTCCGTATCCTCGCGGATGCCTTGTTCTCAGGCGCTACGCTCTGAGAGCGCGCAAGAGCCACTCCTGACGCAGTCCCGTCCTGCTGCCTTGGCTGCATAGAGCGCGGCATCAGCAGACTTCAGCAATTCGTTGACGGACCCCGTCTGCGTGCATGCGACGCCCATGCTGACCGTCACCACCTTCTTTTCGGAGAAATCATGTCGGATTGCGCAGGCACGAACCGCTTCACAGGCCGTTGTCGCTATGGAAACAGCCCGGTCAGGGTTGGTGGCCGGCAAAATGACTGCAAATTCCTCGCCACCATAGCGGGCGACGATGGCACCACCTACCGCCTTGAAAACTTCCTTGATGATGGCCGCGACCTTCTGCAGGCATGCGTCGCCCTCTAAATGCCCGTAGCCGTCGTTGAAGGCCTTGAAGCTGTCGATGTCAATCATCACGAGCGAAAGCGGCTTCTGCGGCCTGGAGACAGCAGCGCGTTGAAGCGCGGCATCAAACGCCCTGCGATTTAAAAGCCCGGTCAGCGCGTCCGTCGCCGCAAGATTAGACAGTTGGTCATTCAGTTCGGCAAGTTGTGTCTCGCGATTGCGCTGCACCGTGACGTCGCTGAAGATGATCATCGATCCGCCATTATCGGAAGGGCGCGTGCGCGCTTCGATTGCTCGTCCATCGGCGAGCCTGATCAGCCGGTCGCCCGCCGTCATCAGCATAGTGGCGGTCCGCTCGACAACCTCTTGCCTGTCCGCGGTGGGCGCTATTTCTTCGCTTCGATCCAACGCTGCTCGTACGATCTCCCTGATACTGGAGCCAGGAACACGGACGTCCGCCGTCAGCGGAAAGAGTTCATGGAAGCGCCGGTTATGGAAAACGAGAACGCCCTGCGAATTAAACATTGCCAGTCCGTCGACCATGCTTTCGATCGCGTCAGTCAGCAGCCGTTGCGTCTTCTGCAGCTCTTGCTCCAACTGTTTTTGAGCGGTGATCTCTCGGTTGTGGGTGATGATGCCGATAGTTTCCCCGCTGTCGTCGAAGAGAGGTGCCTTCAACGTCGAGAGCCATGTCTCCGCACCATCTCTCCTAGCGAACTTCTGCTCAATTGTGAGCGGTGTCCCTGAGGACAGAACATCCAACTCAGGAACACGAAAGACTTGAGCCGTATCAGCGCTGTAGAAGTCAACATCGGTTCTTCCTATCAGCAATCGGAGCTCAGTGCCCATCAGTTCGGCAGTCGCGGGATTGGCGATGACAAAACGGCCATCTAGGTCTTTGGCGTTCAAGCAGTCAGGGAGCGCCTCGATAACTGCGCGATACATCTGGTTTTCCTGGGTGACCTTCTGACGCCTGAATTCGTGAAGGATTGCGAGACCGGAAACTAAGGTGGCAAGGCACAGTATCAGCGCAAATGGCCCCGTGACGTCTGCAGTCAACTGCAGCCACCGAGATATATGAAAGCGGCAGTAGAAACCGATGACACCGCTGAGCGCCGCCCAAAGCGAGAGGATTGCGATCCCTTTGAGGGACGGGCCTTGATGTTTGGACAAACGATGTAGAGCGAGGCCACCTAAGGACGCCATCAAGATCTGCGGTATGGCTACGGTTACGCCTGTGCCGCCAATGGCAAGCCGACGGGCAAGCGCCGTTAGGAGGGGCAGCACGACACCAAGAGGCCCGCCGAAGTATCCAGCAATAGCCAGAACCGTGTATCTCGCATCGAGAAAAACGCCTGGAATGAATTGGAAGGGAACGGCCATCGTTCCAAGGACGCCGACGGACATGACTAACCCGAATACCAACGTACTTCTGTCCTCGCCAAAGCGAAGCGTATGCTGACGCCCCAGCGTCCAAACCGAGGTCGCGATAGCGACGACGGCTAGGTTCAGGAGTAGTTCGTGCCAATGGTCCATAGAGGAAGCCTGATTAGTGTCGGTTTCGACTAATGCCAGCAATTCATGAAGATCTGGTTGGACTTTGAACTTAGTTTTTCTTTACTGCTTCAACTTAACGTCCGAGAAATGAGCTGGTAAAAGCCTCAATTACTCACAACGGGCCAAGTGTGATTTCAAAGCCACGACCTTGTTTGACCATCTGTCTGTCAGCGACAGCGATAAGATTCAAGCGGCCATGGACGTGACCGTCTGAAGAGAGGACATTTAGGGAAATGCAGGCAAACAAGTTATGTTGGCGATGCTAGGCAGTCTTAGCCCAAAGCGACGGAGCGCGCTGCGACTAGTGTTTGCTTGAGGCATTACCAATTTGTGCTCAAGAGGTCTTTCAAAGCGGCATTGTCGAGCATCGCATCCGAAAACAGCCGCCTTAGCTTCGTGTTTTCGTCTTCCAGCATCTTCAGCCGGTCGGTCTCGGGAATGTCCATTCCCCGAAGCCTGGACTTACATCTGTTGCTGCTAGCATCCTTGGCGGCGTGTCGGGGGCAACGGCCGGAGCCCGGCTCACCAACTTCTTGCTCCTTCACAAGGCCAATACCCTGCTTGTCCATAGAACGTGCGCGCTTCATTCTCGGGTCCTTTCGATGGACAAGAGATTACCTCAAACTGCATCAGTTCGGCGGGGCAAGGTTTATAAACACAGCGTTCTCATAATGGACGTTGACTCGCCTCAACACATGTATTGTTGGAGGAGTCAGGCGGGAGTCCGAGGTTGTCGTCACCTGTTGGAGAACCCGTCAAGGCACGCTTTCTATATCCAGGCCTCATTGGGTCTTTCTGAGATTTCCGGCGCACATTTTTCCAGGAAGTCGTGCAAATGGGTCCTCCTGAACCATTAATCGGGCTATTTCCTGTTGAATTCAGTCTCATCGATATTGGTTGTCAGGCGGGTATAAAGAGTGATAGCACATCGTATCTGTTGACTGCGGGCCTATCGCCAGCCATAGGTGCTGCTCACGACTGCGAGCGATAGTCGAAGACGTCGTGTACTGAAAAATGAGGACATAATGGCAACTGGCACTGTGAAATTCTTCGCCCAAGACAAAGGCTTTGGCTTCATCACCCCGGACAACGGTGGTCCCGATGTATTCGTTCATATCTCAGCCGTTGGCTTCGGCGGTGCATTGAAGGACGGACAGAAGGTCAGCTACGACGTTGGCCAGGATCGTAAGACCGGCAAGTCCAAGGCAGAGAACGTCACCGTTCTTTAATTGTCGTCCCGGCGGCGATCTTTGCGAAAATCTCCGACCATCGGGCAGCGCAGAAACTTGCTATCGTTGAGGCACCAAGGCCTCAGCGCATTGGCGAGCAGATTTAGCTGATTTCTAACGTGCGGCGCAGGGTCAACGTTTTGGTTGCCGCCGCACGATATTTGTTTGCGAGGGAGCGAGCGCCGCGCCCTCGCAAATACTGGCAACGGCTGTCACGTCACTGTTGCCGCTGCGGAAGCGTGTGGCATTCCGCCGGTCACGGATCTTATATTCTCAGATCTCGTCCTTGAACGCTATCATTATCGTCTCCTTGAGTTTTGTGTACAGCGACGGAAGCAGTGATAGTGCGCCGATCGTCCTTAAGGCGGTCCTGCGCTCATGACATCTCGGACCGCGTCAGCAAGAGCCTCCCATTCAAGATCGCCGGAACGTCATCTCACTGACACATTCCTGGAATCTGCGCCGGGCCTATGGCGAAGACGTCACTCGCTGTAGGTTTCGGCTGGGATTGAAATCGAGGCAGTCTCCTTCGATGCTGGGGTAGGAACGCTTGCTTTGATTTCATTCGGCTTGCGTCCAATGATCTGCCTGTAACCCTTGACTGAAAAAGGCTGCACGAGTTGTCCCCAGAAGCCGCTAGCGACGCGCCCGGTGATTCCAATATCGGTAGAGGATTGGCGGGGCGGGTTGTAGTAGGTCCCTAGCAGCTGGTCCCAGAGGACGAGGTTTTCTCCATAATTGGTATTGCCTTCGGCAAGCACGCGCGAATGATGCCAGCGGTGAAGGCGCGGTGTACTGAAGATCCAGTCAAGGGGGCCGGTGCGCACCGCGATATTACAGTGGGTCAGCAGGCCAATGAAGGCCGTCACGGCGCCGATCCAAAGGAACACATCAAGCGGCGCCCCTATGAAGTACAGAGGGATTTGGCTCAGAGCAATCTTGACGAGCGAGTCGACGAAATGGAAGCGACCGGTATTTATGACCCAAAGCCGCTCGACGCTATGATGCAAAGCATGGAAGCGCCACAAGGAAAGATGCTCGTGTGCTAATCTATGCGCCATGTAGAGGCCAAATTCTGCAATCACGAGACCGAGCACCACCTGGGCCATCAGCGGCCAATGATCTGGCCACAAATGCACCGGAGAGGTGAATACTGGCTGGGCAACCGTGGCAACAACCATGGGAAAGAGCGCGCCTATTGCCGCAGCTATCTGGACGGCACCCTTGTTGAGCAGCGTGTGTGCGATATCGTTGAGGGCTTCACCGTCTTGGACCAGCCAGGTTTTCTCATAAGGCATGAGGCGTTCGAAGACAGCAATGACGGCGACTACACAGAGATAGACAAGATTGAACCAGAGGAGTGGCGCCGATGACTTGAAGGCGAAGTCAGCGCCTGCCAGGCCGGCGCTGAAGATGCAAGGCCAGATCAGCCAGGAAATCAGACGAGACGAAACAGAGGCATGCGGATAGGACATGGATCAGCCAGAATTGTGAATGGAAAGTGCCAGGGCGGAATGGCGCCCTAGGGCGGCAGCGACTATCTAGCTTCGCCCAGGAAGCGATTTGTGAATGTGCACCGGGAGTGTACTGCTAAGTTCGGTACCGCAACAGGTTTGATCCGGCAATAGCAAAGGCTCGAGGCAGCGATCAACAAACTGAAAGTGCGCTGGAGACGGCTACGCCGACGCCGCAACTGGACGCCGAATGGCATCCGCAGCTCGAACTTCAGATGTCTACTGCAGCAGTGTGATTGCCTGTCATTGTGGCAATCGCTCCAGGAGTGAGCGCAGTGACCGTGATACAGTCGCTGGCCTAATTTTTCGTGATACCACCGTTATCAAGACAGAGGCCGTCTTCGAATTTTGGATACGTAAGCAGCGGATCACAGGAAATGAAAGTCAGGATTCTGAAATAAGGATGCAAAAGGTAGACCGTCAGAGACGAACTGTGCGCCGTCACGTTCGCCAGATTTGAGCGAAAGGCCAGCGCGAGAAAAACCTCAGGGAGCGGCCATCTGACCGGCGATGGAGGGAGCAAATCAGTCTCCCGGCGCCTTCATCACACCGATCAGTATTGAGAGATAAGTGCAGTGTGGATATCGGGATTAGACCAATCTCGTGCACGTGTTTATCGGCGCAGTTCTGGGAAGGCAGCCGAGTATCGGAGCTGGTGTTAGGCTGGGGCGCAAAAGCGCGAGTCCGTTCTTTCCTCACAAAGCGCTGCGCAGCGGTGTGACGAAAACGAAAAAGCCTGCCGCGGGAGGAGGTGCGGCAGGCTTTTCGAAAAGAACCGAACAGCAACTGGGAGGAGGAGTGTTGCTGTTCCCGCAAACGACCTTGGGAGGAGGAGTAGGCCGTCCGCATACTGGACCGACGCGGGAGGAGGTGCATCAATCCAATGCGCAGACAATATCAAATCTGCTCGCTCATTAAATAGACATTGGTGCAGCGCAGTTATGCAAAAAATGCAGATCAATCGAGAGATGGGGTCCAATAACCCACAGATAGCGCTCGAGGTTGATGATCTCCGCGCCTTCCCGTCACGGCAAGCGTAAATCCCATTGCATAACCGAGCCACATATCAGTATCCTGGTCATGTACGCTAAGATCCAACGTGCGCGTGGTGGATCTCGTCAGCGAGGTCAACGGAGTTTTATGGCTTTCAAGCTGACATTGTTCTGTCACCGCAGTCGGAAAGCAGCGTTCGTTTCTAATAAAATCGACAATATGGGAGGATCGCTTGTCGGGTCACGATCATGATCATTCGAGTGAGGACCGCTGGAGGCACAATGGTGTGCGTGTGATAAAGGGAGATCAACTCGACGCCAATACCGCGCAAACACCCGGTATGTTTCGTCAAGCCGCCATCAATCAGGCTCGCGTCGGCGCACAGAAAATCTGGGCTGGAACTGTTGCCATCGAACCGAATGCCAAAACAGGTGTCCATCATCATGGCGAACTGGAGAGCGTGATCTTCGTCATCAAGGGCAAAGCACGCATGCGCTGGGGAGACCATCTCGAATATGTTGCCGAGGCTGGCCCGGGTGACTTCATTTTCGTTCCTCCGTTCGTGCCACACCAAGAGATAAATGCAGACCCGAACAACGTTCTGGAATGCGTCCTTGTGCGATCCGACAACGAGGCTGTTGTTGTCAATATTACGGATGTTGACCCGGTAGAGAAGCCGGAAGAGGTCTATTGGGTCGACCCGATCCATCAAGAACCGGACCAACGATCATAAGCATTCTCTTGCTCATAAGAGCTTTCAAGGATCAGAGCTTCAGTCCGCAATAGGCTGTTACGATAGCTGTCATGAGGTTTAAACTGCATGGCCTTCATAAGACGGCGACTTGGCACGGATCGAACAGCCCGGATGCCTCATGATTTTATTTTACGAAATGCTTCTTTTTCGCATTGGGTGGTTTGATGACGCTTGCCAAGCCAAAAAAATGCTCGTGCGAGATTGAAGATGGATCAGCCGGCTGATCTTGGGCGGAGCGAGCGGTTAAAACAGTGTCATTCAGCCGTTTTCAGCGCATTGACCTCGCAAAGAAGTGTCGGGCGATCAGGTTCGCTAAGGTCGAGCATCTCCCATGGGATGGAACGCGTGGGATGGGATCCGGCACCGACCGCACGGAGGATCGAACGCCCGATCTCAGCGGCCGAAAAACGCTCAAGCAGAGCGAACGCACCAATATGATATTCTCGTATGACAAGATCGCCGCCTGAGGGCTCCGCAACGATCTCCTCGATGCGGCCGATGGCTTTCCCCTGCTTGTCGAAGACGCGTTTGCCAATGATGTTTTGAGCGAAGATTTCGTTCATGACGAGCCTCCAGGGATCCAACGCAGGACATTCTTGCGCAGCCACTCCTGCCATCTGACGACTGGCAGTGCGTCTCGATCGACCTCGACGTCGACGTCGACATCGATGCCAACATCACGGACTCTGTCATAGGAAATTCTAAAGCGTCGCTTCGACGTGCTCAGGCCGAACCTATCCTGGACAACGCCTGAACCAGTTTCCAGCGCAGTCACACGCGGCGGCCCCCTTTCGCTGAGATTGATGACGATGCCATCCACGCGGCCGATCGGTCTCTCCTCGCTATCGACCAGTTGCTTGTCGAGAAGGTCTCTTACCAGGTGCAAATCACCCTCCCCAGATCTGTAATGGTATCGTTATGATAGCGAATAGGAACGCCAGCCCGATAACGAACAACACGACCGTATTGCCGATCCAACCATTGACGTGCTCGCCTACATATTTCCGGTCGTTCATCAGAAAAATGAACGGAACCACACCGAACGGCAGACTAACCGCCGTCACAGCCATCGAAAAGATCGTGACCTGCAGCGGATCAAGACCAAGCGCGATCGGGACCACGGCGATGATGATCGAGGCGGTGTAGACAAGGCTGAAGGCCGGATCACTTTTCGGCTTGGCGTTTTCGGACCAGTTCCAGCCAAAGCCCTGAGCCACGAGGTACGACTGTGCCAGAGACACTTCCAGTGCGGCGCCGAAACAGGTGATCATCAGCGAACCACAAAATAGGTAGAGCCCCCACCCTCCAAAGGCTGGCGTCAATATCATAGCGATCTGTTCGTAGCCATCGATGCTTTCTATTCCATGCGTTGGATAGATCATCGCGGAAAGCACGATAATGGCAACCGAAATGATTGCGCCAAAGCTCATGCCCAGCGTTGCGATCGCTTTGTTGATCCCGAAATAGGACTTGTCCCATTTGTCCTCAATGGCGCCCGATGAATAGAAAAAGAAGAGATAGGGCGAGATAACCGCGCCAAGGATACCGACTGCGATGAACGCGTAGTGGAGAATATCTTTGTCCGGCAGGCTCGGCACAGTGGCTTTCGCGACCTCGCCCCACAGCGGGTCCATGAGGAAGGTTGCCACAACGAAACTCAGCGCGAGAAGGCCGAGAAAGGACACGCCGTCTTCGATGATGCCGAAAGTGCCATTCCAGAGAAGTAGCCAGACCGCGACCGCAACAGGCAATGCCCACCATTGGAAACTCCAGCCGGTCATAAATTGGAGCGCCAGAGAAACGCCGCCGATTTCAGCCGCCAAAACCATCAGGTTGACAATAAAGGTGACAGCCAACATGACGAGGAACATGTTGGAGCCGAAACGATCGCGTATTCCGTCGGCGATAGTGTGATGACTGGCAATAGCAAAGCGGCCCGACATCTCTACAAGGAAGATCAAGCAGATCGTTCCGAGTACAACAGCCCAGATCAGCTTGTAACCGAAAGCGGCACCCGCTTGCGCCGAGGTTGCAATCAAGCCCGTCTCGAGGAAGCCGCCCACGCTGGTGACGATGCCAAGGGAGATCTGCAGGAGCTTCTTCATGCGCGCGGCATCCTGTTTTTGATCTCCGCACGGCGTTGACGCAGTGCTTCCAGTCTTTGTGACACACCCACCCGATCCTCTTTGGTTGCGGCCTCTGACGCCTGATGAATAAGGACGGGAATATCCTTCACATCATTTCGGGCGTTGTCGTCGAGCTCAGCCAAGAGAGCGCTTACCTCCTCCTGGCACCGCTCAAGAGCAAGAGCGCTGTAAGTCTCGGGGACGATCCGTCCCGCCCTCGCCTCGGCAATCATTTCCGCGCTCGCCGTCCACGACAGGATCGTGTTCAGCGCTTTTTGCTGCTTCTGTGACCCATCCGAACACGACGTAGCCAGGATGCTGACAGCAATCACGAGCAATATGTCACGGCTCATATACCTCATCGTTGCTGCGTCGTCCCTCTGATGCTCGGCCCTTCAACCCTCGTCACCCTCGGCATAACATCGTCGGTGATGGCGCCAGCCAGGACCCTAAAACAGCTCGCGAGCGCATCCTGACGAAACGAAGCACAGTGTCGATCATACTACCCCGCACGCATGCCGGCTCGTTGGATTTAAGACAGGAAATTGCAAGGACAAGGAGCGCAGTACTGTGTATGCCGACGGACACCAAAAGGACGTCTGGGACTTAACGGGGTAAACGTCCCTCCAACCTCTGATGCGACGTCCTGTTTCCTGAACTCGTCGGCGATAAGTCCGAAAAATTTACCCGTCGACGGCGCCTCGGACGATGATTTCCAGGACCGCTGAGGCATAGCTTAGATGGGCATGAGGGCCAAGTCTTTGGCGATTGATGCACCGGCGCGCGGGAGCGGTCAGTACGCGGGAAGGATCGAATTGACGAATTGGGATATGATCGTCATCCTCGGCCTGTTCCACTTGCGACGGCTGACAATAAGAAGTCGCCTGTTCTTGCCCGCTCAACTGCACCGAGGGGGGCCGAGCAGGTCAACAACAGCAGCATGCGTCCTGCATGTGTTCCACGATATTGCGCGTGGAACCTGCTGGGTTGGCGGAAGTTCACCACTGACACCAACGCGGAGAAAACCATGTCCGAAATGTCGCTGTCCGACATCGCTTCCAAGATTAAGAAGATCGACTTCTGCATGATGTCGACCAAAGGATCGCAGGGCGAGATATCAAACCGGCCCATGAGCAATAACGGCGACGTCGAATACGATGGCGATAGCTGGTTCTTCTCTTATGAGGATACGCGAAAGGTGGCCGATATTGAACGCGATCCGGGAGTGACATTATCGTTCACCGAGGCGCCGAGCCTGCTTGGCAAGCCAGGCATTTTCATTTCGATAGAAGGAAAGGCTACGCTCATCAGGGACAAGTCATTGTTCGAACAGCACTGGACGAAGGACTTGGACCGCTGGTTCCCTCAAGGCATCGACACGCCTGGTATCGTGCTCATGAAAGTCCATGCGGACCGCATCGCGTATTGGGATGGGGAAGACAACGGTACGGTGGGTGTCTGAACAGAGAGTGCTGTGATCGGCGTTCACCAATAAAGGCTGGCGGCGCGAGGATCGTAGCAACGCTAGAGCAGTCTCCGCCCCAAGAGACGTCATGATATACGCACTGCGCTTCAAAGATCTGGTTACGGGTCTACGAAGCGCAGTTCATTTTTCGGTATGAAACGTCTTAATTGATAGACCTATCGCTCACTGACGCTGCCCTGCATCAAGTTGGAGTTCTTTTGCTGGCTTTTGCTTGTATATCTCACCTGAGAAATCGACATGAAGCTCTGAAAGTTCGTCACCGCTCCGCCGGGCAAGAATTTCAAAATGCTTTGGTTTGCGTCGCACCTCACCGACGATTGACCAGCCTTTGGCTTCCAAGGCTTCTTTTACGACCTCTAAATCTACCAGGTCCGATTGATGCACGCCGCGCGACTTGTGGTGCGGCTTCTTATGCTCAATCATCACCGGTTCCAGACCCTCGGCAGAAATACGCGTAACCTTAATCTCGGAAGGTCGACGCTCTCCCTCGACTGATATCGAAAGCCCCTGTTGAAGCGGAAAAACCTCCGCCCCTTTAGGGCCGAGATCCGCTAGGATTAAGCTGCCGTCATCTGTCGAAATCGTGAAACGATGGGCAAAAACGTGCTGTATGACGCCCTCAAGGGCGATGGTTTCGTTGTTCGGCATGATTTTCTCCGTAGAGCGCCCAACCGCAGGCGCAAGCTACAGGTGGGCGGTCTCCAGCTAGGTTTCAAGACAACTCCAGTGGAAAGCCGCGTGGCCGATGCTCATCGAAAACCAACCTTCAGCATCATCGACGGAAGAGAGCGCCGTGTCAGTGACGAACGATGCCACTTGCCGCGCATTATCTCACGGCCGATCTTTACCATAGAGGTTTTGTTTAAATTTTAACTCTAAACTGAGCATCCGGATGCATGCAGCATTCGGTGGTGCGTATGAGACGCAGAACTTGTTGGCCGCGTTCTTCGTTTAAAACGTGGACGACGCCAACTCAGCGAGCGGTGCGCATCAATGAAGAACATGAAAATTTCGCTCCAGCTGTTTTTGCTGGTTGGAGCCATGATCGCGACCTTCGCAGGTCTGACATTTTTCCAGATACGGTCTTCGACGGCAGCTATCTATCACGAGCGCTACGAAATGCTGCGCACGCACGTAGAAACAGCCATCTCCGTTTTGAAGGACTACCAGGGACGGGTCGAAGAAGGCCGGTTATCTCTAGAGGAAGCCAAAAAGCAGGCTTATGGCCAACTGAACAAGATGAGCTTCAATCCGGACGGCTATTTCTACGGATACGACTACGATGTCGTGCTGGTCTTTCACCCCACCTCGCCGAGTGTTGGAAAAAGCAACAAAGGCGTGAAGGACGCCAATGGTTATGCCTACCGCGACGAACTCGTTCGGTTGGGCCGCGCCGGCGGCGGCTATGTCGAGTTCCTCGGCCCGAAACCCGGCAAGGATCCGAATGACCGCAGCTACCCCAAGGCGAGCTACGCCAAGGTTTTCGAACCCTGGCAGATCGTCATCATTACGGCGCTTTATACGGATGATCTGAAAGAAGATATCCGCAATTCAATTATCAAGATCGTCGGCGGCTCTGCCCTCGCGTTCCTGCTGGCGATCGCTGCAGCCTATGTCATCATCCGTGGCATTTCACGTCCGCTCAATGCCATCCATGATGCACTCAATGCTGTGGCAGACGAAGATGTCACCTTGAGCATCCCCCACACTGACATGGGTAATGAAGTCGGCAAGATGGCGCGTGCAACCAAGGCGCTGCAGGAGAAGGTCCGCGAGCGTCAGACGATGCTTGCGCGACAGGGCGAACAGAGCCGTGAACTCGACGCCGAGCGACAGCGCAATCTGGAGACACAGCGCCAAGAAGCCGAAGAGCAGGCGCATGTGGTCACTACCCTGGGCGCCTTGCTCGAGAAGCTTTCCGTCGGAGATCTTACGGTCCGTTGCAATGATCTGGGCCCCAAATACGATGGTCTGCGCTTCAACTTCAACGATGCCCTCGCGCGCCTTGAGCAGGCCATGAGCCGCGTCAACCTGAAAGGCTCCGATATTGGTGTCTCAAAGGAAGAGATACGCCGTGCATCCAACGAACTTGCCCAGCGTACCGAGCGTCAGGCGGCAAACCTCGAAGAAACCTCCGCAGCAATCGACGAATTGACGGTGGCGGTTCGCCAAACTGCGGAGGGCGCAAAGGAAGCTGCCCAGAGGGTCAAGGCCATCAGCAGCGAAGCGCGCCAGAGCGATACCGTCGTTGAGAATGCCATTGCGGCAATGAGCGGCATCGAACAATCCTCCGCAGAAATTGCCAAGGTCACTGGCGTTATCGACGAGATCGCCTTCCAGACCAACCTGCTGGCCCTTAATGCGGGCGTTGAAGCTGCGCGCGCTGGGGAAAGCGGCAAAGGCTTTGCAGTCGTTGCGCAGGAAGTGCGCGAACTCGCGCAGCGGTCCGCTGCCGCCGCCAAGCAGATTAAGGACCAGATTTCCCGCTCCGGCGGCCAGGTTGAGCAAGGCGTTCAGTTGGTGGCGCAGGCTGGCGAGGCACTAAAGCGCATCTCTACACAGATCGACGCAGCCAACAACGTCGTGACGCGGATTGCCCATAGTGCAGAAGAGCAGGATACGACGCTTCGGACGATCTCCTCAGCGATGAACCAGCTTGACACCGCAACGCAGCAGAATGCCGCCATGGCGGAAGAAACGACAGCCTCGGCGGAAGTGTTGGCGAACGATACCGGCGACCTGCTCGATCTTATCCGCGGGTTCCGCGCCAATAGCGGCGCACATGACCTGAATGATGTCGCGCAGCGCATGCGCCGCGCTGGCTAAAAATTCTTCCGACGGCGTGTCGACCGAGCGCCTGTAGGATAAGGCGGCCGGGTGTTGGCTCGGGGAACGAGGGTACCGAAGGCCGGCTGATGCTTGAGGTCGCCGGGCGCTAAACTTTGCACCGACCTTTCCACAGAGCGGGGTGACAAACACGAAGTATCATCGTGCTTTGTTCTGGAGGGGCATAAGAACCGCCTGTCCGAACAAGCGCCCAATGATCTCAATCTGCACTTTCAGTTATTGCAGTGAAGGGACCTCGTTCGTCGTATTTGTGCCCAACAAGACGTAGCCAGCAAAGACGTTCAATCCCCCGACGATCAGACCGGAAGCGAAAGACGGCAACGCGGTTGCCTAAGCCGGTAGCCGTGTCGATCGATACATCCACCCCCAGGATCGCATCATCATGGAAGGGCACATTGGCAAGCCGCGAAGTAAACGTGACATCGCCCGCTTCGATTGTCGGCACTACCGCTTGACGGCAATACATTTAACTTCCGCGAGAAGTCCCTGGTGTGCGAGCTCTGAAACACCGATGCAAGTCCAAGCACAGGTTCCCCTTGGAAACAGCTCGTTCTTAACGGTCCGGAACACATCCATATGCTTCGACATTTCCACGTGATAGCTTGTCATTTCGACAATATCGTCAAATGTGCAGTGCGCGGCTTCGAGGACGATCCGTAAGTTCTCCCACATCGCTCTGAATTGCTCTGAAGGATCATCGATGATCGTGAGCTCCTTCGTCCGTCCAACTTGGCCAACCACATAAACTGTGTCACCAACTCTAACCGCGGGCGCATAACCTGCTCGGCTGACGATTTCCTGCATGTCGTCGGGTATGATGATCTCTCGATCCATATGTATTCTCGCACTGTTTGCTGGTTGTAAGGGCCCCTGGAGCAGGCATCGCTCAGTTTCCACGACCGATGACCAAAAGAGTATCAAGAGCCGCAATCTCCGATGCTCCACCACTTCTCCTGCCAGGGCATCTTTCTGCTCCTGGCAGGGCGTCTTTCTGCGCGTTCGCAGTTGCAGTCGAGAAGTTTCAGCCCCTGCTCGACCGCTGAGCATGCCGCTCTTCATCGTAAGGCCTCAGAACGACATTTTGACAGTCTCTTCCCAAGCTCGGGTACATGTCTCAAATTGCCGCGGCACACTCCTAAACGTGAAGCGGCTCACGGCTTCATTCAGGCGAGCCCCGCATTCGGGATGCATGCCGGCGCTACTTGGCTGCCTCGGCTGCGTCCTCGATGACCTTTGCAACTGCGGCAGCCTGGGAGATGTAGATTGCGTGGCTGCCCGCTACCTCCGTCACCTTTGAACCAGCACGCTTGTACATCCAGCGCTCAAGCTCGGGGTTGATCGTCATGTCGTCCGTCGCGACAATCGCGTAGCTCGGCTTATCGTGCCAGGCGGCAACTTTTACCTTTGCCTCCGTGGCAGCGACCGCGACCGGCATTTGAGACCAGGCCATGAACTCAGCCTGATCCTTTGGTAGCTCGGCGCCAAAATCAGCGGCGAACTTCGCTGGGTCGATCCGTAGGAAGCCATCCTTTGTCGGCTTGATATCATTGGTCGGTGACGCCATGGATTGGAGCAATTGTGCGGTGCTCTCGCCCTTTTCTGGCTGCAGCGCCGCAACATAGACAAGTGCTTTCACCTTGGGATCGTCACCCGCCTGCGTGACAATAGTGCCCCCATAGCTGTGACCGACGAGAACGACATCACCGTCCTGTCGATCGAGCACACTTTTCGTGGCGGCGACGTCCCAATCTAGGCTTGTCAGCGGTTGTTGAACAATGCTGACCTTATACCCGTCGCGGGTCAGTATGTCGTAAACGCCGCGCCAGCCCGAACCATCGACAAGCGCGCCATGAACAAGCACGATGTTGCGGGTAGCCGCTAGCGCCGGAGCTGTCAGAGCAACGAAAGACAAAAGCGCGGCCGTAAGGCCAAAAGCTGGCTTATCTACGATAGACATAATTGAATATTCCCTGAGTTTCTGTTTTTGATGTTCCAGATCTCATCTCGCCAGCGAGACTCTAAGCCTTAAACAATGGCCAGTTCGCCATCTGTCGGCGCCCGCGCAATCTGTACGGGAAATGACGGATCTGGGAGAGGCGCCGATTGCTTCCCCGCCAGCAGGCTAGGGCAAGAGGTGAGGACGCGACCAGCCAACCCTTATCCGCGGTCGTTTACCGGGTGCGATAAAAGCTGCAGCGAGACTTTATGCTTTTCAGAGCTCACGTTTTTATTCCTCGTCCTGCCACCTGCGCAGATCCGTTTGGTCGTGGTAGGCCATCCGGTCCGGCGTGGTGATGAATTCGATGGTCGTGCCCCATGGCATGCGGCAGTAGCAGACCTTATTTCCAGGACCTTTTTCGGTTGCGTAGGGAATAGCGCGCGGCGCCGAAAGAGCGGTACCACCGGCTTTCTCAAAACGTGCAACCGAGGCGTCGATATCGTCGGTGTAGACGCCAAAGTGCGCGATGCCGAAGTCGCTCGCCCGAACTGCCTGAGCTTGTTCGGGCCCATGCATTTCAAAGAGCTCAATGTCGGGGCCTGTTCCGATCTTGACCATGGCCTGCGCCCGCACGACCGTTCCAGGGAAGGCGCCAGTGGCACGCTCGAATTCAGCGCCCTGCCGCGGCGGATCCTGTGTTCCGAACGACTGGTAGATGACCTCGCCACCAAATGCGTCCACGAAAAATGATTTTGCAGCTTCGATGTCGGGCACCGTAATGCCGATGTGATTGACACCGCGAATGACGGGTGCGGTCATGATAGTCCCTTTCTTTTTTGGATTGATTGAACGGTAGAGATGCGAGCGACGCGCGCCGGGATCGCAGTGTTTCAACTGGCTTTGAGGAAATCGATCAGGGCTGCCGCGACTTCACGCGGCTTTTCGTCCGCCACATAGTGGCTGCACCGCGCAATTGAGCCGCCCCTTACATTGCTGGCGAACTCTTGAAGCATCGGGACCATGTGGGCGCCGAAGCGCTGCTCGCCGCCAAGACCCAGAACCGGTATGCCCAGCGGTTGTTTTTTATATTCGAGTGCGGCCGCATGGTCGGTTGTCAAGGTGCGGTACCATTCCATGCCGCCGCGCGTGCGGCCGGGAAGTGCCATCGCCTTGGCGTAAATTTCGATATCTGCCGGGTCAAAGCTACTGTGATCGTAAAACCGCTCCGCCATGAAGGCTGAGACATAGTCATACTCCCGGCCATAAATCAGCCGCTCCGGTAGATCGCGGTTCGCGTGGAAGGCAAAGTGCCAGATCTTAGCGGTTGTTGCCTCCCACTGCGTCCAGCCAGGGAGAGGAACGTCGAGGACGGCGAGATGCGTGACAGCCTCCCGATAAAGGGCAGCCTGCGGCAGCGCCACCATGCCGCCGATGTCATGACCGCAAACGGCGTAGCGTTGGTGCCCAAGGGCAATCATGACCTCATGCGCGTCGCGGGCCATCGTCGCCTTTTCATAGCCATCAAGCGGGCAGTCGGAAAATCCGGCGCCGCGAAGATCAATCGCTACCACGCTAAAATGCCCGGCCAGCAAGGGCATCACGTGGTGCCATTCCCACCATGTTTCGGGCCAACCGTGGAGGAGGAGGATCGGTGGGCCTGATCCTCCAGCGACGGCGTTGATCTTGATGCCGTTCACCGGCAACAAGTGTTGGGTGAACCCTTCCAAGCTTGGGATCATGATCTCTTTCCTGCCAATTTTGATTTTAAGCAAAGCTAGCTATCGGCTCAGGGCTGATCGAAATCAGTAGCGATCGTGATGTCGCGCCAAGCGTCGATATCGCTGCGGAAGGAAGCCAGTTTTCGCTCAGCGATCGCATGAGCCGCAGCCCCGAGCGGAAGATGAAGCGGGGCGTCATCGGCATCGACCGCTTGCAGGATCACCGCGATTGCCTTGTCGGGATCACCGGCCTGATGGCCATTGTTGGTTTCGCGGTAGTGCCGACGAGAGCTCGCGGCATATTCCGGCATCTCGTTGGCCACCATGGTTATCGATCGCCCAAGGAAATCGGTGCGAAATGGTCCTGGTTCGACGATCAGAACGCGGATGCCAAACGGCTTCAACTCGCCGGCGAGTGCTTCCGAGATGCCTTCCACGGCGAACTTGGCGGCGTTGTAATAACCACCACCGCCGCTGCCTGCGATGCCTGCACCGGACGACATGTTGACGATCGTTCCGCCCGTTCGCCGCAAGACCGGCAGGGCAGCTTTCGTGGTTTCGATCAGACCAAAGACGTTCACCTCGAACATCGGTCGATATTCGTCTGCTGTGCCTTCCTCTATCGCGCCGAATAGGCCGTAGCCGGCGTTGTTGACAAGCACGTCAAACCCGCCAAATGCTTCGGTCGCCTTTGCGACCACCGCTTTGACTGCGACAACATCCGTCACATCGAGCGGCAATGTGATCATACGACCACCAAAAGGCTCAGCCATCTCTTCGATTGTTTTGACATTGCGCGCTGTGGCGATGACCTGATCGCCGCGCTCAGCTGCAGCGCGCGCGAGCCGCCGTCCGAAGCCGCTTGAGCAGCCTGTGATGAGCCAGGTTTTCATGACTTTGTCTCCGAGTTGCTTTCAGTGAATGCCATAGTGAGGCTCCCTTCGCCCCGAGCGGCAGCCCGCTAAGCCGCGCTTTTGGAAGAAGGATAAATCTCATCTAGGAAGGAATTTAGGTTGATTAGATTTGTTCGTTAACTGACATTAATGTACTCTCGGCGTTCATTTGTGTAAGGGATCTCCCATGGAGTGGAGTGACGTCAAAATCTTTCTCGCTGTCGCCCGATCCGGCACGCTCGGCGGTGCTGCGCGTTCTCTTCAGACCAGCCATCCAACGGTTGGAAGGCGCCTGCGCGCGCTTGAGCAATCTATTGGTCACGTTCTCTTCCAGCGAACATCAGATGGCCTCGTCTTAACCGAGGAGGGCCACGGGATCATTGCGCTGGCGGAGCAGATGGAGGAAGGCGCGCTGGCAATGGAACGCCGGCTTGCGGGGCAGGAACAAAACCTCAAAGGCAGTCTGCGCATCTCGTCAGCGGACTGGTTCGGCGCCTATGTACTGCCTCCCATCCTTGCCAATTTTTCTAAGGCCTACCCCAATGTTGATGTGGAGATCTTGACCGGCACACGTCTGTTCAATCTGGCCCAGAGGGAGGCGGACGTCGCCTTTCGCATCGTCCCCTTCAACACAGCCGACGTCGTTCAGCGCCGTCTCTTCAGACTGGAATACGGTGTCTACATTGGCGAGGAATCATCGGATCCCCAATATGGCGACGGAACTGGTTTTCGCTTGATCACCCACGACACCTCAACTGGCCAGTTCCCGGACATTGCTTGGCTTATCGAGAGTTTCCCCAATGCAAGACCAGTGCTTCGATCAAACAACCGTCACGTTCAAGGGCGAATGTGTCGGCATGGCGTCGGGATTGCGGTCCTGCCGCGCGTAGTCGGTGATCAGATCCAGGGTATTCGCAAAGTGGACCTGCCCAAGGCACCGCCCGCGCGAGACATTTGGATGGGATATCACCGAGACCTCCGGCGTCTTCAGAGGCTTCGGGCCTTCATTTCTACCGTATCGGACCATCTCGCGCAGGTAACCTCAAGATGAGAAAGCCGGAGGTGATGAAGCTGGCTGAACATCCGCGAGCCTTCTATCCCCTTCTGGCAATCTCCTTGTGTCGTTCCACCACAGTCGTCACGATGAGCGTCATCAGATTTTCGACGAAGTGCTGACTGAGACCAAGCTCATCGGCGACAGTCCTTAGTCGATCCATTTGACGTTGCTCGCGCTCGCTGTCTGTCGCCGGCATTGCCTGTTCGGCTTTCAAGCGGCCAATTTGCTCGGTACAGCGAAAGCGTTCGGCCAGGATGTGAAGAAGAGCCGCGTCGAGGTTGTCGATGGTCTTCCGATAGGACGCAAGTTGTCCTGCCGCATTGTGGGTCGTCATTTGATTATCTTCCAGGTGCTATGAGGCTCATCTGGGCCTGCAGGAATGGAATGTCGGAAATAGAAATGCACTTTCCATCATGCCGGCTTTCGCATGGGAAGCGCGATGCGCATTCATGGCCGGGCGTCGCCACCCCACCGTTCTGCGCTCTGCATCTTGCGACGCGAAAGTGAAACACTCAGCCAAACTGCCGAGAGCGCGAAGTAAAAAGCGCCGACGCCTGCGTAGCCCGCGACGGTTGCGATCGACGGCTCCTGCGGCATACGCGCTTGAAAGATGAAAAGAGCGCCCGCTAATGCAGATTGGCCACCGCTTAAGATCATCGCCCACTGACCCCCACTCGTTTTCCAGCGCCGCACAGCCGTTCCAAGCTGCAGAAGCCCTGAAAATATCGCCCATAAGCCGAAAGCAGCGAGTACCCAATTCATGCTCATCATCAGCGCCAAGATGACGACAATCGTCATGAACGAGCTTGCCGTTACATTGATCGCTTGGCTGCGGTTCGCTGCCAAGCCACCGCTCCTAGCTGCATCGACAAGGTTTGCGAGTGCATCCCAAGCGGGATAGAGGATCAGCAGTGTGGCAGCGACTGCAAACGAACGCTGTCCGACGGTAAATGCTGCCGTCACCCAAAGCACGGAGAATGCTGCACGGGTATAGTAATATTGCTTGAGCCATTGTTCACCGCCTCGTGTGGCATTGGCCTTCTGTTGATGAATCATTGTCGTCTTTCACTTTTCAGGTTGGTGAATTTCATCGAAGGCTGCTCACAAGAAGCAAATGTGCCTTCCAAAAGGGGTCGTATCGTCCCAGGCGAAGCGGCCGATTCCATCGCTTTCGCCTGAGACTTTTGCGCATGCATCATCCTGCGGGATTGCGCGGGACACGATCTTTTGCGCCGACGGGCTTGCTGTTTTGTGAGCATCCGCGTTTCTCGAACGCCTCGTTGATTGCGCCTTGCCGCTTGGCGATCCATCGCCCGTCAGGATCCGACAGGATGGAGTTCGTCTGGCCGACGTCGACCCGTCGTGCCGAGGCTGTAGCGGAGACCGGGCTTATCTCGTGAACTTTGCCTCTCGTCATGAGCTGTCATCTTTCGGTCTACTGGTTGAACGTATCAAATGCCGGCATACCACTCGTAGCCTCGGTCCTCCCAATATCCTCCGTTTCCGCCCCAAAGACCGGCGAAGCTGTCAACGAGTTCGATGCGCATGATGTATTTCGCCTGCTTGTAACCAAGCTGCCGCTCGACCCTCAGCCGCAAGGGAGCGCCATGACCGACGCTGAGGTCCTTGCCGTTCATCTGGTAAGCGAGGATCGTTTGGGGATGAAACGCATCGATGAGATCGATGCTCTCGTAGTAGCGGCCGCTTCCATCGAGTGTCTTTTCGAGCTCGTCGGCGCAGTGCAGCACAACATAACGCGCCGTCGGCTTGATCCCGGTCGAACGCAGGAGGCGGGCGAGCGGAACGCCGGTCCACTTCCCGATGGCACTCCAGCCCTCCACACAGTCATGGCGGGTGATCTGCGTTCGGGATGGAAGCGCCTTGAGATCGGCAAGTGAAAATTCTTGGGGTCGATCGACCAATCCGTCGATCTTCAATCTCCAGCGCTCGAACTTGCCTTCCAATAACTGCGCATATTCTTCGCTATCAGGGGCACTCGTGCCGTTGACCCGAAAGGAGGGAGATATGTCTTTTTCCTCAAACTCGCGTGCCAGAGCGTCGCGCCCCTGAAGTAGTCTTTGGGTTTTCATCGTCAGATGCTCGGCCGAACGAAGGATAGTGCTTACATCAGCATTTTGGTCCAACAGGTCGCATCCAGAAAGGGTCAAGGCGCTGGCGCCAAGTGTGCCGCCGATTAGAAAGCGACGTCGGGTAAGGGACGTGCTCATGCATTCGGTCCTTCGTCACGGATGGCATAAAGCCCGGTTATCATTGATCGGATATTGTTCCAGGTCCCTGACAGCACCACCATCACGACATGCACGACGACGAAGATCACGAGCGCTGAAGCTGTCATGAAATGAATGGTGCGCGCGGACTGGCGTCCGCCGAAAATTTCGACGAGGCTCGGCAGAGCCGCGTCAACGCCTGGCGACATCGTCAGTCCTGTCAGGACCATCAAGGGCAAAAGAACGACAATGACCAAGAGATAGGTTAGCTTTTGAAGCGCGTTGTAATGCCTGGCTTCTTCGCCTTCGGGAAATCTCAGACGAGCGTGGTTGAGGACCTCCTGGCCGAGATGACGCGGCGAAAGCTCGTGCGCCTTTGGAGCAAGGTCTCGCCTGAAATGGCCACTCAGCAAACTGAATCCCAAGTAGACAATGCCGTTGATGACAAAGAGCCAGGCAAAAAAGAAATGCCAGCGCCGTCCGGCGGCTAGATCCTGAAAGGATGGGATTGTTGCCCAGGAGGGGAAAGCGCGTACACTCGGCTCTCCATCGACATCGGAAATACCAAGGACGCCGGTGGTTGGTAATTCTAGTCCCGCGACATCGACGAATCCCCTAAGCTTGCCGCCTTCTTCCTTCGAGCCAATTGTCAGCACGGCAGCATCGCCGTTGGCGCCATATTGGCCCCAGTAAAGCTCGGGATGGGCATTAAATATCTGCAGTCCGCTTAAAAGGAGAAAACTCAAGTAAAGCACGTTCAACCAATGCGTGAACCGCGTCACCACTGAATGGCGACGGATAAAGATTTTTCGAGAGTTTCGGGCATTGGCATAGGAAATGGTTTTGCTCATCTCAGCATCTTTCGTCTTCGACATCTCATGGATACAGGGATCCAGCATCGGTCGGAGGTCCCCGGCCGGGGCAATGGGGGCGGCACCGGCCGGGGACGGCGTGGCTTACATGGGGGGAACCACGCCATTCTTGCCAACGACCACCTGATGGGCGATGGAGCCTGTTGCGGACTTTTCGGCAGTTATAAAGACAACGGCACCTGAAACGAGGTCATCCTTGCTCGCCGCAGCAATCGTCACCACGGGCGTTCCATCTGGAATCGCAATCTTCTTTTCCTTTCCATGATAGGTGACGGTGACGGTGCGACCATCGACATCTTTGACAGCATCCGCGACCGTCGCATTGGTCATGCTGCTCTCCGGCTTAAGATCCCAGCCATAGCTTCCCTCACCTGTGCCCTTCATCGCAGGCGGGAAAATCAGAACCTCGAGGGCGCCATCGCCCCCGCCCGCTTTGGGCAAGGATGCAATACCAACGAAGTCGCCCGGCTTGATGTCGGTGATCTTGGCATCGGCAACGGCCGCTACTTTCCAATCGGCTGCCAGCGCGACATCGACGGTTTCGCCTTCACGTGTTTTTACTGTCAGTTTCGAAGCTGCAGAGCTGACGATGCTGCCGCGGATATGGATGGGCACGGCTTTCTTATCTTCGGCGTAAGCCGGCGCGGATAAAATGGCCGCCGAGACGATGCTGGTCAGTCCCAGGACTTTAATGAGCAGAAAAGTTTTCATGATTCTTCCTACTAGTTGGTAGCTTCGCGAAGTGCGATATTGCCCGCGTAGGCTTCCTACTGCGGGATTAGTGGGAGACGACTGGGGTCAACCGCTGAAGGGTTGGCGCAAGGATGGTCCCAAATATATCAGGTTTGCCATAGGCCCTGGCCGAAAGCATGGCGCCGTAAACAGTGGCTAGAAATGCTTCAGCCTCGACCTCGGGCTCACTATCGAGCCGCAAAACACCTTGTCCGGCGCCACGCTCCATGACTGAAGTCAGCCATGATGAGATAAAACGGAAGAAGCCCCTAACCTCGGCTGCGACTTCAGGCGGCAGAGACGGCAGCTCGCTGGCAAGAAGGGCGCATACACAATAAGGCCTGCTGGCATCCTCAATACACTTGGACCAGTGGTTGGCATAGACCTTGAGGATGTCGAGGGCGTTCGGGACATTTTGTTCGAGGATCGTAACGCTTGCCTGACCATCTTCGCGATAGCGCTTGACGAGCTCACGCACCAAATCGACCTTGCTGGGGAAGTGATGATGAATGCTTGCCTTTCGGATTCCCACCACCTCCGAAATGTCCGCATAGCTAAAACCGTTATAGCCAACGTTCATAATCAGGGTCCGTGCGGAAGCCAGGATATCGTCTGAGGTATTCGAAAAATTGCTCATATGCATTACCTACCTTCTAGTAGGATGTTCGTCAAGAAGAAATTCCAGAATGTTTTGGATCGGCTACTCGAAATGGGGGCGTATACAAGGCCCGTAACTCTTCTGAGACCACAGGGCGAAAATTCTCGTCCCCTTTAACCGCCTCACTTCGAAACGAGAAGCTCGCCCCAAATTGATGCGATTGAACCAGCAAGAACTGCCTTCATGTGCTCTGCAGGATTGGCTAAGGCCGACGGCGGATAGCAACGAAAGTCACTGCAAGGCGGCCTCAAGCGCGGCTTTGCAGTGGATTAGAGTTGTATCGAAGACCTCTACGCCAACATTATCCTGGTTGAGAAGCATACCGACCTCTGTGCAGCCAAGGATGAGGCAGTCGCAGCCTTGATCGATCAATCGCTGCGCAATCAACTCAAAGGTCAAGCGGCTATCGTCGCGGACAATATCGCGACAAAGTTCATCATAGATGATGCGGTGGGTTTCCGCTCGATCATCGACCCCAGGAATGGCTGGCGACAATCCACGTGCTGCTAGGCGCTCGATATAAAATGCCTGTTCCATGGTAAAAGCGGTGGCCATCAACCCAGGTTTCTGAAAACCGGCTTCAAGGATAGCTGCCGCCGTTGCATCGGCGATGTGTATGAACGGTATCGACAGCGCCCCTCTAAGTTCGTCGGCCACCTTGTGCATTGTATTCGTCGCCATGATAAGAAGGTCTGCACCGCCACGCTCGAGAGCTACGGCTTTTTCTTTCAGAATTTTCGCTGCCCTGTCCCATTCGGCCGATGCCTGCAATTTTTCGATCTCATCGAAATCGACAGATCGGATCAGAAGCTCGGGAGAATGAAGTCCTCCCAGATTTTCGCGGGTCAGCCTGCATAGTTCACGATAGTAGATCTGGGTCGAGGCCGCGGACATGCCGCCAAGTATACCGATCGTCTTCACGTTGTTTTTCCCTGTTCCAGTCGCAGTCCATGACAGCCGGAGTGGCGCTCGAACTGAAACAATGTCCATTCATGCCGTCAAGATCGAACCGTAGCCGGTCATTGGCGAAACTCGACAACACAGCGCACGACGTTGCGTTTTTGAAGAGCCTAGATTTCTTGGCGGCGAGCTACAGCCCCGGGGCCGGGAGTTCGCCGTCATGCCGCTTCACGATCGCTTGCTCTGATAGCCTCCGATTGAGTGTAATTTTAAGCTCGAGGTGACAGGTCATGGCGGTCACTGACGATCAGGCAGCAATGCCGCCGTCGACCAGAATCCCTGAGCCGGTAATGTAAGCTGCGCTCGGCCCAGCGAGGAACGCGACGGCGGCTGCGACTTCCTCGGCTGTGCCATATCGAGCAATCGACAGGCTCGGCAGGATAGCAGGGGCAAGAGCCCCATCCGCAGGGTTCATGTCGGTATCGATCGGGCCCGGCCTGACCAAATTAACCGTGATCTTTCTGGGCCCAAGTTCGCGCGCGAGACCACGCGTGAAGCTCTCCAGCGCAGACTTTGTCGCGGCATAGACTGCAATGCCAGGAAATGGGACCGCAAGGCCTGCATTGCTTCCGGTACTGATGATGCGACCACCGTCAGGGATGTATTTTAGTGCCGCCTGCGTGATCAGGAAGACACCGCGCAGGTTGACGTTCAGCTGCAAATCTATTTCCTCGAGGGGCTGATCAGCAAACTGTCCCTTGAAAAGGACGCCAGCGTTGTTGATCAGGATATCAAGTCCGCCGAGTTCAGCAACCGTTCGCGCCACGGTAGCTATGGCCGCGCCTTGGCTCGCTGCATCAGCCTGAAGGCCAATCGCTCTGCGGCCCATGGCGCTGATCTTCGAAACGAGCGCTTCAGCTTTCCCGGCCGATTTCTCATAGGTAATTGCGACGTCGGCCCCATCCTCGGCGAGCTTAAGTGCAATGGCCGCACCGATACCACGTGCTCCACCAGTCACGAGCGCGTGTTTGCCTGCGAGAGGCAGGTCGGAAATGTCGTTCATAGAGGTTCTCCTTTGAAAAATCGTCCTGTTTCGCTTCATGACTTTAGAGCTGTCTGAAGCCGATAGACTGGTACGGTCGCAGGTTTCACGCGGCCATCACGCCGACCCTTCGCTATATCCATTCAAATCAACTCAACGCTGAAGCTTGCTCTCGGATGCGAGGCCGGCCGAGAGCCATCCTGCAATCAGCAGACAGATTGCGATGACGCTGGCTGCCACGCTGTATGCTCTGCCAATGGATTGCAGGTCAGTTGCAGGCCCCAAAATCGCAAAGAACAATCCGCCGATCACGGCAGCTGCGAAAGCGCCGCCGATCTGAAGCATTGAATTGACAAGTCCGGAGGCCAACCCGGACTGAGTTCTGCCAACCCTTTGCACGACGCTTTTCAAAAGATTTGGAAGCGCAATCCCTTGCCCCATCCCAATGAAAAAGAGCGCCGCAAACAGGAATTGAGCGTGCTGACTTAAGATTAAGGCTGCTGTCATGAACAGCCCAACGGCTTGCAAACCCATGCCAACAGCCGCCGAATATCGTCCGAAGATAGCAAGGGCGCGCTCACTGGCGAAAGGCCCAAGAACAAAGCCGAGTGCTGCAGGAAGGATCGCAAGCCCCGCCTCGAAAGCCGTACGGCCTAGACCGCTCTGCTCATAGACCGAAAAGATAAGCCAAAACGCCGCAAGTGCGTAGAAAAAGAGGGCGGCGACAAGCCCGCGCACCAATCCGGCAACCTGGAGCAAGCTCGGAGAAAGGATCGGATCGCCACCTTTTGCCTCCAGGCTCGCCTCATAGCGCCAAAACAGCCAAAGAAGTGGGAAAGAGACGGCAAAAAGAAGGATTGACCAGATCGGCCAGCCCTGCTCTCGCCCTTCGATTAGCGGCGCGATCAGTGCGAAAAGCGCAAGTGCAATGACGAACGCTCCTTTAAGATCCAGTCTGCTTGGGTGTTCCGATCGCGTCTCGCGCAAAAAGATGACAGCGGCGGGCGCGGCGATCGCGATGACAGGAAGGTTGATGAGGAAGATCGCTCGCCATCCAAGGCCGAGGATGTTGAGCGCAATCAACGCTCCTCCGAGAAAAAGGCCAGCCATCGATGCCAAGCCGAAGGTCAGGGCATAAAAGCTTAGTGCTTTCGATTTCTCGTGATTGGGAAAGATGGCATTGATCGACGCCAATGCCTGAGGCGCCATGACGGCTGCGGAAAATCCCTGCAGGATCCGGCCGATGATCAGTGCCGATGGCGACCACGCGAACCCGCATAAGGCGGAGGCGAGGGCGAACCCCACCATGCCGGACAGAAAAACATTCCGACGCCCATAAAGATCGCCAAGTCTACCGCCTGTTATCAGCATAACGGCATAGCTCGTGGCATAACCAGAAATAATGAGCTGCATCGTCGATGCTGAGGCCTTAAGATCCTCGCGGATTGATGGCAGCGCCACGTTGACAATAAAGAAATCCAGCGGCGGCAGGAAAGCACCTGCCAGTAAAATGACCAACGCGGTCCATCTGCGCGGATCGAGGTCAGCCTCAAAGGCACGGGAATCGTTCACAATCTTTCTCCCTGTTCACACGGATGCCGCCAAGGCAGCCTCTACAGTTGCATATTGGAACCATTTGGTTCCAAATTACACTCAGCCAAGCGCTTTTAGCGCCAGATCGACCATGGCCCGCGTCTGCTCGCGATCGGCTCCCGCCTTGGCCAGCACACGCATGCCCTGGATCTGACACACGAGGAACCTTGCAAGGGTCCGTTCGTCCAGACCGGGATCGATTTCGCCCAAGGCCTGAGCCCTGATGATCGCGGCGGCATAAAGATCCTGCAGGCGCCGAAAAAGGCGGGAGATGCGAGGCGCAACTTCCCTATCCTGCGGAAGCATCTCGACAGCTGCGAAAACAGCAAAGCAACCACGCAGGCCTTCCACGTCGGATGTTTGGTCCACCTGCTGCGAAAATGCTTCGCGAATTGCTGCCTTGGGCGACGGATTGGAATGCAGCGTTTCACCGACCGATCGGACCGCGTCGTCGATATAGGTGTCGAGGGCACGCAGATAGATGCCCCGCTTATCGACAAAAGCCTTGTAAAAGCTTCCTCTGGAAAGCTCCATACCGTCCAGCAGGTCTGGAAGTGATGCGTCGTGATATCCACGGCGCCAAAACACATCCATCGCCTTCCGAACGGCTTCATCGAGTTCGAATTCACGTGGACGACCGACGGACACATGCGTTTGATTGCGTTTCACCATGCCTGCAATATGGAACCATTCAGTACACAATGCAAGCTGTATTTTGGCAAACCTTAGGATGAGATCGGCCACGCAACGGCTTTGGACGCGGCGCACCGGCTGACCGCAGATGAGGCACAGGCTTTCGTCGCGGACTTTCCAAGCGCCCAGTCATTGGGTCGGCGCGCATCAGGTCTGGTAACCGGCGCACTCAAAAGCCTCCGATTTGGAACGAATTGTTGCTGTCGGCCTGCCTGGCAAACTTCGGTCACAACATTCCCTCTCCAAGAAATGTTCAGAAACATCAGGACGTATTGTGTTCATATCGCCCTATTAGCCTTGACAGCAGTCAGTGGTAATGAAGGCATCCATCATGAGGCAAGGATACATCGTCGCAACTCTCCTGATAATCGCGATCAGCAGCATCGCTGCTTCCGTGCAAGCGGATGAATTGGACGATCAGACCACGCCCATTACTGAAGTAGGGCCGCCGTCTCCGACCTATATGCCGCCAAGGCCTTTGGAGCCTCAAGATTCACATCGGCGAGACCAGACGATGGCCTTCGGTGACGACATGTTCATCCCGCCTCATGGCGTGCCTCATCCGACGGATCGGGCATGGGAGCTGGCCAGCAAGCTTTCGGCCATGGAAACCTTGATTGGCGTGCGCACCGCTCAGCTTGATGCCTGGAGGGACTACACCGACGCGCTTTTCAATTTCCTGGCTTTCCCAGCGCGTCAGCCGCTTAGCCCTCCTTCCGTAAATGGCTCTTTTGAACAGACACCAGATCGCAATAGCGATAAGCCGACGGGGCTTTTTGGCGAGCGGATCGCAGCCGGCTTTCTCGATCGTGGCGTCAAAGCGGCCGCTCTCAAAGACAAGGCTGCCTCCCTCCGCAAAGTTCTAAGTTCGGATCAGCTGGCCCGACTTGAGAGTGCCGAACAATTCCTGGTGCCCAGCCCTCCAGAATTTCGCTGATGCCACTATAGGCTGCCTAGACAAGAGCTCGTTATGTAGTCGATTTAGCTACTCCCTCCGCCTCCCATCGATCGAGATCCCACACCCCCAAGGATGTCGTTTCGATTGGAGAGAGCCGCCCCCTGCGGGGCGGACTGGTCCGGGAACGCCTTGCCCGCGTTCCCGGACTTTATCTTGCTAGCGCCATCCTTTCAGCTGGCAACGCCGCCTGCCTTCCAAAACGATCCGTCGCCGGCAGAAGGATCATAGACGCCAGCGCAAAGAGCAACTGATCAGGGATGAACAACTGTGTGGATATGTTCGTGTTCAAATAAGACAATACCCGCCGTAATCGTGGCCGCCGCAGTTGCCGGCACGCTAACAAGTTGCGTCGTCGGCCCCGATTATGAAACGCCAGCATTTTCCATGCCGTCTCACTGGGGCAGCAAAGCGTCGGGAAAGCCATCGAAAGCGCCGCAGTTGTCGCAATGGTGGAAGCAGCTCAACGATCCGACACTCGATGCGCTGATAGAGGAGGCCATCGCCAACAATCTGGATGTCGCAACGGCGAAAGCTAAAATCCGCCAGGCCCGCGCTACATACCGCGAACAGAAAGGCGCACTGCTGCCAAGTGTCGAGGCAACCGGGTCGGGGACGCGAACACGCACATCAGCTACGACGAGCGCCACATCCGAGGCCGCTTTTTCCACACTCTATAATGGTGGCTTCGACGCCAGTTGGGAGCTTGACCTGTTCGGTGGCAACAAGCGCGCCGTTGAGGCGGCCAAATACGGTGTCGATGCGGCGGACGAGGAACTGCGCGACACCATGCTGACCTTGGTCGGCGACGTCGCTTCCTACTACGTGCAGGCCCGCGAGTATCAGGCGCTACGCGATCTTGCCAAGCGCACGGCCATCTCACAGCGCAAAAGCGCAGCCCTTACTCACTCGGAATACATTGCCGGCAGCGCTACTGGTGTCGATACAGCCAAGGCCGACGCGCTTGCCAGCAGCACGGAGTCGGATATTCCGACCTACGAAATCTCCTACGCGCAATCTGTGCACCGTCTGGGCGTGCTCTTAGGCAAGCCCCCTACTGCGTTCGAGGAAATGCTGAAGTCCAGCAAGCCAATTCCGAGTCCAAAAATGAATGCGTCAACCGGCATTCCTGCCGATATTCTGACATCGCGGCCGGACGTCCGTCTCGCGGAAAGGCAACTTGCGCAGTATACGGCAAAGATCGGTCAGGCCGAAGCTAATCGCTATCCGTCCATCTCGCTGACAGGCGACATTTCTTCGTCAGCCGCAAACCTCGGTGATCTAGCGAAGAAATCCTCCATTGGTTGGTCATTCGGTCCGTCACTGACTGTCCCGATCTTTCAAGGCGGGCAGCTCAAAGCCGCTGTTGACGCCGCCAAGGCAGAGCGGGACCAATATTTCATCGCCTACCAGTCAGCCGTGCTCTCGGCCATGGAAGATGTCGAAAATGCCGTTGTGTCGCTGACCCAAGAGCGGCAGAAATACGCTAAACTCGTTTCTTCCATGGACTCCTATCGGAACGCGTCGGATCTATCGCGCGAACTGAATAAGGCCGGCGCGTCAGATTTTTTGGATGTGCTTGATGCCGAGCGGTCTCTTTATAGCGCTGAGGAGTCGGTCATTCAAAGCAGAGCGTCAATTGCCACTGATTACATCGCGCTCAACAAGGCGCTCGGCGGCGGCTGGGATGGGAAGATCGACGTTTCAACACCAGTGGTGATCGACGTCAACACGGGCCCGCACCTAACGTTGGCGAAATAATTCCATGCTGGATATCTTAGGTCAAAATGCACAAGCGAGCTTACGTTCGAAACGAGCCAGGAACGCAAAACCAGCCGGTCCTCGTGCCCGCAGAACCGTCAGCCGGCGGAAATTTCTCTTTCCAGCGTTTCTTGCGCTCATCGCCGCCGTCTTCATTTGTCTCCGCTCTGGCTATTTCGATCATCAGCCATCGCAGGCCATCACTGCGCCAGTAACACGTGGCAATATCGAGGAGAACGTGCTGGCTTCCGGCACATTCAAACCCATTCATCTCGTTGCCGTCGGCGCGCAAGTTTCCGGGCGGATCACCGCACTTCATGTCAAGCTCGGTGACACTATTAAGAAAGACAGTCTTGTCGCCGAGATCGACTCGACCACGCAAGTCAATGACCTGAGGACCGCGCAGGCATCAATTGCCAATGTCAAAGCGCAGCGAGAGGAAAGCGAGGCTGATCTTGAGAACGCACAGCTTACGCTCATCCGCCAGCAGACGATCTTTCGCAACCAGGCGGGCTCCAAGGCGGACCTCGACAATGCAGAAGCGAGCGTCAAGAAGATTACTGCCCAGATCGCCGCTCTCGACGCTCAGAAGATGTCGGCTGAAGTCGCGGTGGAGACGGCACGCGCCAACATCTCTTATACGCGCATCAGGGCGCCGATCGACGGCACCGTCCTTGCTATCGTCAATCAAGAGGGTCAGACGGTCAATGCGGCGCAATCGGCGCCAACCATCGTCATCATGGGGCAGCTCGATACGATGCTTGTTCGCACCGAGATATCGGAGGCCGATATCGTGAAGGTCAAGGTGGGACAGCCGATTTACTTCACCATTTTAGGAAATCCCGGCACTCGCTATGAGGCGATCCTGCAATCGATCGAACCCGCCCCCACATCTATTACCAGTGACAGCAGCGTCTCGTCTTCCGTGACGACATCGTCTTCCAGCAGCACGACTTCGTCGTCCTCATCCTCAGCAATCTACTATAACGGCATTTTTGCCGTGCCCAATCCGAACAACTACTTCCGCACTTACATGTCGGCCGAAGTTCACATCGTACTGGGCGAGGCCAAGGACGTCCTCATAGTCCCCTCCTCTGCGTTAGGTGCCAGATCGGCAGATGGTTCCTACCTTGTTCAGGTACTGGGCGATGATGGAAAGCCGAGCTCGCGCAATGTGACTGTCGGCCTTAATAATAATGTTTCCGCTGAGATCCGGTCCGGTTTGGCTGAGGGGGAAAAAGTCATCATCGGTGAAGCAAGCGCCACCGCGATGAAGAACAGCAGCAACGGCGGGCCGCCTCCGCCAATGGGATTTTGACCGGTGAACGAGCCTATCATAGAACTGCGGGATCTGCGCCGCGAATATCGGTCGGGTGACCGCACGATCGCCGTTCTGCAAGATATCAACCTCACAATTGCAAGCGGTGAGATGGTCGCCATCGTTGGGCCTTCCGGCTCGGGCAAGTCGACCTTGATGAACATCATCGGCCTGCTGGATCGGCCGACCGCCGGCAGTTATGCGATTGCTGGGGCCCATACTGACCAGCTTGACAGCGATGCCCTGTCGCAGTTGCGACGAGAGCGTTTCGGTTTCATCTTCCAGCGTTACAATCTGCTTTCGGAGCTGACGGCGATCGCTAACATCGAGGTACCGGCCATCTATGCCGGGCAGCCACGTGAGGTAAGACGTCAACGTGCCATTGCACTGCTTGACCGCCTCGGGATGGGTGAGCGTGGCAGTCATCGCCCGGGCCAACTTTCCGGCGGCCAGCAACAGCGCGTGTCGATCGCGCGTGCTTTGATGAACAATGGCAATGTCGTTCTTGCCGACGAACCAACAGGCGCGCTCGACCGGCAAAGCGGCGAAGACGTACTGCGCATTCTCGGAGAGCTGCATAGCGAGGGACACACGGTCGTCATCGTCACTCACGACATGAATGTCGCTTCGCGCGCCGACCGCATCATCGAAATCTCCGATGGCCGGATCGTTGACGATCGGCGAACGAAAACGGCTGAACCTTCAATCTCACTGCCTGAAACGATAACAGGCCAATCGGGCTGGGGCGAAATGACGGCTCGACTGCTAGAAGCGTTTCGAATGGCGCTGCTTGCACTACAAGCACATCGGCTTCGATCCTTCCTGACTATGTTGGGCATCATTATCGGAATTGCGTCTGTCATCAGCATCGTAGCGCTCGGCGAGGGATCGCAAAAAAAGATTCTGACAAACATCAATAGCCTCGGCACGAACACGCTGGAGATCTTCCCAGGAAAGAGTTTCGGCGACACCCGTTCCGGACGAATAAAAACTTTAGTCGTGGCCGACGCCGATGCGCTGGCAAAGCTTACCTATGTTGCCGCGGTCACGCCGACAGTGTCCACAAGCACCACTGTCCGGTTTGGCGCGACGGAAGCAAATGCCCTGATCAATGGCGTCGGCACATCCTATTTTTCCGTGAAGGGGTCCAAGGTCACTTCAGGCCGGCTGTTTGATTCCGATAGCGCCCGCAGGATGACGCAGGATGCGGTGATCGACCAAAACACAGTGACTGCGCTGTTTGCCGATAAAGGTATCGATCCGATCGGACAAACACTTTTTGTTGGTAAGGTCCCGGTGCGCGTTATCGGTGTCATTGCGGCACAACAAGCCGGCTTCGGTTCCAGCGACACGCCTTCGATCTTCCTTCCCTACACCAGCGTCCAAGCTCGCTTCCTGGGCGACATGTCGTTGCGCAGCGTCACCATCCGTGTTGCAGACAATGCTGATAGTTCAGTCGCCGAGGCCGCAGTGACGCAATTTCTGGAACGACGACACGGAACCAGGGATTTCTTCATCCTCAACACAGACGATATCCGTCAGACCATCACCAGCACTATTCGAACGATGACCCTCCTGATCTCATCTATTGCTGTCATTTCGCTGCTGGTCGGCGGCATCGGTGTGATGAATATCATGCTGGTTTCTGTTTCCGAACGCATTGCCGAGATCGGCGTGCGTATGGCAGTCGGCGCAAGGCGCCAGGACATTCTAGAGCAATTCTTGATCGAAGCTGTGCTGGTCTGTCTGCTGGGCGGAACACTGGGCATTGCGATAGCGCTGTGCTTCGGTGCGATGTTCAATTATTTCGGGTCCAATTTCTCTCTGATCTATTCGACGAGTTCGATCATCCTCGCCTTGACTTGCTCCTGCACAATTGGTCTTGTCTTCGGTTATCTGCCGGCACGCAACGCTTCACGGCTAGATCCTGTAGCGGCGCTTTCCAGAGACTGAATGTTCTCTATAAGTGGAGGTAGCCTTTAAGCTTCCCGCCTTTTCGGTTGGCTTCGGCCGTTAATGGGAGGGGACTATTTGTTCCGTTGGCCGCAAAAGTGCGCGACAGCTTTGTTGGCACGTCATTTCTCGACGCTTTAACGAGCTATCAGCTTGTGGCGTTTGCATCCGCGCTTTTGAACGAGACGATCTGCTCCAACCCATTCGGTTGTCGATTTCGCACAGTGATTTCACCCGCAAATCTGGTGACAATCTCCCGCGCGATGGCCATGCCGAGACCGGCCCCTGGAAAGGATTTCTGCCGTGCAATGTCGATCCGGAAAAAGGGTTCGAACACCTGACTCAATCGATCCTCCGGGATGCCTGGACCGGTATCGATGATCCTAACCACCGCGTGGTTACCGAGATTGGAAACGGTGATCGTCGCCGAATGCCCATGCGTTGCGGCATTGATTAGCAGGTTGCGCAATGCACGCGTTACAGCGAGCGTACCTGCGTTAATCGTCACATTCTCCAAATCGCCGCTCTTGACGTTCATATCAATCGCTCTGAGTTCCGTCACGATTGATAGGACTACCTCATCAAGCCTTACCGGTTGGAGACCGTCCTTGGATATTTCTTCACGGACGAGACCGATGGCACTGTCGGCTATCATGTCTAGCTCCTGCAGGTCAGCAAGCCACTTGGATCGCTCTTCATCGTCCTTGATAAACTCCGCACGCAGCCGCATTCGGGTCATCGGCGTCCGAAGATCGTGCCCGGCAGCCGCGACCAGTCGCATCCGACTTTCCGTAGCAGCCTTCACTCTGGCTGAAAGACCGTTGAGTGCCTGCGCCGTGGCACGCACTTCGCCCGGGCCGCTTTCCGGTATGTGCGGGAGTGTTCCGTCCGGATTAACGGCTGCCACCGCCTGTTCCAGGAGCCGCAATGGCTTCATAATTTTGGACGCAGCGAAGATTGAAACGAGGACGCTGCCAATGATGATAAGGCCAAGCCAGCCCACCAGGATCTTCCAACCATCCGGAGGTGGACCATGCGGTGGCATCGGCATGATCAGCCAGTTTCCGTCAGAGAGCTTTAGGGAGGCAGCCAATTCGTTCGGCGACCGGTGCGTTATGATCGCCTCGCGCATAATCGAAATGCGACGCAGCGCCTTCTTAAGACTTTGCGAAAGTTCTTCATCAATCGGACCATCGGCCGACATTGGGGCGACAGTCACCCCTGCAGATTCCGCCATCACTCGATCCTTCTCCGCGAAGGCCGCGAGAATGGCAAGTTGTTGAGCGGTTCGATCGATCATCAGATCCGGTAGAGGGCCTCGCATGACGAGGCTTGCTACAAACGAAGACGAAATGACGACCAGAACGATAGCAGTCAGCAAGAGTAGCGCAAGACGGGCACCAAGTGACCTCATCAATCGCCTCTTATGGCCGTGACCGGGACGACGAGCTGATAGCCGCCGTTGCGAACTGTTCTGAAGATGGGATCCTCCGCGGTTTCCCCCAGCTTGCGGCGCAGTCGACTCATTAAAACGTCGATAGACCGATCCGCCGGCTCGCGATCACGCCCCTGGGTCAGGTCAAGCAATTGATCGCGGGAAAGCAGCCGGCCGGCTCGCTCGAGGAACGCCTTCAGAAGATCGAATTCCGCACCCGTCAGCGCGATCACATTGCCATCTTCCCTCGTGACACGACGAAGTTGCGGATCAAGCGTCATGTCCGCAAATTGATAGCGCCTCTGCTCTGGTTCGGGGAACGAAGCTTCGTTTACGCGGCGCAATACGGCGCGGATGCGGGCCGCAAGCTCGCGCGGATTGAACGGTTTGCCAAGATAGTCATCGGCCCCAATCTCAAGACCGAGAATCCGATCGATATCTTCTTTCAAGGCGGTCAGCAAAATGACAGGAACACGCGGCCGGCGGCCCCGCAGGTCACGGCACAGGTCGAGGCCCGACCCATCGGGAAGCATGACATCCAGCACCAGCAGATCTGGTTGACGCCGGTTTAGCGCATCATTGCAACCGCGGAGATTGCTTGCTGTTGAAACGCGAAACCCCAGCTCCTCAAGATATCGACTGAGGAGCGACCTTATTTCGTGATCATCATCAACGATCAGGATGTCCGGTGCAGCGTTCGTGTTCATACGCCTCATTCCATTTTCTCAACCCTTATACAAATTATCGATTGCGTGAAAAGGTCGGTTTTGCGACGCCGATGCCGAACTTCAAGCGTAGAAACGCTGGTTTACAAAAATCTCGGAAATAGAAATGTTGAGAAACAAAATTTCTAAACCGGAACATCGGCACCCAGCCTGTCGTTGCGAGCGATATCGCACTGCTTCCAGGAGATTAAAATGGCGACGACGGTTGGCGACTTTATCGTAGAGCGGCTGTATCAATGGGGCGTCCGCAGAATGTTCGGTTATCCCGGCGATGGTATCAATGGGGTGTTCGGCGCTCTTAACCGTTCAAAGGAAAAGATAGAGTTCATACAGGCGCGACACGAGGAAATGGCGGCGTTCATGGCTTCCGCCTGTGCCAAATTCACCGGCGACCTCGGTGTGTGTATTGCCACTTCCGGACCGGGCGCAGCCCATCTCATCACAGGTCTTTATGACGCAAGGCTCGATCACCAGCCGGTGCTTGCTATTGTTGGACAACAAGCTCGTAGCGCTATCGGCGGCCACTATCAGCAAGAGGTGGATCTTTCCTCTTTGTTCAAAGACGTCGCCGGTGACTTTGTCCATCAAGCTGCGACGCCTGCTCAGGTTCGACACCTCATCGATCGGGCGATTAGGATTGCCAAGGCAAATAGAACAGTTACGGCTATCATTCTTCCAAACGATCTACAGGATTTGCCTTACGAAGAGCCGCCCCAGAAGCATGGGACAATTCATTCTGGAATTGGCTTCCGTCCGGCGCGCACCATTCCTCATGCTGGGGACTTGCAAGCTGCCGCCGACATTCTCAATCAAGGTGAACGTGTCGCGATACTTGTAGGCGCGGGCGCCCTTAATGCGACAGACGAAGTCATGGCCGTGGCGGATCGGCTCAACGCAGGTGCGGCAAAGGCTCTACTGGGCAAGGCCGTCCTACCTGATGACCTTCCATGGGTCACGGGCTCAATTGGACTTCTTGGGACGAAGGCCTCATGGGACTTGATGCGGGACTGCGACACGCTCCTGATGATCGGCTCGGGCTTTCCTTATTCTGAGTTTCTTCCGGAAGAGGGTAGCGTCAAGGCGGTACAGATCGACATTTCGCCGAGCATGCTGTCGCTACGCTACCCGATGGACGTCAACCTCGTGGGCGACGCTGGTGAAACACTGAAGGCGCTCCTTCCGCTCCTCATACAGAAAGATGAGAAGTGGCGAAAGACTGTCGAAAAGCATGTCTCTAAATGGTGGAAGACGCTTGAAGAACGGGCTCACGCCGAAGCGAACCCCGTCAATCCGCAACGTATCACCTGGGAGCTATCGTCTCGACTGCCAGATCGCGCCATCATCACAAGCGATTCCGGCTCCTGCGCCAACTGGTATGCACGCGACCTTAAAATACGACGGGGCATGAAAGCATCTCTCTCCGGCGGCCTTGCCTCCATGGGCGCTGCTGTTCCCTATGCCATCGCCGCGAAATTCGCGCATCCTGATCGACCTGTCATTGGCCTCGTTGGCGACGGGGCTATGCAGATGAACAACATGGCAGAGCTTATTACAGTTTCGAAATACTGGTCGAACTGGGAGGATCCGTGCTTTGTGATCTGCGTGTTCAATAACGAGGACCTCAATCAAGTCACTTGGGAACAACGGGTTATGGAGGGAGATCCCAAATTCGATGCCTCTCAACAAATCCCCAATGTTCCATATCATCGCTTTGCTGAATTGATCGGCTTGAAAGGGCTTTATGTTGATCGCCCTGAAAACGTCGGACCAGCCTGGGAGGAAGCCCTTGCTTCAGAGCGTCCGGTACTTCTCGAGGTGAAAACCGACCCGGAAGTGCCGCCGTTGCCGCCGCACATCACATTCCAGCAGATGCAGAAAATCACGCAAACGCTCGCAAAGGGCGACAGTCGTGAGATTGGCATCATCAAGGGCACTGCGCGACAATTGTTCGGGTCGTTTTGGCCGGGTGGCACGAGCGTGTGACACAGCAGGTACGCGGGCAATCGACGCGAATGCGTCATCACCGCGCTCCAACAAATTCCCACCGGGGACCTCGGTGAAGCCCGAATTTGAGCTCTGATCAGCGCACAGATTGTTTACATATGCATTTGAAATTATCAGCAACATCCAGTCTTACTGAGGGTCAAGTCCTTCACCGTGCCGAATGACGTAGCGCCAAACCGTACCAAAATGTGTCGCAACTGGCTGTAGAGTATGATGTCGGTTCCGTCCTTTGAAATCCATACGTTTCGAGGAGGGAACAAGCTGACGGCAGACTGGTTGTTGTGGACCGACATTCTTGCCGGCTTGAAACAACTTGCAGGGTTCCCGTGCGCGTCATCGAGTATCAGAACAAAGGTCCCTCCCCGACTCCTGCGGCGGAAGAACAGCAGCAGAGCAGAAGGCTGCCCGCTGGCTTCGTGGCAAGCAGGCTTGGCGCCTTGCTCCAACGGTCAGGCCAGTCGCTCTGCTATGTCGCACGAAGCGAGGGCGCGGCGGCCAGGATCCTGGATACCTTCGCCGCTCTGTTTCCGGAGCTCGACGTCATTTTGTTGCCCCCATGGGACTGTCTTCCGTTCGATCGGGTGGCACCTTCGCGCCACTGCATGGGAAGGCGAATGGATGCTTTGCGCATTTGGATGACGCCGAGCCGAGCGCCGAAACTGCTGCTGACCTCCATCGACGCAACATTGCAACGCATTCCGCCAGCAGAGGTCATCACCGATAGCCAGCTCGAACTCATAGTAGGCAAGCCTTTTAATCGGGACGCCTTCTTGGACTTCATCCGGCGGACCGGTTATGTCGAAGAAGGTGTTGCCGACGATCCCGGCGAACTCGCCATGCATGAGAGCGTGATCGACATCTACCCCGCCGGCGCACCTGGTCCGATGCGGATCGTGCTCGACGAAAATGACAGGGTGGAGGAACTGCGCGGATTTGACCGTCTTTCGCAGCGAACGGAAAGTACTCTCCCCAGGGTGGTGTTCGGACCTGCGTCGGAAGCCATCTCCAACGAAGCCATTGCGGAAGCCCCCGTCCCAAAATCGACGACCATGGAACAGGCGCTGATGCGCTATTATGACCAGATGCCGAGCCTGTTCGACATCCTGGGCGATGCCGCTCTAGTTTTAGCTCCAGACACTTCGGACAGGATCAGCCGTCATCTCGAGATCATCGAGGACGCCCGGCAGTCCCGGAATGCATTCGGTGAAGCGGACACCCACTCCTCTCGCTCACTTTATCTCGATCGGGCAGAATGGGACCGGAACGCCAACGCGGCTCCATCGGCCCCGCTAGATCTTGATCGTGGTGGCCATCTCCCTACGAACGCGTCGGAAACCGATCAGCGTATCGCGCTCATCAAATTCACGCAGGACTGTCTACAACGGGGACTGAAAGTTTTGGTCGTTGGCAGGGGCAAAAGCTCCGATGCGCTGTACCGACGCCTGACGAAGGCAGCCGGCGCAAAGACATCTCCCGTCGATCGCTGGCAGTCGGTTCTTGCAGCCGAGCCCGGCTCAATCCTGAAACTTGCCTGTGACTTAGATCAAGGCTTCATCGATACGACCAATCATATAGCCGTTGTGGTGGCCGCCGATGGGACGAGTGGGACCACCAAATCCCATTTGGTCCTGGCCGAGCCTGAACTGAGGATCGGCGATGTCGTGGTTCATGAGGATTATGGTGTCGGCCTCCTGAAAGACTTGGAGAGTGTCACCGTCGACAACGTCTCTCGTGACGCAGCACGCTTAGAATACCGTGACAAGGGCTCAGTTCTTGTTCCCATGGAAGAATTCGGCAAACTCTGGCGCTACGGTTCTGAGCCGGAGGCCGTGACCCTTGATCGGCTTCACACCGACGCCTGGCAGAAGAGGCGCGAAAAGATCGCATCCGATCTCCGGTCCACCGCTCGTCACCTTTTAGCGCTCGCAAAGCAGAGGCAGGAATTGAGGGCGGAAAGCTTCGTTGCGCCGCGCGCCGGATTTGCCGCTTTCACCCGCCGTTTTCCATTTGCTGAAACGGTAGATCAGGCTGCAACGATCAACGCCGTGCTCTCCGACCTTGCATCCGGCCAGACCATGAACCGCCTGGTGTGCGGCGATGTCGGCTTCGGCAAGACCGAAATCGCGCTTCGTGCCGCCGCTGCGGTAGCACTTGCCGGTGGACAAGTCGTCATCATCGCGCCAACGACTGTGTTGGCGCGCCAGCACTTTGCCAACTTCGAACGCCGCTTTGCAGGAACGGGCGTGGCGGTCGCTATGCTGTCACGTTTGATCAAGCCGAGAGAGGCAAAACAGGTGAAGGCTGGCATCGCCACTGGGGAGATTGGCGTCGTGGTCGCCACTCAGGCAGTCCTTGCGAGAGACGTCCGATTTTCTCATCTTGGGCTTCTGATCGTGGACGAAGAGCATCGCTTCGGATTGAAGGACAAGCAGGCGATGAGCGCGCTGGCGCCCGCATTGCATACTCTCACCATGTCGGCAACGCCAATCCCGCGCACATTGCTTTCCGCCATGGTGGGTGTGCAGGAGGTGAGCATCCTTACGACGCCGCCTGCCAGAAGACGACCGGTCCGCACGTCCGTAACCTCGTTCGACCGCGCGTCCATGCGAACAGGCCTGATGCGCGAATACCGCCGCGGCGGACAAAGCTTTGTTGTGGTACCGCGCATCGAGGATATCGAAGATGTCGAGGCCGTACTGCGCAAGATCGTGCCGGAACTTTCCGTGAAGGTTGCTCATGGCAAGATGCCGGCGGCAGCCATAGACGAAGCAATCGTCGCTTTTGCGGAGGGCGATGGCGATGTCCTGCTCGCCACCAACATCATCGAGAACGGTCTCGATGTCCCGCGCGCCAATACCATGTTCGTTTGGCGGGCCGAACAATTTGGGCTAGCACAGCTGCACCAGTTGCGCGGACGCGTCGGACGCGCTGGAGCGCAGGGCTTCGTAACCCTTCTGACAGAAGAGGGCACGGACTTCACCGAGGAAACGCGTTTACGACTCTCAAGCCTCGTGGAAAACGATCGCCTGGGATCCGGCCTTGCAATCAGCCTGCGCGATCTTGATCTGCGCGGCGCAGGCGACATCGCCGGCGAGGATCAGACCGGGCACATGAAAGCGATCGGTATCAGCCTTTACCAGAAGCTGCTGGCAGGAGCAGTCTCGAAGCTCCGCAAACAAGCTTCGGCGACACGGGAGCGCGCCACCGTCAACCTCGTTTCGACAGGTACGATACCGGAGGATTACATATCTGATGCGGCAGTGAGACTGAACCTTTATGCCAAGTTGCTGAGGACATCAGAACCAGCCGAAGTTGCCGACCTGCAAGACGAATTTGAGGATCGGTTCGGGGAGTTGCCTGAGGATGTTTCGATCCTGTTGCGCACGACCCGCCTACGGCTCGTCGCCGGACAGCTCGGCATTACGAGGCTTGAGGCCGGCCCGAAGGCACTAGCAATCACACCGACGGCAAAAACGCCTTCTAAGCTTATTTCGTCTTTTATGAAAAAGGCCGGAGGGGTTCGGCGAGAAGGCCGAATCGTCTTTGAGCAGGCAAATGTTACGGGTGCGGAGCAACTGCGATTCTTCGAGCGGCTGTTTGCGCTCTAAGGAAGACCGTGACTGGGACCTTCAGCAATCTAATGATGTGATGCCTGCGTATCACCGCGGACAAGCACGATGGCAAGCACCGCCCGCGTCCACAACCAAAAATGAGCCTGCGTCCTCGGGCGCGACTACGAGCTCCAATACAGGGGGCCCCAAAAGAAGACGCCTACAAGATACCAGCAACCGAGCGGTGAAAAGGGTTGGCGACAAACCCTAAAAAGATTACGGCCGATCTGCGCGCGAAAGCCTGATCCGCAATCGTCGGCCATCCTGCTGCTGCCTCGCCGGCCAGATTTCAGATTGGCGTTTAGGCGGCGTGCTCTTCAAAGGCATATCTTCGGCAGTGCTGCAGATATGCCGCTTCGTGAAGTGCGACTAGATCGACCACGCTGCTCCACAGCCAGGACGGCGCGTCCAAGGCAGGCGAACGGTTGCGCTTTATCTCGGTAAGCCAGGCGGCGCGATCGTCAAGCCCGAGCTGACGGGCATGTGCGATGCCAACGACATGCGCCAGGAATTCGGCAACGCTCAGCGCTTCGTCCCGTGTCAGGGTCTCAATCTCGAGCTTGAGGTCCTGTGGCATGAGCTCGCGAAGAAATACGGATTTGCCGAGAAACTGCGTACTGATCATCCGTCCGCCGAGAAAAGGTGAGATGTGTCGGGCGCCCATGACCACCCGCTGACCGTGATCAGCCGGCATGGCGGCGGCGGTGGCGTGGGGTGCCGCTGCCTCGATGGCTTCCTTGATGTCCATCAAGCAGTATCGGGCGGACTTTCCATGGCCAACTTGGACCAGAACGGCGATCCGCAGCCGCCCAAGCGAACTGCAGCCCTTGCGCCAGTAGGCAGCGTCCACGACCTTGACCTGATCATCCAGATGCGGATTGCGCAGCATAGTCACGAGCCTGCGGACAGCCTGCGTCTCAAAGAGCGCCTCCACGGCCTCGCGTTCTTCACCCGTAAGCGGCCAAAAGCGAGAGCCCAGGGGTATCACCGGCTTAATTCCTTCGATCCGTTCATCGGCCAGATGTTTCCAGGAACGACGTGAGGCCTCCCTCATGACGAGCCGGACCGTTTTCGGTACCGGCACCGTCTCGTTCGTCATTTCGCGATCGGCTTCGGGTGCGAAAGCGGCCTCGTAGCCGTCCATCATTCGCTCCAGCATAAGCGCCGTCGTCACGCCTGGCAGGTCCGAACTGCGGACGGCCATGGCAAGCGAGAGTGCGAGACGGACAAGATCATGCGCCGGATTGCCCACGACCGTCTGGTCCAGATCGCGGATCTGCACGGCAAGATCGCCAGACTTGCTCGCCACTGGGCCAAGATTGCCGACATGACAATCTCCACAGATCCAAACTGCGGGGCCCTCCGGGAGGCGGGTACGTTCTGAATTTTCCAGCCAATCGTAGAATCGGACGGTGCTTCCACGGACATAGGCATGCGCAGACGCTGCCATCTTGCGGTTCCGATCGGCAATAAGATGCTTCATTCGATCGGCGGGAGGTACGGAAATCTTCATGCAGGGATCCTGAGGCGGGATGCGGCTTCAGGCGAAGCCGGTAAGATGGAAATGAAGAAGGTACGAGAAGGGTTCCCACCGCGATGACGATCGCAGCCATTCTGTCGTTTTCCTGTCATGGAGATAAGGACGGTGATCGTATTCCAGGCGCAACTTGCGAGCGCTCTGTCGGCTATTCTCACCGCAGGTGTGACCTCTTCGCCCCCTCGCGAACCGCCACTTACCAAAGATCTCCACAATCGGGTGCCAGGGACTCTGCAGCTCGCATCACGCCGGAATTCGCGGAATTGCTATCTGCAGGTTGCGTTGCCCGCCTGCAGGTCGTTCGTTTTAGCACCATGCGAGGCTCCTCGGGAATAAGCAAGGTCGAGCGCGATTGTATATCACGCCTGATATGTTCAACATCCCCATCCACTCAAAGGTGGGCGCCTGGGCCTTAAGCCTGCCGAGCCTTGCGGGCAGCATATCGTCTGTCGCGTTCCGCCTTGCGGGCCGCCTCGTCTTCAACGACACGTGATATCCGTGCTTTTTCGGCGGCTTGTCGCGCCTCAATCTCGGCCGCAGCGGCTGCCTCAATGGCTGCCTGCTCTTGAGTCGCCAGCGCTTCGCGGCGGGTGCGCTCCTCGCCTTTCAGTCTGTCCCGTTCCGCACGACGCGCTTCGCGCGCTTCAACAAGCGAGGCGCGCTCAGCCTGTTTGGCAGCTTGTAATGGCTCTGCCGCCGTCTTTGCCGCGCGGTATGCTGTGAGAAGGGCCGCTTTGGCGTCTGCAGCAGCAGAACGTCGATCAGCGAGTTCGTTGTTTCTAGCGTGTTTCATTTTAATCTCCTGATTTTTGCGCGTGGGATGATCAGCTGGCCTTAGATCGTTTGGCAAGAACCGCCGATGCTGCAGAGAGCCGGTCGGCTTGCTCCTTCGCCAGTCGCGCTTCGCGCAGCCTCAGCGTCTTGGCATTACGTGACTGGACAACGGATTCGAGTTCCTCCACCGCATTGTTCTTGGCGAAAAATTCGGTCTGGAGATTTCCGAAGGCCGCCTCGGCCTGCTGGCGAGCTTTGCTGTACGTCTCTGTCAATGAACCTCCTCGTATGGCTTCAGGCCAAAATAAAAAAGGCCAGGCGAACTGCCTGGCCTCAAACTGATCATTGCTTCCGACAGTGCCAGTACATCCGTGGTCAAGGGAAGCAGAGATCGTTAGGCGGCCTGCAGATTGCAGGCAGACATCTTACCCGACTTTACGTCGCGCTCGAGTTCAAAGCCAATCTTTTGGCCTTCGACGAGTTCGCGCATTCCGGCGCGCTCGACAGCCGAGATATGAACGAAGGCATCAGCGCCGCCATTGTCAGGCTGGATGAAGCCGAAACCCTTGGTTGAATTAAACCATTTTACTGTGCCAGTGGTCATGATGAACCCTTTCAAAGCATAGAGTAAAGAACCGCGAAGCAGGGGCCACGCGGACGAGAACCGACTATTTTGAGAGGGAAGTTCGCTTAAAGCGCGGTGCCAATCGCGCGGTAGACAAAGCTCGGCAAGCAAAAGATCGATGATTGAGATTTAGGAGGAGGCCGGAGAAAAGTCAACCTCTAATCCTGAAAACATCGAATTATCATCTTTTGGTTGTGGCTACTCCTGAGGGTTGCGTTCGAGCATGAGATTGCTGGGGCGGACCAAGAAACTCACGAATGCAGAGCTTGATCCTACCAGAGCTGCAGCCCGGCCTCATCCCGAGAGGCTGCTTTCGTCCATCCTGATGGTGACTACCACACCGCCATCCATCCAGTCATAGCCGATCGATCCACCTAGCTGCCCGGAAACGGTTCTCTGCAGCAGTTTACTTCCGTATCCTTCAGGCGCTCTTGGCTGCTGCTCCCCGTCGCCGTTATGCTCGTTCCAGACGATCTCGACTTTGTCTTCGACCAGCGTACCGGAGATGTCGAGCAAACCCTTATCATTGGAGAGTGCGCCATATTTCAAGGAATTTGTAGCCAGCTCATGGATGACCAAAGCAAGGCCGGTTGCTGCCTTTTCCCCTAGACCCATGCGCGGAACCGCAACGCGGATACGGCCAGCAAACGCTCCGACATCATCATATGGTGCCAGAAGAACGGTGAAAAGGTCACCCAGCAAGGCAGCTTTCCCCTGCCCATCGGGAAGTGGCCGCACCAGCTCGTGCGCACGACCAAGGGCAGCTAGCCGCTGTGTCAACTGCTTGGCCATTTCCTCTTTCGTATCGGTTGACCGCGATGTGATGGTCGTCAAGCCGGCTGCCAGGGCGAGCAGGTTCTTGACGCGGTGGCTCATTTCGCCTGCGAGCAATTCATGGCCTTCCTCAGCCTGCTTGCGACCGGTGACATCCAAAAAGATACCGGTCATCTTTTTGGTGGCGGCATCGCCTTCATTGCCTTGGCCTCTGGCGGAGATCCATCGAACGTCGGACGCGTTTGTCAAAATCCGGAAGTCAATTTCGAATGGGCCATCGATACCCCTGGTCGCATTGAATGCCGCCCGCACCCGATCTCGGTCCGCCGGATGCACCTTCGCGGACAGGTGCTCAAACGTTAGGTTCGCTTCCACGGAAATGTCGCACAGCTCATAAGCCCTTGTATCCATCACGAACGTGTCGTCATCGATCACCCAGGTCCACAAGGCGACCCCTGCCGACTTGATCGCTCGCCAAAGCTCCTCGGTCGTCCATTCCGGCTGTGGCTTAGCCTGGCTCATTGCCGTCTCTCTTCAATCCGATGCGAAAACTGTCAGTAATCAAGAACTAGCGGTCTAGACAAGCGTTATCAATGGCCTAAGTGGGCACTGCAATTTCCCGGTGAAAGTGTGATGACGGCAATATCGGATCAGTATCAGGATATATTCGTCGGTGACGGCGAAATGGCGCAACTGATGCGCCGTCACGACTGGGACAACGACCCGCTCGGTCGACCGGATCGTTGGCCGGAGGCACTGAAGGTGGCGATCAGGCTTTTGCTGACCTCCAAATTCGAGATGTGGCTGGGCTGGGGTCCAGACATCGCGTTTTTCTACAATGACGCCTATCGTCCGACACTCGGAAACAAACATCCACACGCGCTTGCGGTGCCGACGAAGATCCTGTGGGCCGAGATCTGGGATGATGTGAAAGGCCGCCTTGCCACAGTCTACGAGACCGGCGAAGCGACGTGGGACAAAGCGCTTCTTCTCATCCTCGAGCGTCATGGCTATCCTGAGGAGACCTACCATACCTTCTCTTACAGCCCCCTGATGGGAGATGGCGGCGAGGTCGAAGGTGTTTTTTGCGCCGTCACTGAGGAAACCGAGCGGGTCATCAGTGAGCGCCGGCTCGCGACAATGCGCTACCTGGCCTCTGGACTTGCCGCGGTCGACACACGAAGAGGCGTGTTTGGCGCCTCACTGGACGCATTGAATCAAAACCCCCAGGACCTCCCTTTCAGCGCGCTGTACGTCTTTGACGAGAAAGGCAACGCGAGGCGCCAGTGGATATGTGGAGCGTCTGAGGACGTCGCGCTGCTCCCGCCAGAGATACGCCGCGGTGTCGGCGTCTGGAACCTCGAGCGTGCCTGGGCAGAGCAGGCGGTTGAACTGGTGGACCTAACGACCGTGAGGAACATTCCCCCCGGGCCCTGGCCGAAACCGCCGTTTCAGGCAGCGGTCGTGCCTTTGATTGGGCAGGGCAGCGACCAACCCAAAGGTATCTTGATCACCGGGCTCAATCCTTACCGTCCAGTCGGCGAGGAATACCTTGACTTCCTCAAGCTGATCGCAGGTCAAATCACCTCGCGGCTCGCGAGTGCGGAAGCGTTCGAAACCGAACAGCGAAGGGCAGAGGCGCTCGCCGACGCCGCAGAGATGCGGGAAAAGGCAGCCGCTGCTTTGGAGCAACTCAATCGCCAGCTTGCATCTGAAGTCGAGCTACGAACCACAGAGCGGGATCGCATGCGGGCATTGTTCCAGCAGGCCCCGAGTTTTATGTGCATTCTCAGTGGTCCCGAACACATGTTCGAACTTGTCAACGATGCCTACCTGCAACTGGTGGGGCATCGACAACTCATCGGTTTGAGCGTGCGGGATGCACTTCCCGAAGTGGCCGAGCAAGGCTTCTTCGAACTGCTTGATGACGTGTTTCAATCAGGAAAACCCTATATCGGTCGTTACGTGCCGGTGTTCCTCCAGCGTGCAGGTAGCACCGACCCCGATAAGCGGTTCGTCAACCTGATCTATCAGCCCATTTTCGATCCGGGCGGCAAGGTCACAGGCATTTTCGTTGATGGCTTCGATGTTACGCACCAGAAGCGTGCCGAGGATCAGCTTCAGAGCCTTAACCACACGCTTGAACAGAAGGTTGAGCAACGCACGCAGGAGCTTAGGGCCGCCCTTCTTGAGCTCGAAAAAGAGACCATCGAGCGAGAGAATGCTCAGATCGCCCTAAGGCAGGCACAAAAAATGGAGGCTCTCGGCAATCTGACAGGCGGCGTCGCGCACGATTTCAATAATTTGCTTCAGGTCGTGAGCGGGAACCTGCAGCTTCTATCAAGGGACATCGACGGCAATAGTCGGGCAGAACAACGCCTTAATAACGCTCTTGCCGGCGTCGCGCGCGGCGCGAAATTGGCATCGCAGCTTTTAGCGTTCGGTCGCCGGCAGCCGCTTGAGCCGAAGGTCGTCAATGTCCGCCGGCTGACCCAGAGCATGGACGATATGCTGAGACGGGCATTGGGCGAAGAGATCGAGCTCGAAACGGTGGTTTCCGGCGGCCTGTGGAACACGTTGATTGACCCTAGCCAGTTGGAGAATGCCATCTTGAATTTGGCAATCAATGCTCGAGACGCCATGGAGGGCCGCGGAAGGCTAACGATCGAGACGGCGAACGCGGTACTCGATGACGATTATGCGCGTTCACACGAAGACGTGCGCCCTGGTCAATATGTTCTTGTTGCGGTGACCGATACCGGGTCCGGTATACCGCCAGAGATCCTAGAGCACGTCCTAGAACCGTTCTTCAGCACGAAGACGGACGGAAAAGGCAGCGGCCTGGGTCTCTCGATGGTTTACGGCTTCCTGAAGCAGTCCGGTGGACACCTCAAGATCTATAGCGAAGTCGGTCACGGCACGACGATTAAACTCTACATGCCGCGCACCATGCAGACAGAAGACACCCTAACCGACGTTAGCGCGATCTTGGTGAAAGGTGGGACAGAAACTGTGCTCGTTGTGGAGGATGATGATGGCGTTCGCGAAACGTCGGTCGCGCTCCTAACGGATCTCGGTTACCGCGTTCTCAAGGCCAACGATGCCCAGTCGGCTTTTGCGATCGTGAACAGTGGGGTGCATATCGATCTGCTGTTTACAGACGTCGTCATGCCCGGTCCCATGCGCAGCACAGAACTCGCGCGAAAGGCCAAGGCGGTCCTTCCTGACATCGGGATCTTATTCACCTCGGGCTACACAGAGAATTCGATCGTCCATGGCGGTCGATTGGATGCCGGCGTAGAACTCCTGTCAAAGCCGTATACCCGCGAGGCATTGGCGCGAAAAGTGCGTCACGTTCTCAGCAATGCGCAGCAACACAAAATAGCTGTGCAACGCCTGGAGCGCCACGAGGTACCAGCCGCAGTCGAGCCCGAGCGGCAAGAAACAGGGAAGACGCGTATTTTGATCGTAGAGGATGAGCCCCTGATCCTCATGTCAACGGTGGATATGGTTGAGGAGCTGGGTCACACCGTTCACGAGGCGAGCTCGGCCGAAGACGCACTTGGCGTTTTGGAAACCCAGAGAGTGGATGTTTTGCTGACGGACGTCGGCTTGCCGGGGATGTCGGGCATCGATCTAGCACGACGGGTTCGGGAGCGTTGGCCGGATGTGCGTATCGTGTTCGCGAGCGGCGACGACAGCGCAAAATCCGCATCCGGTATCACCGATGCGCGTCAGCTATTAAAGCCATTTGCTATCGATGGCCTGCGTGAAGTGCTAAGCTTGAACGATTAGACCGCTTGCTTGGGTCCTGAGGCCTTATCGTAATCATTTCAATGGAGTTTTGCTCGCGACAACAGACAAAGGCTGTTTGCAAAAGGATGTCGTCGCAGACTATAAATCTACATCGATCATGATGAGCTAAAACGATATCCCAATGACATTTGAGCAGCTTACCATCTTCGTCGCTGTTGCGGAGCGCGAACACCTTACGCAAGCTGCTGAGGCGATTCACCTCACTCCGTCGGCGGTCAGCAGCGCGATTAAGAACCTTGAAGCCTATTATCGCGTGGAACTGTTTAATCGTGTCGGTCGGCGCATCGAACTCACGCAGATCGGGAAGACCTTTCTTGTCGAGGCCAGAGCCACACTCGCTCGCGTGCATTCGGCCGAATTGATGCTATCCGAACTTGGTGGGCTTCAACGTGGGCGCCTGACGCTGTTCGCCAGCCAGACGATCGCAAGCTATTGGCTTCCCCAGGTGCTAATGCGATTCCGCCGTCAATATCCAGGCATTGATCTCGACCTCACCATTGGCAATACGCGAACGGTCTCTGATGCCGTCATCGAAGGTCATGCAGAGCTAGGCTTCGTTGAGGGTGAACTCGCCTCTTCGGCATTATCGTCGAAAGTGGTCGCAGAGGACGCGCTCGTGATCGTCGTGGCGATTGACCATCCATGGGCCAGTGGGCGACGCTTGTCTCCTAAAGAACTCATCTCCGGCAGCAAATGGGTTATGCGTGAGGAAGGATCGGGGACTCGGTCCGAGTTTGAAAATGCGATGGAAAAGATGGGTTGCTCGCGCCGCGACTTGCAGATTGCGCTGGCACTTCCTTCCAACGAAGCAGTCTTGTCGGCAATAACTGCCGGCGATTGCGCCGCAGCCATTTCGAGCGCTGCCGCCGATCTTTACCTGCGACAGGGATCGCTTGCTAAAGTCGCCTTTGACCTCCCGGTTCGGCAGTTTCGTTTGCTCAAACATAGGGAGCGTCGTGCCAGCAAAGCCGCACATGCGCTTGAAGCAATGTGTCATTCGCACATGGATGCGCGGTAGTCCCTCGACCCTTGGACGGGCGGTGTCCCGTCAATGGTCTTTTCGGGTTTGACTTGCAGCCGCGCTAATAAGCTCACCAATATAGGCTGTCGGGGTGACTGATGCGGGTGCTCTTGAGCTGCACGCTTAGCAAGTTCAAAATCAAAGATCATAGGGTTGCCTCGACCTGGGGTATTGGAATTTCCCCGTTGCCAAGCAACCGTCATGCCAGGATGCGTCACATCCCGACACGACGGATAATTTGAACGTCAGTCGACGAGTTCGAAGCGGATGTCCTGCGCGCCCTGCCAAAGCGTCAGGCGGCCGAGTTCGGGCAGCTTGTCGAGATTGGAGGTCACAGTGATGAAGTGATTTCCCGCGAGTTGACCCATTTTCGAGGAGAAATCGACCCCGCCATAGGCAATAAGGATCTCGGTTTCGCTGATCCCACCGGGATAGAGGATGATGTGGCCAGGCGCCGGATGGCTGGTGTGGTTTTCGTAGCTGACGCCGAACTCCTGATCGCCGAGCGGGATCCAGACGCCCTCTCCCGACCAGCGCACATGAACGATCTGCCCCTTGTAAGGCATTTGCTTCAAAAACGCCTCGGTCGTTTTCGGCGCTTTTTCAGTTTCGAGGACAGCATCGAACTCAAAGGGACCTGCGGTAATCTTGAGCTTCATCATATATCTCCTAGACGTATATTAAAGGTCGGTCGGGCGGCGGCAGGTCGATATTTTCCATGACCTTTTTTGCCGACCAGCACACCGTCCTCGACCATGACCGTTCCGGCCACGATGGTGGTGATGGGCCAGCCGGTGATTTCCATTCCCTCGTAGGGCGAATAGTCAGCGCCGTCGTGGAGATCGGCGTGGCGAATGGTGCGCTTCAACGCCGGGTCCCAGATCGCGATATCAGCATCGGAGCCAATGGCCATCGTACCCTTTCGCGGATAGAGACCGTAGGTCTTGGCGTGGTTGGTCGCAGTAATGGCGACGAAACGCGACAAGTCGATGCGCCCGGCCATGACGCCCTGCGAAAAGAGGATCGGCAGCCGGGTCTCGACGCCGGGAATGCCGTTGGGGATGTGCCGGAAGTTTCTCTTGCCCTTCGGGTTGAGCTTGCCGTGCTCGTCCTCATAGCGGAACGGACAATGATCGGAGGAGAAGAGCTCGAACACGCCGGTCTCGATACCGTGCCAGCATTCGGTCTGCGCCGCCTCGTCGCGCGGCGGCGGAGAGCAGACGAACTTGGCCCCTTCCCAGTCCATGCCATCCAGATCCCTGGCAGTGAGCACGAGATATTGCGGGCAGGTTTCGCCGACGACCTTGATGCCCCGCGCTCTCGCCCTCATGATTTCCTTGATCGCCTCACCGTTCGAGACGTGGACAATGACGATGGGCACATCGGCGATCTCGGCCAGCGAAAGCGCGCGATGTGTGGCCTCGCGCTCGACTGCAACGGGCCGTGTCGAGGCATGCGCGCGCGGCGTGACATCGCCGTGTCGCTCGTGCTTGTCGATCAGGAAGCGGATCGCATCCTCGTTTTCGCAATGGACCATGACAGTCGCGCCGGTGCTGCGTGCCACGTCGAACGTCTTCAGTATCTCGCCATCGCTCAAGCGCAAATCCTCATAGGTCATGAAGACCTTCAGCGAGGTGTAGCCGTCAGCCACAAGGGCAGGAAGCTCCTGCCTGACAACAGCGTCGGTTGGATCGGAGATAATCAGATGAAAGCTGATATCGGTGTAGCACTCGTCCTTGGCAAGCGCGTGATAGTCGTTCAGCGACGAACGCAGCGGCACGCCCTTTTGCTGAAGGCAGAACGGCATGATCGTCGTGTTGCCACCGAACACGGCTGACAGGGTTCCGCTAGCGAAATCGTCCGCCATAACGATCCCCTCGCCAGATGGTTGGGCGATGTGGACGTGGCTGTCGATGCCGCCGGGCAGGACATATTTGCCGACAGCATCGATGACGCGTTCTGCCCCGCTCAGTTGTTCGCCAATTTGGACGATCTTGCCGTCCTTGATCGCGATCGACCCCTTGAAGACGTCAGACGCCGTCACGATCGTGCCGTTTTCGATGATGATGTCGTATTCGTTCATGACGAGGCCTCAGTGCTGCAGGATCTTGCCGAGGAAGGCCTCGGTGCGCGGATTGTGCTTTCCGGCGAAGAAGTCGTCGCTCGGCCGGTCTTCGACAATCTCCCCCTGATCGATGAAGATCACGCGGGTGGCCACACGACGCGCAAAGCCCATTTCATGGGTGACGACCATCATCGTCATGCCGTCCTTGGCAAGACCTGTCATCACATCAAGGACCTCAGAGATCATTTCCGGATCAAGCGCCGAGGTGGGCTCGTCGAAAAGCATGGCCAGCGGGTCCATTGCGAGAGCCCGGGCAATCGCTACGCGCTGCTGCTGGCCGCCGGAAAGCTGGCTCGGGAATTTTACCGAGTGATCGGCGAGGCCGACGCGGTCGAGCAGCTGCATTGCCTTGCCGCGCGCTGCACTATCGCTGCGACCGAGCACGATCCGCTGCGAGAGCATGATGTTGTCGATGATCGTCAGATGCGGGAACAGCTCGAAGTTCTGGAACACCATGCCGACGCGCGTACGCAGATTGGGTAGATCGGTTTTCGGGTCGCCGACCTCGATGCCGTGTACGCGGATCGACCCTTGCTGGAAGGGCTCGAGACCGTTTACGCATTTTATCAGCGTGGATTTTCCCGAACCCGAAGGACCGCAGACGACCACAACCTCACCGCGACCAACGTTCACGTTGCAGTTCTTCAAGACCTCGAAGTCGCCATAGAATTTGCTGACGCCGGTGATTTCGATCATGCGCAGCCTTTCTCAAAACGGGATACGGAAAATCGATCGAGCGCCCTGCCCGTTTCACGGCCGAGGACAAGTTGCGCGGTAAGGTGACCGACGAGCGGACCAAGGGTATAACCGTTGGATGTCACGGCATTGAAGAAGCCCCGTTGCCGAGGATCCTCGCCAAGGATCGGGGCGCCGTCGATATTGATATTCATCGCGGCCCAGCTTCTGATGACGTGCAGTTTGCGCAGCGCCGGCACGACATGCTGCGCCACCCAGAGATTGCCCTCGATGCTCGAAAGCAGAGGGCGCGGATGCTGGTGGACCGGGTCGAGCCCGGCGGTCCAGCCGCCGCCGATGATGAAATTGCCATTGCCCGCCTGCTTAAGCGTCAGATGACGGTCGGCATGGGCAACGAGACAGGAGATCGTCGGCGCCGCCGCTTCCGTGACGACCATCTGCAGCGGAGCGCCGAAGACGGGCAGGTCAAGCCCCAGCAGACTGCCGATCCGTGACGCAAAGGCGCCCGCAGCATTGACCACACGCCGGGCATGGACGCTGCCGCGAGATGTGACGACTTCGAATCCATCGGCGATGGGTGTGATGGCCATGACCTGGCATTGATCGAAAATCCTGGCGCCGGCGGCTTTCGCGGCGTCAAGGATGCCCTGTGTCGCCACAAGCGGATTGATCTTGCCTTCCTGCGAACAGAAGGCAGCGCCCACGAATTGCGGCGAGAGCGCAGGTTCCATCTGCCGCAACTCGTCACGGTCGATCAGACGACAGTCGATGCCGGCCTTCCGCTCGACGCTCACCTTTTCCTCAAGGAAGCGCATATGCGCGTCGGTCTCCGCGACCATCAGACCGCCGTTCACCTTCATCTCGAAATCGCGGCCGAGTTCACGCTGCAGCTCGCCCCAGAGCGTGATCGAATCCCGCTGCAGTGGCAAGGTCTGCGCGGCAGCACCTCCTCCGCCTTCGGCCCGCGCGCCGTGGTCGAAGGAGAGAAGCTGCGCGTGTAGGCTTCCGGCATTACCCCCCGATGCGAGTGAATTTGGGAAACTGCGTTCCAGCACGACCACGTCTTCGCCGGCCCGGGCGAGAAACAACGCCGTGGAGAGCCCTGCGATACCAGCGCCGATGACGAGAGTCGAAACCCGTTTCAGAGGAAGCGGCTCGCCGTTTTTCAGCGGTGGCGTTTGGGGAAGAAGCGCCCGCTTGTGGCCGCCCCATTCCGGTTTTTCGACCGCAAGCGCCGCAAGGGGAATAGGTCGCAGCGGCATTTGTGGCGCAAGGAAGCCATTCGTCTCGCTCTTGTTGCGTCGCGCGCCGGCAATCGCGGCAACCGCGTCGCCACAATAGCGACCCTGGCAACGACCCATACCCGCGCGGGAAAGGCGCTTTAGTGTTGCGATGTCGCCAGCGCTGTCGGTCGCGAGCGCCTTCAAGGTTTTGGCCGTCACGCCTTCGCAGCGGCAGATAATGGTGTCGTGATCCGGGCCCGCGATAGCGCTCACAGAAGTCCGGTCGGCGAAGACCGCCCAAAGAGCCTTCTGAAACGCCCAGTGCCGTTCGAGCCGGCGTTCGACCTTGTCGTCGCGTGGCACGGAGAGCCCAAGCTTGCGCGCCACGGCCGAGCCGGCTAGCCGGCCTTCTGCCATAGCGATGTGCGCACCGCCGAAACGGGCTGCTTCACCCACTACATGGACATGCGGCAAAGTGGTCTCGCCATCCACCTTGCGGATCGCCGCCAACTTTCCGTCGACAATCTCGTGGCCACAACCAAGCAGGCGCGAGAGTTCGTTGGAGGGCGCAAAGTCGCCGCCGATGAGGATTGTGTCGGCCTGCAGCGTGAGCGTGTCGCTCGGCCCCTTGATCGCTACGGTCTCGACGCCGGATTGGCCCTCGATGGAGGCGATCGCGCATTCCCAGTAGATCGGCACACCGGCGGTGCGCAGGGCAATGATCTGTCGCATGCCGTTCAGCGCAAGCATCCTGTCGGCAGCGAGGAGCTGAAGGGCCGCGGTCGGCTGCTTCCAGGGCGCTCTCGCCCTTTCCACCAGCGCCACGACGGTGCCGCCAGCCTTGATCGTTTCCAATGCCACCTGAAAGTTCAAGGGGCCGTTGCCGGCAATCACGACGCGTTTGCCGGTTACCGTACCATAGCTTCGGAGCAAAGTCTGCGCCGCGCCGGCGGTCATGACACCTGGCTTTGTCCAGCCGGCAACCGCTGGCGGGCGTTCATGGGCTCCGGTCGCGATCACAATAATCTTCGGCTTGTAGTAGGATGCACCTGCTGGGCCGTAGCAGGAGACGATAGTCGTGCCGTCAGCACGACTTTCGGCGCCCCAAACCGTTGTACCAGCGACAATCGAGACACCCGCGCCGCGAACCTGTTCAACGAGATCGGCTCCGGAGCGGACCTGTTCGTCGGCCCTTAGGCGCTGTACCGCCAGGGCAGTCAGCGGTTGCTTAAAATATTGACCACCGGCGGCGGTACGTTCATCGACGACTGTAACCCGCGCGCCGGCGCACGCGGCAGCCTCGGCGGCGGATAAGCCAGCCGGGCCGGCTCCGATAACCAACAGGTCGGTCTGAATGGTTTCGATGGCTTGCGGAACGGAGGCGAGATCCGCAACGGCGTTGTCGACAATAGTAGGGCGCGGGCCCGGTCGCTCGATCGTCATCCCGGACCGGATCGTCGTCATGCAGGCCCGCTGGCTGAGGCGGCTATTGACGGTGACAAGGCAATCCTGGCATGCGCCCATGCCGCAGAAGATGCCGCGCGGCTCGCCCTTCAGACCACGCGAGAAAGCATGCCGACCGCTCGCTTCGATCGCAGCTGCGATCGTCATGCCACGTTCCGCCGTGATGGCGACGCCGTCTACGACGATGTCGACACGCTGATCGGACTGAGAGTGGTCCGGGCTGGAGACGGCCGGCATCGATAAATCCTAGAGGCTGAAGGTCAGACCGAAGTCCGAAACCAGTTTTTTCATGGCCGCATCCTGCTGCTCGGGAAGCGGCAGACGTGGGGGACGCGGCGTGCCGGCTGCAAACCCCATGTGCGTCAGCAGGCATTTTGATCCGGCGACATAGGCCTGCCCCCCGACAGCCTGTATGACTGGAAGCCACTTGAGATAAAGAGCCCTAGCCTCATCGAACTTCTTCTCGTCGGCGACAAGTTCAAAGATACGCGCCATCGGACCCGGTGCGACGTTCGAGGCCACCGCGACCCAGCCTTGCGCGCCCATCACGAAGGACTCGAAGCCGAGGATGCCGCCGAACACAGTCATGTCCTCGCCCGCCAGCTGAATGATGTCGCGCACGCGCGTTACCTCAAGGGTCGATTCCTTAATGTAATCGCAGCCCTTGATCTCGGCGATGCGTTTCACGAGCTCAGGCTTCAGATCGACATTAGCAGTCGCGGGATTGTTGTAGACCATGATCGGAATCGAGATCGCGGCGGCAACGGTCTTGTAGTGGTGGACGAGTTCGTCATCGGTCGGTGTCGAGTAGAAGGGCGGGATGATCATCACACCGTCAGCGCCCATCCGTTCGGCCTTGAGGCTGAGGCGCATGCATTCGCGTGTATCCTCGGCGCCGGTTCCGATCAGGACAGGCACGCGGCCTTTGACGGTTTCGATGACCGTGCGAGCGACACCGTCGCGCTCTTCTTCACTGAGCGATAGGAACTCGCCGGTCGATCCCAGCGGAATGAGGCCATGGATACCCTGGCGCACCTGCCATTCGGTGAAGGAAGCCATCGCCTTGAGGTCGACGGCGCCGTCGCGGTCCAATGGCGTAATCATCACGGTGTAAACGCCGCGAAACTTCTTGGTCATGTCAATATCCTGGTTCTAGCGCTTTTCGCTGAAGGACAGCCTGGAATCGGACTGGCCGAAGCGCTTCTCGATATGTCTCTGGAAGACATCCCAGAGTGTCGTCAAAAGGAGGTAATAGATCGCCGCCACTGCAAAGAGTTCGAGCACCATGAAGCGCTCCTGGATCAAGACTTGGGTACGTCGCAGCAGTTCTTCCATCGAGATCACCGATGTGACCGATGTCGTCTTCAAAAGACCGTTCACGGAATTGCCGAGCGGCGGGATGATGACTTTGAACGCCTGCGGCATGACGACGTAGCGCATGATCTGGCGCTCGGTCATGCCGAGCGCACGGGCGGCTCGCGTCTGCCCGATCGGAACTGCCTCGATGCCAGCGCGAATGATTTCGGCGAGATAGGCCGCCTCGTTGAGCGCAAGGCCCACGAGCGCCGCCTCTACCACCGAGAGGCGGATGCCGAATAATGGCAAAGCGGTGTAAAGCGCGATCAACTGGACTAGAAGCGGCGTGCCTCTGAACAGCCAGATATAGACCTTGGCCAGCGTCTGGACTAAGCGCAGTCTCGAGCGGCGCATCATCGCGAGCGCGAAGCCCAATATTAACCCTGCAATCAGCGAGACGACGGTCAGCCAGATGGTCGTGATCACGCCACCGAGAATGAAGGGGTTGAAGAGGTATCCGAAAAAGCCCGACCAGTTCCAGAGCGACATCAATCCATTTCCTGCTCAAAGCGAGCGCGGGAGCCCCGCGCCTCACAAGTCAATCGATTGTCCGGCGGACCGATCAGCGGCGAGGACCCTTCACGGAATAGTCGCCGGCGACCATCGCCATGCCGTACTTGTCGAACAGCGCCTTCAGGGAGCCATCAGCCTTCATTTCCTTGATCGTCACCGAAACAGCATCCGCCAGCACGGTGCTCTTGAAAGCGAGTGAAACCGGAGCCGGATAGAGACCGCTCAGGGCGCGCTTGAAATCACCGCGGCTGTCATATTCCTTGGCAACCGCGTCGATCGACACGACGGCCTGAACTTGACCGGCACGAAGCGACTGGTATGCCAGCGCGAAGTTGTCGAAAGTCTGGATCGTCAGACCTTCCTTGCCGGAAGCGCGCAGTTCTTTGTCAAGCAAGCGCGTCTTCGTCTCCTCGAATCCACCAATCTCCACGCCGACAGTCATGCCGGAGAGATCATCCTTTGTGGCAACCTTCTTGTCGGAATTCGGCGCGATGGAAACACTGATCGCCTGATCCTCATAGGGGATCATCTGCATGATCTTGGCGCGGTCCTCGGTGAAGAAGATGCCGGTGTTAATCATATCCCAGCGGCCGGCCTGCAGGCCCGGGACCATCGCCGAAAACTCGATGCGGACATATTCCGGCTGGAGGCACAGGCGCTTGGCGATCTCGGCGCCGAGTTCGACGCGCATGCCTTTGAGCTCACCGCTGGAATCGACGAACTGCAGCGGCGGCAATGTCGGGTTGGTCGACATCACAAGCGAACCGGGCTTGATCAATTCGCCGGCCGGAACCTTGGGTTCACAGCTCTGCGCGAAAACGGCCGATGCCGTCAGCGACAAGGAGAAGGCAGCGAGAACACCGCGAAAAATGAGAGAAGGGGTCATGGATGGCCTCTGGAGTTAGTCTTTGAATTATGTTACCCAGTTTGCATTCATCTGGGATCCCACTTTTATACATAGTTATTCGAGACGCGCAACAGTCATGAAGTTGACATCAGTAATTTGTGAGAACGCCCTGTCGCACTGCGTCGAGATGCTCCGTCATCGCCTTGCGTGCATCCTCGGCATCACGCGCCTTCAAGGCGCCAAGGATCGCTCGGTGCTCCGTAACACCGGGCTTGGCGCGCACGATGGCCATCTGGCGCTCGAAGATCGTGGTGTAGCGCCGCATGTCGCCGATCGTTGCTTTCATGAAGGCATTGCGGCTGTTGTCGGCAATGCAGCTATGCAGGGCATCGTCAAACTGCCAGACGATTTCGGGGTCTGGCTCAAGGTCGGCATCGATCGCATCCAGCATCATCGAAAGGCGCTCAAGCTCAGGATCGGCGATGTGGGGCGTTGCAAGGGCAGCCGCGGTCGGCTCGATCAACATGCGCATCGTCAAACTATCGAGGTAGTCTTTCAGCGAAACGACGCGGACGCAAAGAACACCCTTCTCGTTGCGCACGAGCAGCCCCTCCCCCTCCAGCCGGCTCAAGGCATGGCGCATCGGAGAGCGGGACACCGCGTGTTGACTGGCGAGACGGCGTTGCTGGACGATGGAGCCGCCGGCGAGACGGGCCGAGAGGATATCTGCCAGAATCAGGCGATACGTATCATCGGCAAGGCTAGTGTCATCATTGGTTTCGCTCAGTCGATCGTCCACGGCGTCTCTTTCGGGTTCTCCTTGGTATCGACTATCATATGCGCCAGCTTTGCGCGTAAAGGAATAAGCGAGGGACTACATTGCCGGTAGAGGAAGAAGGCAAAGTGACGGACACATCGGTTGCTTCAGACGTGAAGATCGCAACGCGCGGTCAGCACAATCTCGCATCGCTCACCTATAGAGCAGTCTCCGACATGATACGCCACCGTCGGCTTAAGGGCGGCCATGTAATCGTCGAGGCAAAGCTTGCCGAGACCCTTGGAATATCAAGGACGCCCCTACGCGAGGCTCTACAACGGCTCGAGGGTGAAGGGCTCGTCCGCAAGGGCGATGGCCGCAACTATATCGTGCGCCGCGTGGACATCGGAGAATATCTGCAGAGCTTGCGGCTGCGCTTGCTAATCGAGCCGGAAGCCGCCGCTCTGGCGATCCGCAACATTCCGCGCCGCCGGCTGATCGAGGTTAGGCGCGAGATCCACGACCTTCTCGATGCGACAGCCTATCATACCGACGCGCACTGGTTCTCCGACGACAATTTGCACAATATGATCATCGACTACTGCGGCAATGCCGTGATGGCTAAGGTGCTGCGTGAACTGCGGGCCACTACACGCCTCTTCGAGATCGACAGGCTGAAAGACCGGCTGAAACCGGATTCGACCGAGCACCTTGTCATCATCGAGGCCATCGAACGTGGCGATCTCGACTCCACCCGTGCGGCAGTCGCCACGCATATCGAGAGCCTGATCTCATTCACGCGTGACCATTTGGGTGCCGGCGAATAGCAGCGCGACGCGTCAGTGCACTCCGGTAACGCGATACAATTATTCAGATTCGCACACTTTATGCAGATCGAACCGATGACATCTACTTTACGTAGAATTCAAGGGCGTTTATCGGCCGACCTGCGGATCGGTGAATTGAGGAAGAACTATATCGGACTTCCGGCACCTTGGATCTAAGGCAGGTATGACCACCTGGAAGGAGAACTTTCCTTACGTCCCGAGAAACTGGTGACTAGGGTTCAATCTGAAATTTGAGACGCACCACAATTACGCATGGCGCATCGTTTCCATAGAGATTTTCCAGGTCGTCTTCATCCTTAGGACGAGAAGGGCACCGACCAATGAGACGATGGCTACAGGCAATAAAGCCAGGCCGTGGCTGCCGCTGAGCTCGAGAACGCTGCCATAGACGTTGACCATCAAACCACCGCCCATGAGATTTGACGTGGCATTGATCATTGCCAATCCGGCGGCAATCTGCGCAGCGCCAAGCGTACTTGAAGACAGCGCCCAAAATGGCCCTTTAAATGAATAGGCCCCAACCAGCACACAACTGAGCAGGATGACTGTCGCCGTTAGCGAGTGAGCAAAGAAGACACCCACAAAGCCAAGCGTGATCAGCATCAATGCGGTTGCTGTATGCCAGCGGCGTTCCCCGCTCCGGTCCGAATGACGGCCCCAGAGGACCATAAGGACGCACGCCAGACCGTAGGGGACGGCATTGACCAATCCCGTTTGGAAATCAGTCAAACCGAAGGACTTCAGAAACTGGGGCTGCCAAACGCTGAGAACCGATCCAGCCGCGGACGCGCCCGAACATGCGAGCGCCATCGCCCAGAGGTACCGATTGCGCAGGAGCGACAAAAATCCCGCCCAACCTCGTTTCGTCCCTGAGCGATCGGTTCCGCCGTCACTGTTCTTGCGGAGTTCTCCGACAAGCCATTGGCGTTCCGCTTCTGGCAACCACTTGGCCTCTTCCGGCCTGTCGGTGAGACGCAGCAGGCATGTGAAACCGAGGGCAGCGGCCGGCAACCCTTCCAGTATAAACAACCATTGCCAGCCTTTTAGTCCCATAAGTCCGTCGAGGCTCAACAGAATTCCGCCAATGGGAGATCCGAGAAAGGTGGCCGCCGGAATGGAAATGCCGAAAAGCGCGATGTACCGCCCTCTGTATCCGGAGGGTAGCCAATAGGTCAGGAAGAGCAAGACGCCCGGGAAGAATCCCGCTTCGGCAGCGCCAAGCACGAAGCGCATGATATAAAATGACGTCTCCCCCTCTACGAACGCCATAGCGGCCGATATCAACCCCCAGGTGATCATGATCCGAGCGATCCACATGCGCGCACCAAAGCGCTGCAGAGCCATATTGCTCGGCACTTCCATCAGGAAATAGGAGATAAAGAACAGGCTGGCGCCAAACCCAAATGCCTGCTTTGATATGTGCAGATCCTGCACCATCTGCAGCGAGGCCATTCCAACATTGGCACGGTCAAGAATAGCAAAAAGATAACTGATCATCATCAACGGCATGATCCGCCGGACGACACGCCGCATCGCAGACTTTTCCAGCGCTGACGGACGATCACTCGGTATAGACATCTGAACCTCCCGTAATATCGGCTCTATTCTCTGCCGGACGTCACCATCCGCCAGAGCCTCTCCACCAGGCATGCCTATGCTTCTATTCGCCTCCAGCGATCAGGCGGCACTCATGGTTTTCTTGGAAGATCGCGACCATGCTGAAGGTTCTGATAGTTCGAACCACGACCGTAGATCAGCCTAAGACTTCGCAACCGAGCTTTGTCAGCGTTGCGTCGACCCAAGCACGGTCATTTTTACCGAGCTTAATGTTCGCCATCTGCGCGGTTTCGGCCTGATGCTTCTTCGTTGCCGCCGCAAAAACAGTTTCAGTGTCATTCAACGGTACGCACACGACACCATCGGCGTCACCGCAGATGAGATCACCGGGATGAATGACCATGCCGTTGATCGAAATCGGAACATTGACCTCTCCAGGTCCGTCCTTATAGGGCCCGCGATGGGTCACGCCCGAAGCGAAAACGGGGAACGCACCCGATAGCAATTCTGCGCTATCGCGGATGGCACCAAAAATCACGATGCCGCCGAGCCCGCGCTGCGCAGCATGGGCCACCATCAGTTCACCGATTATCGCGTTTGTCAGATCTCCGCCCGCATCGACCACGACGACATCGCCCGGCTCGGCGATATCGAGCGCCTTATGCACCATCAGGTTGTCGCCAGGCCGTGCCTTAACGGTGATGGCCGCGCCTGTCATCGTGGCACCGGTGTAAAAGGGACGAAGCGTCGGTCCTGCGGCCGTCATGCGCGACATCACGTCGCTGATATTGGCAACGGGTAGCGCGCGAAAGGCATCAACCCATTTTACTTCAACTTTACGCTCACGCTTGCAGACGCGAAATCCAATCATGCTAATCTCCCTGGAAACGAATTAAATCAGGCTGCTACCGTCAGGTTGGTATTGGCAAGCGCCCGGGCGTCGAAGCCCCGGCCTTCCAAGACCCCGATGATATGCGTGGCGCTCTGAACGGCCATGTTGCGCAAGGCCGACCGGCTTGCACCGCCAACATGCGGTGTTGCGATCAGGTTGGGCAGGCTCCAGAGCTGGCTGTCCTTCGCCGGCGGCTCCTCCTCGAAACTGTCGAGGGCAGCACCTGCGATCGTCTTGGCGCGGAGCGCAGCGATAAGAGCGACCTCGTCAACAACCGCACCCCGTGCTGTATTGACGAGGAAGGCATCCGGCTTCATCAAGGACAGGCGCTCGGCGTTGATGAGATGATGGGTCTGAGGTATCAGGGGGCAATGGAGACTGACGACGTCAGCAGCTTTCAGGACCTCGCCGAGATTGCGGCTGACTTTGATTTCCGGGGTGTCTGCCGCAAACGGATCATAGGCAATGACCGTCATCCCAAGCCCGCGCGCCAAGCTAGCAGCGCGTTGACCAATCTCTCCGAAGCCCACGATTCCAAAGACGGCGCCAGCGAGATCCCGGCCGACATATTTTGTCTTCGGCCAGTCACCGGCCTTCACTTGGCTATCGAGGAACAGGACATCCTTCATCAGGCTAACGCTCAGGCTGATTGCCAGTTCAGCGACTGACTGCGCGTTGGCGGCGAGCGCCCGTAGAACCGGGACGCCGAACTCGGTGGCTGCTGTCAGGTCAATATTGTCAACGCCACTGCCGTGTTTTGCAATCACCTTCAGCCTTGGCGACGCAGCGATCACCGACCGATCGATGGACCCCTGGCGCACAAGAATTGCATCGACCTGATTGCTTCGCGCCATTGCGGCAAGGTCGGAAGGTGTTGAATAGGCCGGAGCAAAAATCGGGTCCAGGCGATGATCCGCCAGCAGTTGCATCGCTTCGGAGACCAGTTGCGCTCCTGTGACCATTACCCGGCCCTTAAACTGGCCTTCATTCGCGTTCGTGGCATTCATATGTGCGCCTCGTTCGTATCGATTGCTTCAATTTTTCGGAAAGTGCACCCAGCATTGACCGCAAGCTTCCTGTCATTGCCGGTGTCTGTAGTCTTTGGCCGAATTATTCTCGCGCGGGCTAACTCGACGGGAAATGGTCAGCCGGTCTGGGTTCCCCATTTGCGCACTGTCAGAAGTTCGATTGTTCGGAAGACGAGACCTTCGACCACTAGACCGATGACGATCACCGTCAACAGGCCGGCAAATACACCGGAAGTTTCGAGAGCATTGCGAGCCTCGAAAATGTACCATCCAAGACCGGCAGCGTTTCCGGAAACACCAAAGACCAGTTCGGCGGCGATCAGGGTACGCCAGGCAAAGGCCCAGCCGATCTTCAAGCCGGACAGGATCGAGGGAAAAGCAGCGGGAATGAGAATGAAGAAAACCATTCGCAAACCGCCAAGGCCGTAGTTCCGGCCCGCCATCTTCTGGGTCTGGCTGACCGAAAGAAAGCCGGTGAAGGTGTTGAGCGAGACCGCCCAGAGGACTGAATGGACGATCACGAAGACAATGCTGCTGGTGCCGAGGCCGAACCACAGAAGCGCGAGCGGCAGAACAGCGATCGCCGGTAGCGGATTGAACATGGCCGTCAATGTCGCGAGCAGGTCCGTACCGAAACGTGTCGAGATAGCGAGCGTCGTCATCACTGCCGCAAGCGCGATGGCAGTCGCATAACCGGTCACGAGAACCTGCAACGAGGTTATCGCTGCCGAAGGCAGACGTCCGGAGACGATGTCGCCCCAGAGCGTGGTGACGGTATCGCTGAATGACGGAAACATCAACGGATTGCCGAGATAACGCGCATAGACTTCCCAGATCACACACAGCCCGATCAGGACCAGCGCTCGGCGAAAGCCTGTGATGTTGAACAAGCCCTCCAGGAAGCCGACATCCTGCTTGATGCTGCCGATCTGTGCGATATCGACCGTCTTGTACTCCAGATCGGGTCTGGCCGCGGGGATTGACCGACCGTCAAGAACCTCAGTCATGGGCAACCTCCTGATCGCCGAAGAGCATCTGGTTGATCTTTCGATTGAAAGCCATGAAGTCCGCATCACCCTGGTGCTGATGCCCATAGGCCGTTGCATCGAGTTCGGCGCGAACTTGGCCGGGATGGGGGGAGAGGACGAGAATACGCGAGCCGACGATGATCGCCTCTTCAATGGAGTGGGTCACGAACAGCAGGGTGAACCGCACGTCATCCCAGAGTTCCAGAAGTTCCTCCTGCATGCGCCGACGCGTCAGCGCATCGAGGGCAGCAAAGGGCTCATCCATCAGGAGCATCTGCGGTTCCATTGCCAAAGCACGTGCAATGGCCACCCGCTGCTTCATCCCGCCCGACAGCATGTGGGGATAGGAGTTTTCAAATTTCGAAAGACCAACCTTGGTGATCACGCGCCGGGCCCTGTCGCGGATCTCGGATTTCGGGAAGCGTCCCGACCGGCGCATCGGGAACATGACGTTGTCGATGACCGTCATCCACGGCATGAGCTGGTCGAATTCCTGGAAGACCATCATGCGATCGGGCCCTGGTCCTCGAACGGGCCTGCCGGCGAGCTTGATGTCGCCCTCTACCGGCGCCAGGAAGCCGGCAACACTTTTCAGGAGTGTCGACTTTCCGCATCCCGAAGGCCCGAGCAGAATGAAGCGATCATCCTTCTGGACGTTGAAGCTGACCTTGTAGGTCGCAGTTAAGATCGCCGCGCCCGTCTTGTATTGCAGGGTAACGCCATTGACCGAAAGCAAAGGCGACGTTGTGGAACTGCCCGGCGTTCCATTTGCAAATTGCGTGTTCATATCCATCAGCTGCCGCTTCCCTCGCTTATCGGCGCGAAGAACATGTCACGCCAGCTGGCGGGCGCCTGCTTTATCGCACCGGTGCTCGCCAGGAAGTCCGCAAAACTTTGCATTCCGCGCGGTTCTACGGTGAAGACCTGGCCTTTGATTGCTTCTTCGACCTGAGCTGCGGAAAGGCTCGTTTTCTCCGCCGCCATATAGATCTCGGCGGCCTTGCCGGGGTCGTTCCGGATCAGATCCATCGCCTCCTTGAGCGCGCCCACAAATGCGGTTAGCGCTTTCGGATTGGCGTTTGCAAATTTTTGGGTTGCGGCATAGAGCGCACCGGAACAAGGTCCACCCAAGATCTCCCGGCTGTCGACAACCTTGAAGCATTTCTTGGATGCCTCAAGCGTGCTGATAAATGGTGGGGCCGCAAAATAAAGGCTCACGCCGTTTCCGGAGATCAACGCGGTCGTTGCGTCGGGGTGCGGCAGCTGGACCATCTGCTTATCGAAGCGTTTAGCCTCCCCTTTGCCAAATGCCTTTTCGGCAGCCATTTGCAGCAAGATGGCCTGCGGCGATGTCGTACCGGTCACCGCTATACGGTCCGTTGGCTTGATGTCCTTGATCGATTTGATTGACGGGTCGTTCGTATAAAGCGTGAGAACCGCTTCATTGCAGGCGACGATCCCCTTCAGGTCGTAAGAGCCTTTGGTTTTGGCCCAGGCCGCGATCAAGGCAGTCGATCCATAGGCACCGATATCGAGACTGCCGCTGAAGATACCGTCGTTGATGACCGTTGAGCCGCTGACACGCTGTACCTGAAATTCGGTTCCACCAATCCCATTACCTTCCGCGTGCTTCTGGAAGAGCGAAAGCTTTTCCGCGACGGTCGTTGCCAGATGGCTCGTTCCGTATTGCGTCGCGACTTTGATGGTCTTCTTTTCTTGCGAGCGAGCTGCCAGAGGCGCTCCAGAGGCCGCTAGCAGGCCCATCCCGGCCAAGGCCAGGGATTTGCGTCTTGTCAGACTGAACATAACTCCTCCACGAGTTGCACCATCTGGTACCAGGCTCTCGGAGGGTCACGACACTAATAGGCGCGTACCCATCCTCCCGATGAGCAACGCCTTGATAGCATTTTGAAACGCCGTTGCAAATATAAAATGCAACGGCGTTTCAATTTTTAATGTTCGCCCCCTAGCGAGTTCGTGAGGCCGTCGGCGAGATTGAGCAACTGCTGAGCGACCTGAGCCGACTTTTCGGCAGTCAGTCGGGAGGCCGGACCCGTGATCGCAAGCGCGCCGAGAAGCCGTTGCCCCGCTCCGAACACTGGAGCTGCCATGGAAGCGACGTGAGGATCCGTCACGCCGTTGGAATAGATCGGCAAATGAACATTGGTTTTGCTCTCTGACTGTCCGGCTTCGAAAGCGCGCAGAACCTGCGCAATCGAAGATCCATCCATGGGCCTCAAATCCCCGGGCCGCACATGCATGCGCAGCGGCGATGGCGAATCGTGGCGGAATAGGCAAAGCCGCTGATCGCCGCGCCGAATATAGAACGAGGCAGTCTCCCCAGATATGGCAACCAGACGTTCTAGAACCGGCATCACCTCAGATTCGAGGGCGAAAGATTGAAGGTAAACGGATCCCAATCTCGCAATTTCAGTCCCCAGACGATAGCGACCGTCGCGCATTCGTTCGATGAAGCCGAAACTTTGTAGAGAAACGCACATGCGCATGATCGTGCTTTTGACTAGGCCTGTCCGCTCGGCAAGTTCGGCAAGCTCCAGCGCATCGTCGCCCCGTCGGAACGCCGATAGCACCGTCAAAAGCCGATCGGCGGAAGCCACCCCCTTGACCTGGGGCAAACCCAGCTCGCTATCATCGTCCATCTGCACCATCTTCTTTATCGACCCCAAAGCCGCATCGTTAACTTACGGAACCGCCATAGACAATTGTTCACCGCGAACGGGAAGTCTCGCCCGCAAGATACTGCCTGTTTGAGATTCTGTTACGTAGATGACATGTCGATCGGTCGGATCAAAGGCCATATTCGTCGTCGAAATCCCGGCACAGGATTGGATGCGATGCAGCGGCTCGGCGACGCGAGACACATGCCAGATCGAACCGAACCCCGTGTGGGCCACAAAGAGTTCGCCATCTTCCGATAGGGCGAGACCATCCGGTCCGCCCATGCCGCCGTGCAATTGCAGGAAAACCCCAACCTTGGTTGAAGTCCCCTCATGCAGGGGCGCGCGCCATATCTGTTGCGCACGCGTCACGGCGACGAGGAGATAGCTCATGTCGCTGGCAACAACAATTCCATTCGGGCTGGGAATGCCGGACATAACGCACTCCAGCCGTCCGGCTGCGGATAAGCGGAACACCCGACCCGTTGGTGAATGAAGCCCACTTTGGCCTTGGTCAGTGAAATAAAGATCCCCATTTGAGGCGAAGGCGAGGTCGTTGACGCCCTTGAAGCCTTCAGAAAAATATTCTTCGACGACAGGCGAGACCGATCCAGTGTTGATATCAAGCTGAAGGACGCCTTGCTTGTAGTCGGTGATGTAGATTTTGTTCGCGCTATGGAACTTCATGCCATTCGGCCAGCCGTCATATTCGCTGACAAGGTCCCAGCTCCCATCGGGTGCAATCTTGAATATTCTCCCAAATGGTATGTCGGTCACGTAGAGGTTGCCACTGGCATCGAAGCAGGGACCTTCGAGGAAGGAATCAATGGCCAAGCCGGAACGGTTCACATCCGCCCAACGCGTCTTGCGTGGTTGGCGAAACCGGTCTGGCATGCGCGAGAAGATTTCCGTTTGTATGGTCGGAGGGGGTGCGAAGAACATCAGAACTCTCCTTCCGGCGTAATGCCGAGATCGTAGACACGCGCCGCAGTCGAAAAGAAAAGATCCTGTCTTTCCGAAGAACTGAAACTTTCAGTCAAGCGCTTGAACGCGTTCCACAGCGATCGGTAAGAAACCATGCCTTTATCAACTGGGAAATTGCTCTCGAACATGCAGCGTCTCGTGCCGAAGCGTTCGATGGCAAAGGAGATATACGGATCCCACGCTGCGGCAAGCAGTTCAGAACTTGGCGGACGATCAGACAGATGGAAATCAAATCCCCCGGCCCCCATCGCAAGACCGCCCAGCTTAACGCAGACATTCGGCAGCTCTGCAATCCTTGCCATGGCCCCACGCCAGTCGGCCAGCACCTCCGCGCGCCGGCCCTTATAGGGTCCTGCCCCTAGCGGGCCGCCGAGGTGGTCGAGAATGATGGCTGTATCCGGACAGGCGCGCGCCAGATCTTCGAACTCTGCAAGCTGTGTATGATAGGCCCAGACGTCAAGCGTCAGGCCGCGTCTTCCAAGCCTGCGAACACCGTCCCGGAATGCTTCTTCCAGCAACAGACCCTTCACCGGCGGAACAGGATTGGTCGCAATTGCTGGATCCTCGTGCCAGGCGGTCTGATTGCGAATGCCACGAAAGCGCATTCCGCCGGCAGCCATCATGCGGTCGAGAACCGCTTCGATCCGGTCACCCGCCATTAAGTCGCAGGATCCGACGATCCCTGCACAAGCCCTGAACGAACCGTAAAGGCCAGAGGCAGACTGTGCTGCCACCCCGTTTGCGAATTCAACCTCGCCAACAGGTTTAAGCAAATCGTCAGGCTGGTCGATAGTATACATCGACCGGCTTTGCACAAAGACCGTCCCCTGAATTCGGTGCCCCAGCCGAGCGTCGGCAAGAAGTTCATCGAAAAGATACCGATGACCAGGGCGGTCCCAAAGATGATGATGCGGATCAACAATGGGCATCTCGGGAAGAAGAATTTCCTCCTGCTCCTGTGCGAGCCAGTCCTCGCGCACGGCAATGTGGGGCGAACGTCCGGCCATGAAACCTCCTCGATCCCTAGCCGCTGCTGCAAATTACCGACATCTAAAAAAGGCAGTTGACAGCGCGACTGAGATGACCTCATTATTTTGCAACGCCGTTTCAAAAAGCACTTCGGGAGGAAGTATGCAACAGAAACTTCGCCGGCGGGCCGCGATCGCAGCGATCGCCGCTCTGTCGGTCTTCACAGTTTCCCCTACCGTTTCGAGCGCCGCGGAAGAGAAGCCTATCTCGATCGCGATCCAGTATGGTTATGCCTATCTGCCTGTTGTCGTCGCCGATCAAAAGGGCTTCTTTTCAAAGCAGCTGGCCGCGAAACGCATCACCACCGCCGTTCAGATTAAGAAAATCAGCGGAGCGCCAGCGATCAATGATGCGTTGATCAGCGGAACCATCGACATCGGCGCCTATGGACTTCCCGGCATGCTGATCGCCGCCGAAAAGACCAAGACGTCGATCAAGATCCGTGGACTTGCAGCCCTTGTTGCCGGAGACAACGGCTTCTACACCAACAAGGCTGACGTTAAGGATCTTAAAGACCTGGGATCAAGCGACCGGATCGCCGTCACATCGACGACTGGACAACAAGGCCTGCTCGTGCGCATGGCCGCGAAGAAAGCGTTTGGGGACGCACGACACTTCGATACGATGATGGTTCAGCTTCCGCATCCAGATGCGACCAGCGGCCTTTTGGCTGGCGGAACGATCAGCGCATATGTCGCGCCTCATCCTTATAGCGATGTGCTGGACGGCAATCCGAAGATCCACAAGCTTTTCAACTTTTCGGACTATCTTGGACAACAGGTAACGAGCGGACTGCTTGCGACGACCGGCAAGTTCATAGACGATCGTAAAGATGCAGCGCTTGCCGTCGTCGCCGCGATCGATGAAGCCGATGCCTTCATTCGCGACAATCCCAAGGAAGCTGCCGCCATTTTCCTTGCGTCGGAGAAATCGTCGTTGAACGCCGCCCAAATTGAAAAGATGCTCGAGGGCGTCAAGGGCGAATGGGGTATTCAGCCGAAGGGCGTGATGAGTTTTGCCGATTTCATGAGCGAAACCGGTCTCTTGAAGTCGAAACTCAGCAAGTGGCAGGACGTATTCTTCGAGCCTGTCTCCACCGGTCAGGGGACCTGATATCTGAGACAAGACGAGGCTGCGCACGACTTGCTGCCAGTCGCTATAGCCACTGAAGAGATGACGTTTTAGACAACCCAGGAGCGATCGGTCTTTGTGCTTGCACGCGTAACGGCCACTCTCTCTTTGTTCAACAACAGCAAAGCCGCCCTTAGCCGGTCACCGATCCTCGGCGCCCGTTGGCAGAACACGCTTTTACAACTGTTGAGACCGCTATCCAAAGGAGGATTGGATTTGACACACAACCTATTCACAGTCTCGCTTGCCGTCGCGGCAGTCGCCGCTTCGGCCTCACTTGCTCATGCTGAATGGCCAAAGGATCGCCCGATCCAAATGATCGTTGCTTTTGCACCTGGCGGCAGCACGGACGTGATGGCACGTGCCATCGAGCCGCTGCTAGAAAAGGAGCTTGGCGCCGATATCGTGATCGAGAACCGCCCAGGCGCCTCCGGCGAAATCGCCTATACGGCTCTGTCTAAAGCAAAGCCTGATGGCTACACCTTCTCCTACATCAACACACCGGGTTACCTGTCAATGCAGGTGCAGCGCAAACTGGGCTACGATCCGAAGACAATCAAGCCGATTGTCCGCATCGTCGATGATCCGGCGGCGGTCGTCGTCCCGTCGGCCTCAGAGTTCAAGACCCTAAAAGATTTCGTGGATGCTGCCAAGGCAAAGCCGGGTTCCATCTCGTTTGGTTCTTCTGGCGTTGGTACCGACGACCACCTCGCTATCATCCTACTCGGCGCCGCGTCGGGTGCTAAATTTACGCATATTCCTTTTGGCGGGGCGGGCGAAACCCGTACCGCTATTCTTGGCTCGCAGATTTCGGGCGGCGGATTGAATGTCAGTGAATTTGCTGGAACGGAAAGCACCGGCCTGCGCATGCTCGCCACGTTTGGTGCGCAACGTTCGCCGCAGCTTCCTGACGTCCCGACAGCCAAGGAGCAAGGCTTCGATGTCGAAATGAGCTCCGAACGTGGCATCGCCGCGCCGGCAGGCGTTCCTGAAGAGATCACCAAGAAGTTCTCCGAGGCGATGAAACGTGTTGTCGATAGCCCCGAATTCCAAAGCCAGGCCAAGCAGCTTGCCCTTCCGCTTGCCTATCTTTCCGGTCCTGACTGGGAGAAGCAGATGCCTGATCGACTGGCTCGTTTCCAGAAAATCTGGAACGAAACACCGTGGGTTCAGTGATGTCGAACTCCGGCAGCAAGAACAGGGATTATCCCGACATTCTCGCAGGCTCGTTGATGATCGGATTGGGCGCGCTCGGCCTTTGGGCCGGCCGCGACCTCACATTCGGATCGGCAGCGATGATGGGAGCCGGCTACCTTCCTGATGTCATCTGCGGGTTGCTCATCGCGATCGGCGCGTTCGTGCTTATGAAGGCAGTCGGCAAGGCGTACGAGCCGATCGGCGAGACGAACGTCAAGCCCCTTATCATTCTCGTTGCCGCGATCGGTGGTTTTGCCGTTATGGCGGAAACACTCGGCTTCGTGATAGCGACGATCTGGCTTCTCGTGATTGGCAGTTTGGCCGATCAGGAATCACGATGGAAGGAGATCGTCATCTCCAGTGTCGTCCTGACGGCTTTTGGCGCGCTTGTCTTCATCTATGGCCTCGGCGTCCAGATGCCGATCCTGCCGTTCTGATAACGTCAGGAAGGAACTCAAATGGATTTTCTCCACTACCTCGTGCTCGGCTTTTCCGAAGCACTAACGCCGACAAATCTTCTGTTCTGTTTTATCGGGGCTTTGCTTGGCACTCTGATCGGTGTTTTGCCCGGCATTGGACCGACGGCGACAGTCGCTATTTTGCTACCGGTGACGTTCTTCCTGCCGCCTCTTGCGGCCCTGATCATGCTCTCGGGTATCTTCTACGGCGCCCAATACGGCGGGTCGACGACGGCAATCCTCGTCAACCTTCCAGGTGAAGCCTCGGCAGTGGTAACCGCCATCGATGGTTACCAGATGGCCCGCAAGGGACGTGCAGGTGCGGCGCTTGCAATAGCCGCACTCGGTTCATTCTTTGCCGGCACCGTCGCCACGATTGGTCTTGCCGTCGCCGGCCCGACCCTCTCCTCTTTCGCCCTCTCATTCGGGCCGGCCGAATATGTTTCGCTTTGTATCTTCGGCCTTCTGGCCGCGACGATCCTCGCGCATGGGTCCGTCATAAAGGCGATCGGCATGGTTTGCCTGGGGTTGGTGCTCGGCATGGTGGGCATCGACGTCAGCAGCGGGGCGACGCGGCTCACCTTTGGCTCAACGGAACTCTACGATGGCATAGACTTCGTTGTCATCGCCGTTGGCCTGTTTGGCGTTGCGGAAATCGCTAGTAACCTCGAATTCAAGGAGACTCGCGGCATTCTACAAAGCACCATCGGCCGTCTCTGGCCGACGAAGCAAGAGTTTAAAGAAAGCTGGGGGGCCGTTCTCCGCGGTACGGCAGTCGGAACCATTCTTGGCGTTTTACCCGGTGGTGGAGCAACGCTCAGCGCATTCAGCGCCTATTCCGTTGAAAAAAAGATCTCTCGCACGCCAGAGAAGTTCGGACACGGCGCCATTGCCGGCGTCGCCGGGCCGGAGTCCGCCAACAACGCAGGGGCGCAGGCCTCGTTCATTCCCCTTCTGACGCTTGGCATTCCCTCGAACTCGATCATGGCGATGATGCTTGGCGCCATGACCATTCACGGCATCACGCCAGGCCCGTCGGTCATCCACAACCAGCCTGGGCTCTTCTGGGGTCTGATCGCTTCAATGTGGCTCGGTAACGCAATGCTGCTGATAATCAACCTGCCGCTGATCGGGATCTGGGTGCGTCTTCTCAAAGTGCCTTATCGGCTGCTTTATCCGGCGATCTTGCTGTTCTGTTGTATCGGTGTGTATAGCGTCAACAACCGCGGCTTTGACGTGGCCTTGGTCATCTTGTTCGGTGTGTTGGGTTACGTCCTGCGCAAGGCAAAATGTGAAGCCGGTCCGCTGCTTCTCGGCTTCGTTCTCGGACCTCTGCTCGAAACCAACCTGCGCCGCGCTCTGCTTTTGTCTCAGGGCGATCCGCTCGTGTTTTTCGAACGGCCGATCAGTGCAGTGCTTCTTATCGTGACAGCAGGTATGCTCTTGACGCTCATACTTCCGGCCATTCGCAAAAGCCGCAAGGAAGCGTTTGAGGCCAGCGAAGACTGACGAGCCCACGCTCCGCAACTGCCTTGCGGAGCACCCATCCAAGGACGCAAGCCTATCATGACGACATCGAACGCGAGCAGATCACGCCGTTCAAGACGCTTGCTGCAGAGCGTCCTGTCTCTCGACGACTTCGAGGTGCATGCACGAAAGCACCTCCCCAAGCCGCTTTACGGTTACATCGCTGGAGCTAGCGAAACGAATGCCTCTTTGAAGCGAAACGCAAAGGCCTTCGATGCCTATTCTTTCCAAACACGAGTCCTTCGGGATGTCTCCAGCAGGAGCATGAAAACAAGATTGCTTGGTCAAACGTACGAAGCGCCGTTTGGCATCGCTCCGATGGGGATCAGTGCGTTGATGGCTTACCGAGGTGACCTCGTGCTAGCCAAAGGCGCAGAAGAATCCGGCATCCCGATGATTATGAGCGGATCATCCTTGATCCGGCTGGAGGACGTCGCGGCAGCAGCACCGCGAACCTGGTTTCAGGCTTACCTGCCGGGCGAAGCCGACCGCATAGCCGCGCTTGTCGACCGCGTCGCCAATGCCGGTTTTGGGACACTCGTCCTTACTGTCGATACGGCAGCACTGGCGAACCGCGAAAACAACATCCGCTCGGGATTCTCGACCCCGCTGCGCCCAAGCCTGCGTTTAGCATGGGAAGGAATTTCGCATCCACGCTGGACTGTGGGAACTTTTCTTCGCACCATCGCGCGACACGGCGTTCCGCATTTTGAAAATTCCTACGCGACGCGCGGCGCACCGATCATCGCCTCGAACGTCATGCGCGATTTCGGGCGCAAGGATCACTTGAACTGGGCGCATCTTGAGCAGATCCGTCAACGCTGGAAAGGGCATCTGGTCGTCAAGGGTATTCTTCATCCAGATGACGCCGTGTATGCCGCTGACCTCGGGGCGGATGCGGTCATTGTTTCTAACCACGGCGGACGCCAACTTGATGGCGCAATCGCACCGCTTAAAGCCTTACCGCCTATCGCCAGGCGCATCAATGGACGCATCCCCGTCATGATTGACGGCAGCTTCAGGCGCGGCACCGATATCATCAAGGCGCTCGCGCTTGGGGCTGATTTCGTCTTCGTCGGGAGACCGTTCCTTTATGCTGCTTCAGTGGGCGGTAGGCACGGCGTCGTGAAGGCAGCGGAGATTTTGAAGAGCGAGCTTCATCGGAACATGGCGTTACTTGGCGTCACATCGATTGACGAGGTCAGCGAAGAACACATCTTTTCGTAAACTATTGTGGTTGACCTCCTCATCAAGATGGAGCTGTCGATATCGTACCCTATTGATGTTATTGGAGCTTTTGGTGGGTTCTAACTCGGTCAGTTCAATGAACTTTCACTGACGGGGTGAACTTCGGATCGAGAATAGCCGTTGCGACACACGGGTTTTCAACTGCTTTCATTCGCATGTCGGCTCTTGGCTCCATTCGACCTGCTTCTTCACACCTGGACGATGCTCGCCGATAGCGTCTACCCGTTCAACGCTTGGCGCGGGCTCGTCGACGCAGCCAATCGTCGCGTTGCGGAACGCCGGAATGAAACGCGTCCAGTTCATGATAATCGGCTGATGGAGTAGCGCAGTCAGGCTCACGCATCGTCCCGCGGCGCTTTGGTCGATATTGTGCGCTTCAACCGTTCATTCGCCTGAGCGGGTGCATCGAGGCGAGCAAGGTATCCGGTATAGACCTCGGGGCCTAACGCAAAGACGGTACGGTCCAGCAGCACTTCCTCAGCTCGGCGTTCACAAGCCTCAAACATAAAACCGGTGCGCGTCTTACCTAGCAACGCAACCGCGCGGTCGATAGGATTGCATGCCGCGGCCTTGATACGGATATCCAATGAGTCACTTGCGTTCACACTCTTGTTTGCATGACGTCGGCCGAAGTAACTCCTATGTCCCAAGGCTATCTCGTGCAGGGACACCATCGTTACAAAAGCCATAACCATGGTGTCGTTACCGATGAATTGATTCGCGCATCAAGCTCGGCCATTCCCGCTCGTAAGGGAATCAAAGCCGGAGTGGCTGCGCTTGCGATTGCTCTTTGGATCAGCGACCGCCTTCAATTTTGCGGTGTCGCTGCGCAATACCGCCGGCACCATAGGGATATTCCGACATTTGTGGTTTGCTGACGTCGCTGAGTCTGGCCAATTCCTCGTCAGTCAAAACAAGATATGCGGCGCCGAGATTATCCTTAAGCTGCTCCGTCGTGCGCGCGCCGAGGATGACCGAGGTGACGGCCGGCTGCGCAGCGAGCCAAGCCAACGCGACCTGGGCCATGGTAACTCCACGGGCCTTTGCGATGTCATCAACCGCGCCAATGATCTCCCACGTTGCCGGGCTGGCGTTGCGCTTATCGAAGGCCTCCATGCCGCGCTTTGGGTTCTCCCCTAGCCGGGTCGATCCGGTCGGCATCTGGTCGCGCTTGTATTTGCCGGAAAGCCAGCCTCCACCGAGTGGCGACCAGGGTAAAAGACCAATATCAGCGTCAATTGCCGCTGGTACGATCTCATGCTCAATATCGCGCACCAACAGGTTGTATTGCGGCTGCAGCGTTACCGGCGGTGCGTAGCCATGGCTCTTGGCCAGCCATACCGCCTTGGTCATCTGCCAGCCGAGGAAATTCGAAAAGCCGTAATATGCAATTTTGCCATTACGGACAGAGTCGTCAAGAAAACGCAGCGTCTCGTCCAGCGGCGTTAATGCGTCAAACGCATGCATCTGGTACAAATCGATATGCTCGACGCCAAGTCGTCGAAGCGAGGCATCGAGAGCCTCACGCAAATTCTTTCGTGAAAGACCGAGATGGTTCGGCCCGTCACCCATTGGGAAACGTCCCTTGGTGGTGATCACAATGTCGCGCAACACGCCCGGCTTGCTCTTGAGCCACCGCCCAACGATTTCCTCCGATAGGCCCGCGCTATAGACATTGGCGGTATCGAAGAAATTTCCACCGGCAGCGAGGTACTGGTCCATCAACCGACACGACGTGGCATCATCCGATTCTGCTCCAAACGTCATGGTGCCCAAGCAATAAGCCGATACAACAGTGCCGCTGTTACCGAGTTTGCGGTATTCCATCTTCCACTCCTCTTTTTTCAAAAAGCCCGTTGCAGATCATTGTCCGACAGACGCAGTCGGATTGTGTGCAAGTTGTTCGTTGTTGGTCGGCAGGTAGATGTCGCCCATCGCAATGCCACGCCCTTAGCTTGATCTTACGTTCTGCCTCGGAACCTGATTGTCATCTACGGTGCTCCTGGCACTTTGACCCTGCAGGAAACAATGACCGATTTAAGAAGTTCCCGCACCTAAAGGCGGTAGGGCAAATCCAGTAGACCGCATCGCGTCAGTGACGTAGACGCGGGAGGCGGGTCAGTCTTCATCGGTCCGACAAAGCAAACGCACATGTTAATGCGGGAGTGTCGCTGACACTGCGCTGGAGCGCGCCCTTTCTCCCTCCGCACTGCGGATTTCAATCTGTCACGAGATGTTTGCTCGATCGCGGATGTCATCCACTCTGCCGATGGTAATGCATGCTAAAGGTGCCCTGAACATTGGCCTGCGCCGCAGCGAACACGCCCACCTTACCCATCGGACCGAACCAGCGCCGCCAGTTCCCCATGCAACTACTTCGGTTCGTGTATGACCGAGGTGAACCAGCTTTCACTGTCTGTCGGTGGAGTTTTGGCCAACGCGACAGGCTTCATCCCAGGGCATCAAATTTGGCTTCAAACAATCCAAAACCTCAGGCGAGCTCGGGATGAGAATATCGTCTTTGTTCGTCCGCTGCTGCACGTGCAGACATCAAGGACGAGCCGCCGGCCAGTCGTTTGCGGGTTCTTCGATTTCAGCTTCAGATTCATCATCGGCAGGATCCGGATCGCGATCATTTTCAACCCTCAGGCGCTCAATTTCCTCGACCGCTGCCTGAAAAACATCAGCCTGTCGCGCTCCGGAAACAACCGCGCTGTCAACGAGCTTCTTAAAACCCTCTCTAAACTCTTCTCGCCAGTCAGCCATTTTTCCGTCTCCTCGTTTTGATCGCTTGGTCGGATAGCTCGATCCAAACCGGCGCGTGGTCACTCGTGTGCTCCCAGCCACGTACATGCTTGTCGACGGCGGCCTTCTTCAGCCGCTCCGCCACATCGGGGCTGAGAAGGAAATGATCGAGTCTCAGGCCTGCGTCGCGCCCGTAAGCGTTCCGGAAATAATCCCAGAAGGTGTAGATGCGCTCGCCGGGATGCAGTTCGCGCAGCGCGTCCGTCCAGCCTTGAGCGACCAGGTTGCGAAATGCTTCACGCACTTCCACGCGAAACAACGCGTCGTCCGTCCAGCGCTCGGGTTTGTAAACGTCCAGTTCCGTCGGCATGACATTATAGTCACCCACCAGAACAACGGGTACCTCCAGCTCAAGTAGTTCAGCCGCGTAGGCGTGCAGGCGCCGAAACCATCGTAGCTTGTAGTCGAACTTCGGACCCGGATAGGGATTGCCGTTCGGAAGGTAGAGGCCGCATATCACCACTCCATCAACGATCGCTTCAATATAACGGCTCTGCTCATCATCCGGCTCTCCCGGAAGACCTTTGCGCGTCAGGTGCGGCTCCTGCCCGCGCGCGAGGATTGCAACCCCATTCCAAGATGTCTGGCCATGCCAGATCGCGCCATAGCCGGCATTCTCGATCGCTTTGATGGGAAACTTTGCATCCGGCGCTTTCAACTCCTGCAGAACGACGATATCGGGCTCAGCCTCGTCCAGCCACCGCAGCAGCACTTCCAGGCGACCGTTGACGCCATTGACATTATAGGTTGCGATTTTCACTTGCGCTTGTGATCGCCCCTATCGCCCTCACCGGGCTTAGCGTCATGTTCCGCTTTGTGACGCTTATCGGCGGAAAGAGATCTGCCGACATCGACGGACTCCTTGAAGCGACCTTCGGCATCGCGACGAACGTAGCGTTTGTCGGTTCCGGTATCAATGAGTTCACGCTTCGACATGCTGATCTCCCAATGTTTGTGATGCGGAAACTCTTAAAGCTATGGAAAGTTTCAGGTCCCTCCACCGACCTTGAAACGGCACGAGCAGACCCCACGATCTTAGGATGACATGAATACGGTCTAAAGGCGTTTAGCTTTGATCCTGATCGCGTCCTAAACTGCCAGCAAGAGAGCGCAGCGCATTCTGCCAACTGGCTGAACGGGCGGCGACGGTGGGCCTGACGAGACGATGAGGTTGCCGAAGCAGTCGGTGGTCTTGCGGATTGCCACATGCTCGCGCTGGAACCCGATCTCAAAACAGCGGTTGATCATCCAAGCAACCAATAGCAGGTTTTCGAAGATGCCGGATAAGTATCCCGATACGCCAGATGGGCGGTATTTTGTGGTCCGCGGCAGGTTGTGGCGTAAGAGCAATCCAGCACTAGACGAAGCCGTCCGAGAGAAGCTGGTCAAGGACCTGATGTCAGCAAGACGTGCCGTTCGCGACGCGAAGGGAGACCGTGAGGCCATCAAAGCCGCTCGGCATCGGGTAGACTTGGCAAAAACTGCTCTCGGTGAGCGCGGCGAGCCGTGGTGGGACGACGGCGCACCTGACTACAACAGATGTAAGGCGAAGAACACGCCCTATGCCGACTGGTTCGCACACCTCTAGAGGCCGGCTCAAATTAAAACGAAAGGACGCCTCGGCGGCAGCTTTACTCGGCTCACAAGTGTCGGAGACATCGATGGTAAAAGTCCCTCCCCTTTACCGCCTTCGTCAAACTCATATCAATTGATCTCGCGGTGTCTGGTTTCATCTGCAAGCATTGCTGACAGCGTCTTGGAAAGTCCGCCATCATCAGCTTGATCGGCCGCCATGCGTTTGAAAAGGCCCTCCATCCCAACGAAGATGTTAGAAGCAGGGTTATCAGGCCCGAGGAAATCGGCGATCTCCTTCATTTCAGCGATCCAGCGATAGGCCTTCGGATACATGTCCGGGATCCCCTTGGAAAACTTCGCTAACAGGTCAGCCTGACTTTCCTGCAGTTCCGCCATCAAAGCCGTATCGGCACCGTGTTCCGAGGCTGCCAGCAACATAGTGGTCGCCAGCCCAATCAGGCCTTTGCTGATACCAGCATAACACATTTTCAGTGACGAGGCCGCTCCAATAGCGTTGCCCAGCGGCCGCGCGTCGATACCATATGTTACAAGAGCGTCCACGATGTTGTTGCCACCGCCACTGATATAGAAACGCGGCCCGGACCCTCCGGCTTGAGGGGGGCCACCGATAATGCACCCGTCGAAAACCCGATCAATATTGGTGCCAAACTCGTTGGCGACCTCTGACATTGTTTCAGGCGAGATCGCGTTGCAGTCTACAAAGAATGCCGGCGGTGTCGTCTGCGACATCGCCTCTGCTACCTCTTGCGCAACTTTCAGAGCTTCAGCGGGCGGGACGATCGATAAAATGAAGTCCGCCTTTACCAGCACAGCCAGATCCACATCTTTAATGCCTTTCGCTAGAGCTCGTTGACGTGTTTGAGGGGAGCGCCCCTTCAACGTGGTCACGACCTCAGCACCCGACCTGAAGAGTGTCTCTGCCACAGCGCTGCCCATGGCCCCCATCCCGATAACGGCGATACGTTTCATTTGATGAACCCCTTTGATGATCGTTCGAGGTGTCGATGAGTGTAAGTAACCCGGAAGTTGGAACAGCACGACGATGATACTGTCGTATGCGGTGAGATGGACGAATGGCGAGCGAAGGCAATAGACGTTGTCATCACGACTTCGAAGGTTTCCAACCTGAGCATCTGGACGATTGCAAATCAGCCTCTGCCGAAAGAAGAGGTGATGATGTATACCGGAAATCCTCGGAATTGGCGGAAACATGATCTTCCTGACCGTTTCTCAGCGCTGCCCAACTGGTGCTGACATGCCAGCCGTTATGCCCTCCCCGATGAAAGCCAAAAGCTTTTGCGACTGAAGGAAAGTCCGCCAGTCTTGCGTGATGGGCGGTGGCAAGCTGAAACTCGCTTCCGGTTATCTCCCTGAAATAATTAGGGAACTAATGGCCCAGTTTATCATCGCGCGATGCGTGACATGGAACTGTGGCGAAGTGGCAACGTCACAAATCTGTATCAATAGAATCTTTGACAGATCGGCTATGAATATCGTTTACCTCACTACGCACATCACGAGTTTGTGAAGTGTACTTGGGGTGTTAGGAGCAGAGGGGCAACGTCTTCTCCTGACGGCATATTTTCCTGAGATAATATTTAGATTTGAATCGAAACTTGCATTGGAGAAACCATGCGCATTAAGAGCCTTCTGCTCGGCTCCGCGGCTGCCCTGGCAGTCGTATCCGGCGCTCACGCTGCCGACGCTATCGTCGCTGCTGAACCGGAAGCTGTTGAATATGTTCGCGTCTGCGACGCGTACGGCACCGGCTACTTCTACATCCCAGGCACCGAAACCTGCTTGAAGATCGACGGTTACGTCCGTTTCGAAGCTGACTTCGCTCGCGGTGTTGCCGGCGGGTTCGGTAACGGTTCGGACTACGACGCCTTCACGCGCGCTCAGCTGCAATTCACTGCAAAGAGCGACACGGAATATGGCGTTTTGACCGGCCTTATCGCCCTGCGTACGAATGCTGACTCTGCTTCGAACCGTGGTACGTTCATCGACGTTGCTTACCTCGACATCGCAGGCCTCCGCGCTGGCTACTTCTACAGCTGGTGGGACGACGGCCTCAGCGGCGAAACGGACGACCTGGCAAGCCACTCGACGAACCACAACTCGATCCGTTATCAGTATGAGTCTGGCGACTTCTATGCTGGTATCTCGGTTGATGAGCTGGAAGGCACCACCTACGGCGGTGGCGTTGGCACGCGCACCAACAATCTCGGCGTTGCCGGTGCAGTTGGCGGTAAGGCTAGTGGCTTCACCTATCAGGTCACTGGCGGCTATGACACCGACACCGAAGAAGGTGCAGTTCGCGGCATGATCACTGCTGATCTCGGCCCCGGCACGCTCGGCCTCGCCGGCGTTTGGGCAAGCGGCGCCAATGCATACTACGACAACTCCGAATGGGCTGTCGCTGCAGAATACGCCATCAAGGTAACGGACAAGTGGAAGATCACGCCTGCCGCTCAGTACTATGGTCACTACGGCCTGGTATCCAAGGGCGACTTCTCTGATGACAACGCTTGGAAGGCTGGCGTAACGCTCGACTACCAGATCGTCGACAACTTCTATGCCAAGGCAACTGTCAACTACAAGAAGGTTGAAAACAGCGAAGGTCAGACGACCGGCTACTTCCGTCTGCAGCGTTCGTTCTAATCAAATTTTGTAGACGTACGCACGATTCCCACGGCTGCGTCTGCATTTTTGATTTGTAGCGAATTGGCTTACACATCATTGTCACGATCCGAATTGACCTCCGATCTGTGACAGAAAGGGTTCGGGATCTCCCGGATCCTTTTTAACCACAACCCGATGTTAATCGCATAATGCTGTATCCGGGTCTGCCTGAAAGGCTATCACTTAGTCTGACGGCACCAGCGGCATTCTCGTTTGCGATGACTAAGATGCATGAAAGCTGCTTGAACAACGAGCAGTGAATTGTCGGCCTAATCTCGAAAATCGAAGGCCTGCCATGCCCCGGCAGGCCTTTTTCTGCGACAAGATGGTAGGCGGTTGTCAACGGTGATTGCCGTCATCAATCTATTTCGAGGATCTCACTCGGAACCAGAAGTTTTCAAGCGAGCGCCATCCTGTGGCTAACGCTTTCGGAATTCATCTTGATCTCTGCTCTGACCCTCAGCTTCGCTGGTCAATAATTCGTGCGATCAAGCGTAACCGAAACGCTTTGGTAAACGGAGTTAGACAATTTCTCATAAATGACTCCACGAAGCGTGGCCTAAGGCTGCTGAATATTAGTCCCGGGAAATGCTGGAGTGGATCGAGGCTGAACCGTTCTGGCTCCCAAGTCCAGAATTCGCAGCTGTATTCGTAAGGTATCGGGCCTCTGGATTTCTTCAGTCGGCGGCAGAAATTTTAGCCGTCCACAAAGTCGTTCAAGTGCCTAGCCGGCGAAAATATCAGGAAGACAAGCGCTTAACAGGCTTTCAGCAGTCCAAAGCGAATCGCTGACAACAAAATTGAGCCATAACCACCTCGTTATCGCAACGTGGACGCGTGGAACTGCTAATTTAGTCGTCGCTGCCACCCCAATCTTCATGACCGTGGCCCGGATAACGAACACAATGCCACCCTCGCAGACGCTATAGACGATGAGATATGCCTTAAAGGGTTGGACTCGTACAGGAGGTCGGATTTCGAGGCGTTCTCGCGCCAACTTTGGCTGGCGAGCAATCAGTCCGATCGTCTCAAACAGTTCATCGTGGTAACGCCGCAGATGAGTTGTACCGAAGTTGCGCACCCCATAGTCACCGGTTCTGATGATGTCTTCTTCTGCCTCAGCAGAAACAACATAGCGCCATCTGGTTTAGTCGCTGACTTCAGCGCGGGCGGCCGCGACCTTGAATAACTCGTCACTCGTTCGGTTGCCAATTCCACTCGCAACGCCTTCGTTCACATCGCGCTGCATACCAGCGATTTCGTCGGCGCGGATTTGATCCCTGCGAATAAGATCGCGCATATAGTCGCTGGCGTTCGAATAGCGCCCGGTCTTAGTTTGCGTTTCAACCATTCCTGCATAGGATTGGGGAGAGAAACATTTAAAGTTGCCAAAGGGACCTCCAAGTGAGGCCAGTATTTAAGACCATGGCAAAGTTTGTAAGTACGTCGTTCAACGGCTAGTTTCAGCCGCCACTATCCGATCTCAAAAAGGTTCTGGGCAACATGATGATCTTTGGGCAGTGGACATCACGGTGCCATCGCCCGATTTCATTCTTGCCACGGGTCGATGACGATCGCACCGGTTTGATCGAAATCCTGAATATTACGAGTGACCACAGTTAGGCCGTGAACCAGCGCGGTGGCAGCTATCAATGCATCAGCCTCGTTGCGGCAGTCTGGAATATGTAAGTGGGCACAACGCGTCGCTACCGCGTCATCGATTGACAGAATTCGCTCGGCGAACTCAGGGCGAACACGAGTATCCATCCAACCCCGCAAGCGAGAACCTTGGGCAGCGTCGCGACGCTGAATGCTTACTATCCCGCGCTCTATCTCTAGGATCGTAATTGCGGAAATGAACAAATCATCGGAATTTTGCCCACCGACCCACTTCGTCACATTGGCATCTGCTTTGCCGTCTCCAACTTTGCGTAGCTCAGAGACGACGTTTGTGTCTAGAAGGTACTTCAAGATAGATCGACCTCGCGGGGTGCAATTTCCGTTCGTGGTGGATCCAGTTCGATCCCCGACAAACCAGGCATTGAAAGAGCATCGACGAGATTCCGGCGCCTGCCGGTCAGACGCTCAAATTCGCTGTATGTCATCAGAACATGGGACGGCCTCCCGCGATCTGTAATAACCACGGGTCCTTTTTGTGCCGCCTTTTTTGCCCTACTGACGTCGTGGTTCAACTCCCGGCTAGACAAACTTGTGATGCTCATAGAAAACCTCGTTGTAGGAATGTACCTACATACAGAATATTCTCGCCTGTGCAGCAATGTCCAAGATGGCTCGCCCTTGAAGGGATCTGAACCCGTGGCCCTGGGCGAACGCAATCATCAGCTTAGTGGCAGCTGTCTGGCCATGCCTGCGCGCCATGGAGTACGCGAAGAATTCGAACTGTTGCCTCAGTGATCGCATAGGCGGCGACGTAAGGCGTACCATTGATGACAAGTTCGCGTGTCCCGGCAATTCTACCCACGCGCCCACTGGCAGGAAAACGAGCAAGCGCCGGGCGGCGGATACTATCCGTTCATCGATCAGTATCGCTGCCGCAGGATTATCTGCCTCAATGTGTGTGAAAATAGCATCGCGATCGGACAACGCAAACGCAGCCCAAGTCAGTTTCACGTTTCTGGCACACCAGCTTTAAGGCGGGCCGCCGCTCGACGTGTGGCAAAGTGCGCCTCGACCTCGT
>NZ_JBBBVQ010000015.1:0-162665 GCF_037199735.1 Oryzifoliimicrobium ureilyticum | reverse complement strand
CCGGGGCCCCGTTCCGCTTCCGACCCGCATCGAGAAGTTTACGGTCAACCGGTCCCCCCACATCGACAAGAAAAGCCGCGAGCAGTTCGAGATGCGCACGCATAAGCGCCTTCTCGACATCGTAGACCCGACACCTCAGACGGTAGACGCGCTGATGAAGCTCGATCTTGCCGCCGGTGTCGACGTTGAGATCAAGCTCTGAGCCTTGCTCGAGCGGATTTGGAAGGATTGAACCGATGCGTTCAGGTGTAATTGCACAAAAGGTGGGTATGACCCGCGTCTATAACGACGCCGGCGAACATGTCCCAGTTACAGTATTGCGTATGGAAAGCTGCCAGGTTGTTGCGCAGCGGACCGTCGAGAAGAATGGCTACACGGCTCTCCAGCTGGGTGCTGGCGCTGCTAAGGTGAAGAACACCTCCAAGGCGATGCGTCAGAACTTTGCGATCGCTAACGTAGAGCCGAAGGCAAAGCTCGCGGAATTCCGCGTGTCTGAGGATAACCTCCTTGATGTTGGCACTGAGCTGAAGGCTGGCCACTTTGAAGCCGGTCAGCTTGTCGACGTTACCGGTACGTCCATCGGTAAGGGTTTTGCTGGTGCTATGAAGCGCCACGGTTTCGGCGGTCTGCGTGCGACACACGGTGTTTCCGTGTCGCATCGTTCGCATGGTTCGACCGGTTCGCGTCAGGACCCGGGCAAGGTTTTCAAGAATAAGAAGATGGCTGGTCATATGGGCCAGGTTCGTGTCACGACGCAGAACCTCGAGGTGGTTTCCACCGATGAAGATCGCGGTCTGATCCTGGTCAAGGGCGCCGTACCCGGCTCCAAGGGCTCTTGGATCATCGTGCGCGACGCCGTCAAGTCGGCAGCGAAGTAAGGGAGCCGGATCAATGGAATTGAACGTCAAGACCCTCGAGGGAAAGGACGCCGGGAAGGTTTCTCTTTCTGACGCTATTTTCGGTCTCGAGCCGCGCGAAGATATTCTCGCTCGCGTTATTCGTTGGCAGCTTGCCAAGAAGCAGCAGGGTACTCACCAGGCAAAGGGCCGTGCCGACGTCGCACGCACCGGCGCTAAGATGTACAAGCAGAAGGGCACGGGCCGCGCTCGTCACCATTCCGCACGTGCACCGCAGTTTCGCGGCGGTGGTAAGGCTCACGGCCCGGTTAGCCGTAGCCACGAGCATGACCTTCCGAAGAAGGTTCGTGCGCTTGGCCTGCGTCACGCCCTGTCTGCAAAGTTCAAGGCTGAAGACGTGATCATCATCGACGATCTCGTTGCAACCGAAGCAAAGACCAAGGCTCTCGCGTCCACTTTCGCGACGCTCGGCCTGACAAACGCTCTCTTCATCGGCGGTGCCGAGCTTGATGGCAACTTCAAGCTTGCTGCTCAGAACATCCCAAATATTGATGTTCTGCCGATCCAGGGCATCAACGTTTACGACATCGTACGCCGCGGCAAGCTTGTCTTGTCGAAGGCAGCTGTCGAAGCTCTAGAGGAGCGTTTCAAGTGACCGATCTTCGCCATTATGATGTGATCGTTTCGCCAGCGATCACGGAAAAGTCGACTCTGGTATCGGAGAACAACCAAGTTGTTTTCAATGTCGCCAAGCAGGCGACGAAGCCGGAAATCAAGGCTGCAGTCGAAGCGCTGTTCGGCGTTAAGGTTACAGCTGTCAACACCCTGCTGCGCAAGGGCAAGACCAAGCGGTTCCGCGGTTTTGCCGGCAAGCAGAAGGACGTGAAGAAGGCTGTCGTGACGTTGGCTGAAGGCCAGACGATCGACGTCTCCACCGGTCTCTGAGGAATAAAAACATGGCATTGAAAACATTCAATCCGACGACCCCGAGCCAGCGTCAGCTGGTTATCGTCGACCGTTCGGGCCTGTGGAAGGGCAAGCCGGTCAAGACGCTGACGGAAGGCCTGACCTCCAAGGGTGGCCGTAACAACCTCGGCCGTATCACGGTCCGTTTCCAGGGCGGCGGTCACAAGCGCAGCTATCGTCTCGTGGACTTCAAGCGTCGCAAGTTCGACGTCGAAGGCACTGTAGAACGACTTGAATACGACCCAAACCGTACGGCGTTTATCGCTCTCGTAACGTATACGGATGGTGAGCAGGCCTACATCATCGCTCCGCAGCGCCTTGCTGCTGGCGATAAGGTCATCGCTTCCGAGAAAGCTGTCGACGTAAAGCCCGGCAACACGATGCCGCTGCAGTACATCCCAGTCGGCTCCATCATTCACAACGTTGAAATGAAGCCAGGCAAGGGTGGGCAGATCGCTCGCTCCGCTGGTTCCTATGCACAGCTCGTCGGCCGCGACCAGGGCATGGCAATCCTTCGTCTGAACTCAGGTGAACAGCGCCTGGTTCAGGGAACCTGCCTTGCAAGCATCGGCGCTGTGTCAAACCCGGACCACGCCAACATCAATGATGGTAAGGCTGGCCGTTCGCGGTGGCGCGGCAAGAAGCCGCACAATCGCGGTGTCGTGATGAACCCCGTCGACCACCCACACGGTGGTGGCGAAGGCCGCACCTCTGGTGGTCGCCATCCGGTGACTCCGTGGGGCAAGCCCACGAAGGGCAAGCGGACTCGCTCCAACAAGGCGACCGACAAGTTCATCATGCGCTCGCGCCACGATCGCAAGAAGTAAGAGAGGAAGTCGATAATGGCTCGTTCAGTTTGGAAAGGCCCGTTCGTTGACGGCTATCTTCTCAAGAAGGCTGAGAAGGTACGCGAGAGCGGTCGCAATGAAGTAATCAAGATCTGGAGCCGTCGCTCCACGATCTTGCCGCAGTTCGTCGGATTGACCTTCGGCGTCTACAACGGCAGCAAGCATATTCCGGTCAGCGTCAACGAAGACATGGTCGGCCACAAGTTCGGTGAATTCTCTCCGACCCGTACCTACTATGGTCACGGTGCGGACAAGAAGGCAAAGAGGAAGTAAAATGGGTAAGGCAAAAGCCGAACGCCGGCTGAAGGATAACGAGGCGCAAGCAGTTGCGCGTACGCTCCGCGTCAGCCCACAGAAGCTCAACCTCGTTGCTGCGCTGATCCGTGGCAAGAAGGTCGATCGGGCACTCGCAGAACTTGAGTTCTCGCGCAAGCGGATTGCCGGCGCTGTTAAGAAGACGCTTGAATCTGCAATTGCCAACGCCGAGAACAACCATGATCTCGATGTTGACTCGCTCGTCGTTGCTGAAGCCTTCGTGGGCAAGTCGATTGTCATGAAGCGCTTCCATGCCCGCGGTCGCGGTCGTGCATCGCGTGTTGAAAAGCCATTCGCTCACCTGACAATCGTCGTGCGCGAAGTGCAGGCTCAAGAGGAGGCCGCGTAATGGGTCAGAAAATTAATCCAATCGGTTTCCGTCTTGGTATCAACCGCACTTGGGACAGCCGTTGGTTTGCAGACAATGCTGAATACGGCAAGCTGCTCCACGAAGATCTGAAGATGCGTAAGTTCGTCATGGGCGAACTGAAGCAGGCAGGTATTTCGAAGGTCGTGATCGAGCGCCCACACAAGAAGTGCCGTGTGACTATTCACTCGGCTCGTCCGGGTCTGATCATCGGCAAGAAGGGCGCTGACATCGACAAGCTTCGCAAGAAGCTGTCTGATATGACCAACTCCGAAACGCACCTCAACATTGTTGAAGTGCGTAAGCCAGAAGTCGACGCAACGCTGGTTGCTCAGTCGATCGCACAGCAGCTCGAGCGTCGTGTGGCTTTCCGCCGCGCAATGAAGCGCGCTGTTCAGTCGGCTATGCGTCTTGGTGCCGAAGGCATCAAGATCACCTGCGCCGGCCGTCTTGGCGGTGCTGAAATTGCTCGTACCGAATGGTATCGTGAAGGACGCGTTCCGCTTCATACGCTGCGCGCCGACNAGTCGGCTATGCGTCTTGGTGCCGAAGGCATCAAGATCACCTGCGCCGGCCGTCTTGGCGGTGCTGAAATTGCTCGTACCGAATGGTATCGTGAAGGACGCGTTCCGCTTCATACGCTGCGCGCCGACATCGATTACGGTACGGCTGAAGCCGAAACCGCTTTCGGCATCTGCGGCATCAAGGTCTGGATCTTCAAGGGCGAAATCCTTGAGCACGATCCGATGGCCTCCGAGCGCCGCGCACTCGAGGGTGACGCCCAGGGTCCGGCTAGCCGTGACCGCGATCGGGACCGTCGCCGCGACAACGCTTAATTGCGTTGGTGGCACAGAAGTTCGGAGAATAGAAAATGTTGCAGCCAAAGCGTACTAAGTACCGCAAGCAATTTAAGGGACGCATTAAGGGCGTTGCCAAGGGCGGTTCAGACCTTGCCTTCGGCGAATTCGGCCTGAAGTCCCAAGAGCCCAATCGCGTGAATGCGCGTGAAATCGAAGCGGCTCGCCGCGCGATCACACGTTACATGAAGCGTGCAGGCCGCGTGTGGATCCGCGTGTTCCCGGACGTTCCGGTAACCGCAAAGCCGACCGAAGTTCGTATGGGTAAGGGTAAGGGCTCAGTCGAATACTGGGCTTGCAAGGTAAAGCCCGGCCGTATGATGTTCGAGATCGACGGTGTTTCTGAGGAAATTGCTCGTGAAGCGCTTCGTCTCGGTGCAGCCAAGCTCTCGGTCAAGACGCGCTTCGTTCAGCGTATCGCAGAGTAAGGAGAGGCAAGATGAAAGCCGATGATGTACGCGGCCTGACGGCCGATCAGCTCAAGGACAAGCTGGCAGACCTCAAGAAGGAGCAGTTCAACCTGCGCTTTCAGAAGGCCACCGGTCAGCTCGAGAAGTCTTCGCGCATCAACGAAGTCCGTAAGGATATCGCTCGCGTGAAAACCATTGCCCGCCAGAAGGCGGCAGAAGCAAAGGCGTAAAGGAAGAATAACATGCCGAAGCGCATTCTGCAGGGCGTCGTGGTTTCCGATAAGAACGAAAAGACTGTTGTAGTTCGCGTTGAGCGTCGTTTCGCTCATCCGCTTCTCCAGAAGACAGTCCGTCGTTCCAAGAAATACAAGGCCCACGACGAAAACAATCAATACAAGGTCGGCGATGTCGTCTCCATCGAGGAGTGCGCGCCGATTTCCAAGGACAAGCGTTGGACGGTTGTCGCCGCCCAGGGTAACTAAGAGATTTTTCTGCGGGGTCTTGCGTCCCGCGGAGAATCCTGTATTTAGCAGCGTCGGAACGCTCGCCAGTTCGAGCGTTCTTTTTGCTTTGAGCGCATGGAAGGTCCCGTTTGGGAAACCACCCTGGCACGATCGATCCCGCGCTATTCAAGCTATTGCCGCTCTCGCGTCCGTTTATGATGGGCGGGCAGGGCGGCTGACATTTTCATAGGCCGGGATAGGGGGCGTCAGCCCAACCATCTCGGTTATAACAAGAAGGCGACCTGATATGATTCAGATGCAAACAAACCTCGACGTGGCGGACAATTCCGGCGCACGTCGTGTCATGTGCATCAAGGTTCTGGGCGGCTCGAAGCGCAAATATGCATCCATCGGCGACGTTATCGTTGTTTCGATCAAGGAAGCTATCCCGCGCGGCCGCGTCAAGAAGGGCGACGTGATGAAGGCGGTTGTTGTTCGCACCGCCAAGGATATTCGCCGTCCGGATGGCTCTGTCATCCGCTTCGACACCAATGCAGCAGTTCTTATCGACAACAAGAAAGAGCCGATCGGCACCCGTATCTTCGGACCGGTTCCGCGCGAACTTCGCGCCAAGAACCACATGAAGATCATCTCGCTGGCTCCGGAAGTGCTGTAAGGAGCGGGAAAGATGCAAAAGATTCGTAAGGGCGACAAGGTCGTCATGCTTGCAGGCAAGGACAAGGGCCGTACCGGCGAAGTCCTCCAGGTCCTGCCAAAGGAAGATCGCGCCGTCATCCGCGGCGTCAATGTTGTAAAGCGCCACCAGCGCCAGACGCAGAGCCAGGAAGCCGGCATCATTAGCAAGGAAGCTCCTGTTCATCTGTCTAACGTTGCGATTGTCGACAAAGATGGCAAGCCGACACGTGTTGGTTTTAAGGTCGTTGACGGCAAGAAGGTCCGCGTGGCCAAGCGTTCGGGGGATGTGATCGATGGCTGAGGCAAAGTACGAACCGCGGCTTAAGAAGGAATATGTCTCTCGCATTCGCCAGGCGATGCAGGAGAAGTTTTCTTACGCCAACGAAATGCAGATCCCGAAGCTCGACAAGATCGTGATCAATATGGGCGTAGGCGAAGCAACGGCTGACTCGAAGAAGCCGACTGTTGCTGCTGCCGACCTTGCTGCGATTGCTGGCCAGAAGCCGGTTATCACGCGCGCTCGTAATTCGATCGCTGGCTTCAAGGTCCGCGAAAACATGCCGATCGGCGCAAAGGTTACTCTTCGCGGCGCGCGCATGTACGAGTTCTTGGACCGTTTGGTCAACATCGCGCTTCCGCGCGTTCGCGACTTCCGTGGTCTGAACCCGAAGAGCTTTGACGGCCGTGGCAATTTCGCCATGGGCATCAAGGAGCACATTGTGTTCCCTGAGGTCAACTACGATAAGGTTGATCAGATGTGGGGCATGGACATCATCGTTTGCACGACGGCTAAGACCGACGACGAAGCTCGAGCTCTCTTGAAAGAGTTCAACTTCCCGTTCCGTCAGTAACCGTAACGACGAGCGTAGAAAAGGAACCTGACATGGCGAAGACAAGCGCAGTTGAAAAGAACAAGCGCCGCCGTAAAACGGTCGCCACCCATGCAGCCAAGCGCGCTGCATTGAAGGCGATCATTATGAACCAGGAGCTTCCGATCGAAGAGCGGTTCAAGGCCACAATTAAGCTGGCTTCTATGTCCCGTGATGGATCGAAGACGCGCATCCGCAACCGTTGCGAAGTCACCGGTCGTCCGCGCGCCTATTACCGTAAACTGCGTATGTCGCGTATCGCGCTTCGCGAACTGGGCAACCTCGGCAAAGTGCCGGGCGTCGTCAAGTCCAGCTGGTAAGGGAGCGTTCTGATGGCAATGAGTGATCCATTGGGTGATATGCTCACCCGCATCCGCAACGGTGTTTCGCGTCGTAAGTCGTCGGTTTCGACGCCGGCTTCGAAGCTTCGTGAGCGCGTTCTCGATGTTCTGCAGTCTGAGGGCTACATTCGCGGCTACTCCGTAGTCGATTTTGGCAATGGCAAGTCCGAGATCAACATCGAGCTGAAGTATTACGAAGGCGCGCCTGTGATCCGTGAGATCGGACGCGTTTCCAAGCCGGGCCGCCGAGTTTATGTCTCGGTTAAGTCCATCCCGCAGGTCGCGAACGGCCTCGGCATCACGATCCTTTCGACACCGAAGGGCGTAATGGCCGATCACCAAGCTCGCGAACAGAATGTTGGTGGTGAGGTTCTCTGCTCGGTCTTCTAAGGCCGACAGAGATCTCCATAGCGAACAGACAGGTAAAACAATGTCTCGTATCGGTAAGAAGCCCATTCAGGTGCCTGCTGGAGTGACCGCATCGGTCGAAGGCCAGAAGGTTGCCGTGAAGGGTCCTAAGGGTGAGCTGTTTTTCGTTGCTAACGACGAAATCAGCGTGAAGTTCGAAGATAATGCTGTGCACGTTGAGCCTCGCGCACAGACGAAGGATGCTCGTTCGAAGTGGGGCATGTCCCGCACGATGATCGAAAACATCCTGAAAGGCGTCAAGGACGGCTACGAGCGTAAGCTCGAGATCAACGGCGTTGGTTACCGCGCTGCCATGCAGGGCAAAAACCTGCAGCTTGCTCTCGGCTTTTCGCATGACGTGGTTTACGAGCCGCCTCAGGGCATCACGATCGCTGTTCCGAAGCCGACGGAAATCGTCATCTCGGGTATCAATAAGCAGCAGGTCGGGCAGGTAGCTGCAGAAATCCGCGAATATCGCGGTCCTGAGCCTTACAAGGGCAAGGGCGTTAAGTATGCCGAAGAGCGGATCGTCCGCAAAGAAGGCAAGAAGAAGTAAGGATCACGCGAAATGGCTAGCAGGAAAGAAGCACTTGCGCGTCGCGCCAACCGCGTGCGTCGCCAGATCAAGTCGGTGGCCAACGGTCGTCCGCGCCTGTCGGTTCATCGCTCTTCGAAGAACATCTATGCTCAGGTTATCGATGATGTGGGGGGCAAGACTTTGGCTGCTGCTTCCACGCTCGAGAAGGACCTGCGCGGTTCGCTGAAGACCGGTGCCGATACCGCCGCGGCCGCTGCCGTAGGCAAGCTCGTAGCAGAGCGTGCGGCTAAGGCCGGCGTCAAGGAAGTGGTGTTCGATCGTGGCGCCTTCATCTATCACGGTCGTGTAAAGGCTCTTGCCGATGCCGCCCGCGAAGGTGGTCTGAACTTCTAAGAAGATTTCCGGCTGGAGTTGGAGACTTCTCCAGCCGGAATTTCACTGGGCCGCAGGTTTTGCTGACGCAATGCCTTTGCGGTCCTCGTTTTGTTTGCCGATTGCACCCGGAAAAGAAAAAGGAAGAGGACAATGGCACAGGAAAGAAGAGGCCAGCGCGAAGAGCGTCAGAGCCGTGAAGAGCGTGATAGCGAATTCGTCGACAAGCTGGTCGCGATCAACCGCGTCGCGAAAGTTGTGAAGGGTGGCCGTCGCTTCGGCTTCGCTGCTCTCGTTGTTGTAGGCGACCAGAAGGGCCGCGTTGGCTTTGGTCATGGCAAGGCGCGTGAAGTGCCGGAAGCCATCCGTAAGGCAACGGAAGCTGCCAAGCGCGACCTGATTTTCGTTCCCTTGCGTGACGGACGTACGCTGCACCATGACGTTCATGGCCGCCACGGCGCCGGCAAGGTTCTTCTGCGCTCTGCAAAGGTCGGTACCGGTATCATCGCCGGCGGCCCGATGCGCGCTGTTTTCGAAACGCTCGGCGTTCACGACGTCGTCGCAAAGTCGACCGGTTCCTCGAACCCATACAACATGGTTCGCGCCACGTTCGACGCCCTGAAGCACCAGGTTCACCCGAAGGACATCGCATCTCAGCGCGGCATTAAGTACGCAACGCTGCAGGCGCGCCGTGCCGCTTCTGGTAACGCCTCGGAAGAATAAGAGGAGTCTGACTAGATGGCAAAGGCTACTAAGAAGGCTGAAGCAAAGACGGTTACCGTCGAGCAGATCGGCAGCCCCATCCGCCGCCCTGGCGTTCAGCGCAGCACGCTGATCGGCTTGGGTCTCAACAAGATGCACAAGCGCCGCACGCTGGAAGATACTCCGGCTGTTCGTGGCATGATCCGCGCTGTGCAACATCTCGTTCGCGTCGTCGACGAGAAGTAAGCCGGAGGACAGGTTCATGAAACTCAACGAAATTAAAGACAATGAAGGCGCAACGCATTCGCGCAAGCGCCTTGGCCGCGGTATCGGCTCCGGCTCGGGCAAGACCGGCGGTCGCGGTGTGAAGGGGCAGAAGTCCCGTTCGGGCGTTGCGATCAACGGTTTTGAAGGCGGTCAGATGCCCATCTACCGTCGTCTTCCTAAGCGTGGCTTCAACAACATCTTCGCGTCGGATTTCGTAACGGTATCGCTCGGACGCATCCAGACCGCCATCGACGCTGGAAAGCTCGATGCCGGTGCGACGGTCGATGCATCCGCTCTGAAGGCTGCTGGCGTTATCCGCCGTATCAAGGATGGCGTTCGTATCCTTTCCGACGGTGAGCTGAAGGCAAAGGTCAAGCTTGATGTTGCCGGGGCTTCCAAGGCAGCCATCGAGAAGATCGAAAAGGCTGGCGGTTCCATCACGGTACCAGCGGCTCCTTCCGCAGAATAACTGATAATAAATCGCCCGGGGTGCTTCACACCGGGCGATTTTGCTCGCATATGTGGGCCTCACGAAAAGCTGCCTAGACGCGCACAGCGGGTTGGCGGTAAAGGGAAACAGGGTGAGGCATGAGTTGCATCCGCAATCGTTCCAAAGCCCCGTTTAATGAATATCAAAATACCGCATTCGGCCGGCTCTTCCCGAGCGAGGCGAATCGGTAGCGGAGTTAAGAATGGCTTCTGCTGCGGAACAGTTGGCGTCCAACCTGAATTTTTCCACCTTTGCGAAAGCCGAGGATCTTAAGAAGCGCTTGTGGTTTACACTGGCTGCTCTCCTTGTTTATCGCCTTGGAACCCATATTCCTCTTCCGGGTCTTAATCCCGAAGCTTATGCGCAAGCGTTTCGCGGGCAAGCAGGCGGTATTCTCGGTCTGTTTAACATGTTCTCAGGCGGCGCCGTTCAGCGAATGGCGATCTTTGCTCTGGGAATCATGCCCTATATCTCCGCGTCGATTATCGTTCAGTTGATGACGTCAGTCGTTCCCTCTCTTGAAAATCTCAAGAAGGAAGGTGAGCAGGGGCGCAAGATCATCAACCAATATACGCGCTACGGAACAGTGATTCTTGGTCTGCTTCAGGCTTATGGAATCTCGGTTGGCCTCGAAAGCGGCAACGGGCTTGTCGTCGATCAAGGTTGGTTCTTCCGGATTTCGACGGTTGTCACGCTGCTCGGCGGCACGATGTTCCTGATGTGGCTTGGTGAGCAGATCACGTCGCGCGGCATCGGTAACGGAATCTCCCTGATTATCTTCTCCGGGATCGCTGCGGGTCTTCCCTCTGCCGTCGGCAACACGCTGGAGCTGGGTCGGACAGGCGACTTATCCACAGCATTGATCCTGACTGTTATTGTTGTCGCGATCGGCGTCATCGCACTCATCGTGTTCGTTGAGCGCGCGCAGCGTCGTCTTCTGATCCAGTATCCTAAGCGCCAGGTCGGCAACCGGATGTTCCAGGGCGACACATCTCACTTGCCGTTGAAACTCAATACATCGGGCGTTATCCCGGCCATCTTTGCATCGTCTCTGCTGCTCTTGCCAGCGACCCTTGCGGGATTTGCCAATAATCAGTCGATGCCTGCCTGGGCTACATCTATCGTGGCAGCGCTCGGTCATGGCCAGCCGCTCTACATGGTTCTGTACGCCTTGCTTATCGCGTTCTTTGCCTTCTTCTACACCGCGATCGTTTTCAATCCGAAGGACACGGCCGACAATCTGAAGAAGCATGGCGGGTTTATTCCTGGTATTCGCCCGGGCGAGCGGACGGCGGAATATATAGACTTCGTGTTGACGCGCATCACCGTCATTGGCGCGATTTACTTGGTGTTTGTCTGTATCCTTCCTGAAATTCTGGTCTCCGAAACAGGTATCCCATTATCCCTTGGTGGTACTTCGCTTTTGATCGTGGTTAGCGTAACGCTAGACACGGTCGCTCAGATCCAGGGCCATCTCATTGCTCAGCAATATGAGGGTCTGATCAAGAAATCGAAGTTGCGCGGAGGAAAGAGGGGGAGATGAGACTCATACTGTTGGGGCCGCCAGGAGCGGGTAAGGGGACCCAGGCCCAGAGGATTGTGGAGAAGTACGGAATTCCACAATTGTCTACCGGCGATATGTTGAGGGCGGCAGTTGCTGCGAAGACGGAAGTTGGCCTAAAGGCGGAAGCTTTGATGCGGGACGGAAAGCTTGTCCCTGATTCGGTTGTGAACGCCATTATCTCGGAGCGTCTCGACGCCGATGATTGCAAAGGCGGCTTTATCCTCGACGGCTTTCCAAGGACGCTGATCCAGGCGGATGCGACCGAAGCTATGATGAAAGAAAAGGGAATCGACCTTTCGGCCGTCATATCGATCGAAGTCGATGACAAGATTCTCGCCGATCGCGTGTCCGGTCGTTATACATGTGCCAATTGTGGCGCGGGCTATCATGACGTGAACCTGAAGCCGAAGGTGGAAGGCGTTTGCGATCGCTGCGGTTCGACCCATTTCAAGCGGCGTCCTGACGATACGCGTGAGACCGTGGTGACGAGATTGTCTGCTTATTACCGTGAGACATCACCTTTGATTGGCTACTATTACGCCAAGGGAAAGCTGAAGACGGTCGATGGCATGGCCGACATTGATAAGGTTTCGGCTGAGGTCGATAGGATCCTTGCCGGCCTTTGAAATAGGCAGCTTCGCTGTCTGGTTTCCTGCCGTCTGGTGGGAAAGAAAAACGTGGCTGAACGGTTGCATTTCACCCGTGATTCCGCTAAAGACCGCGCCAACTCGCGACATTTAAGCGATCGGCGCGGACTTCCTGAACGGAGTTCCGTGTTCGATCGTTTTGACATGTTGTGAACGGGAACTTGAACGAGTGGCCGATTTGGCCGCATAACGAAAAGCCTCTTGCCGGACGGCAACAGGAACGCAAGGAGAATAGGCGTGGCACGTATTGCTGGCGTCAACATCCCGACGGCAAAGCGCGTTGTTATTGCGCTGACCTACATCCACGGGATCGGACCAAAGTTTGCACAGGAAATCGTTGAGAAGGTTGGTATTCCGGCTGAGCGCCGCGTTCACCAGCTGACGGATGCCGAGGTTCTGCAGATCCGCGAAACGATCGACCGCGATTATCAGGTTGAGGGTGATCTTCGCCGCGAGACCTCAATGAACATCAAGCGTTTGATGGACCTTGGCTGCTATCGTGGCCTTCGTCATCGCCGCGGTCTGCCGGTTCGCGGTCAGCGCACGCACACTAATGCTCGTACCCGTAAGGGTCCTGCAAAGGCGATCGCAGGTAAGAAGAAGTAATTTTTGAGACTGTAAGTCTATGGGCAGTAGGCGCTAGGGTCCTCCTATTGCCTACTGCCTAAGTCTTATTGGCTCGAAGGTGTAGCCGCTGGTGTTACGGCGGTGCAGAGATCAATGAAAGGGATACCATGGCTAAGGAAGCCGTACGCGTTCGTCGTCGCGAGCGTAAGAATATTTCGTCGGGTGTTGCTCACGTAAACTCGACCTTCAATAATACGATGATCACCATCACGGACGCGCAGGGCAATGCAATTGCTTGGTCCTCCGCCGGTGCTAAGGGCTTCAAGGGTTCGCGCAAGTCTACGCCTTTCGCAGCGCAGATTGCCGCTGAAGATTGCGCGAAGAAGGCGCAAGAACATGGCATGAAGTCGCTCGAAGTAGAAGTCTGCGGTCCGGGCTCCGGCCGTGAATCGGCTCTGCGCGCGCTTCAGGCTGCTGGCTTCATGATTACGTCGATCCGTGACGTTACGCCGATCCCGCACAATGGTTGCCGTCCGCGCAAGAAGCGCCGCGTCTGATCATCGCCACGAAACGGACGTCGGCGCTTCGTTGCACCGGCGTTTTTCAGGCTCGGTTGCCACGATTGGATAGTGGTAACGAACGGAAGGCAAAGAAATGATTCAGAAGAACTGGCAGGAACTGATCAAGCCAAACAAGGTCGAGTTTTCTTCGAGCTCCCGTACAAAGGCGACGCTCGTTGCAGAACCCTTGGAGCGCGGCTTCGGCCTGACGCTCGGCAATGCGCTGCGGCGCGTATTGTTGTCCTCGCTGCGCGGTGCTGCTGTCACCGCCGTGCAGATTGACGGCGTGTTGCATGAGTTTTCCTCTATCCCTGGCGTTCGCGAAGACGTCACCGATATTGTGCTCAATATCAAGGAAATCGCCATCAAGATGGATGGTGATGATGCCAAGCGTATGGTCGTGCGCAAGCAGGGCCCTGGCGTTGTAACGGCAGGCGACATTCAGACGGTCGGCGACATCGAAATCCTCAACCCCGAGCATGTCATCTGCACGCTCGACGAGGGTGCCGAGATCCGCATGGAGTTCACTGTGAACAACGGCAAGGGCTATGTCCCGGCCGAGCGTAACCGTGCGGAAGATGCGCCGATCGGTCTTATACCGGTCGATAGCCTCTATTCGCCGGTTAAGAAGGTGTCCTACAAGGTTGAAAATACCCGCGAAGGTCAGGTTCTCGACTACGATAAGCTGTCGATGACCATTGAAACGGACGGCTCGATTTCTGGTGAAGATGCGGTAGCGTTCGCTGCGCGTATCCTTCAGGATCAGCTCGGCGTTTTTGTGAACTTCGAGGAGCCCCAGAAGGAAGCCGAGGAAGAGGCCGTTACGGAACTCGCCTTCAACCCGGCACTTCTCAAGAAGGTGGACGAACTCGAACTGTCTGTTCGCTCGGCAAACTGCCTGAAGAACGACAATATCGTCTACATTGGCGACCTGATCCAGAAGACCGAAGCAGAAATGCTTCGTACGCCGAATTTCGGTCGCAAGTCGCTTAACGAGATCAAGGAAGTTCTCGCTTCCATGGGGCTCCATCTGGGGATGGAAGTGCCTGCATGGCCGCCTGAAAACATCGAAGATCTCGCAAAGCGTTACGAAGACCAGTATTGAGGCTGATAGAGGGTTCCAAAGGAGCCGCCAGCCTCATACCTTTAACTGCGTATGTCCTTCCCATCCTGCGAGGACATGCGCTCCAGTCAAACTGTGGGCGAATGCCTGCAAGTGAAGGAGAGTAGCAATGCGCCACGGAAAGTCCGGCCGCAAGCTGAATAGAACTGCAAGCCACCGCAAGGCAATGTTTGCGAACATGGCTGCATCCCTGATCACCCACGAGCAGATCGTTACGACTCTGCCGAAGGCGAAGGACCTGCGTCCGATCGTCGAGAAGCTTGTAACGCTTGGCAAGCGCGGCGATCTGCATGCGCGTCGTCAGGCAATTGCACAGGTTCGTGACGCGTCTGTTGTGTCCAAGCTGTTCGATACGATCGCATCGCGTTACGCAACGCGCAACGGCGGCTATCTGCGTATCATGAAGGCTGGTTTCCGCCAGGGCGACAATGCAGCGCTTGCCGTTATCGAGTTCGTTGATCGCGACGTTCATGCAAAGGGCGCAGGCGACAAGGCTCGCGTTGAAGCTGAGGCGACTGCTGAAGCCGCTTAAGTCGACTTTGGGAGTATCGACAAAAGCCGGGCATCATGTGCTCGGCTTTTTTCGTTTGTTGCATTTAAGGCCGCGGCTTTATCTGTGTCTTGATAGTTCGAAGATCAGGCTGGGCGGAAACAACAAGAAAGCGCTCCATCTGCCGAAGCTGGCGTGCCTATAGCCATAATTGGTTTGGCTCGGGGCGAGACGCAAAGTAGAGTGATCCGTCTGCGATTGTGATGAGAAGAGCAATCAGGGTAACGATACGCAGCGTCGGCGCACTGTGATGAAGGCACCGAGTGCGCAGGAGATCGTCGTCCTGTCATGACAGCCGGAGGACATGTCTTCATCCTTAAGCCATGGTCACCATTGGATAGGCTATATTTATGGTAGATCAAGGACGTTCAACGCGAAGCTATAAAGCTTCTCATACAAAAGCTCATGCCAGACCACGCGTGGCTCTGGTCATTATAGCGATTACCGTCATCTTTTTGGGCCTTGGCTTGCGCGCGGTTGGTTATCGACTGGGTCTGACGTTTCCCGTCGTTAAATATGGCGGCTCTGTTCTATGGGGCTCGATGGTTTACTTTCTGCTCGCCAGCATCGTGTTGGGGTGGAGGAGATCGCATGTCGTGCTCATGGCAATAGCGCTTGCCTGCCTTGTAGAGTTCAGCAGGCTATATCACACGCCGGGATTGGACAGTTTTAGACTGACGACCACAGGGGCGCTTTTGCTCGGACGCGTGTTCTCGCCGTGGAATCTGCTCGCCTATACGGCTGGCATCGTCGTGGCAGCCGGTTTTGACCGGCTGGTGTTTCCGTCTTCGTCAAGCACAGGGTACAATTCAAATCAATCCAGCGCCGAGGTGGAAGTCCGCGCAAGCAACACCCCGCAATAGGACCCTCTAAGCGGTCGCTATCCGTCTTGAAAATGCAGATCTTGTCAACGCGGATCCGCGCTGCGCTCCGTTTCTAAGCCGTTCTTGCCTGTAAACGGCCTCGTGACCTCTTTCGACTTTTCGCGATTGGGCGATAGGACCGGTAGAGGATCAAGGCAATCAGCATGAGGATGTAGATCGACTGCTCGAGGCCAAAGACTTTTGTCGAGAGGGCGTAATGAACAACTCCGAGAGCCGCCACGAGATAAGTCAGTCGATGGAGCTGGTTCCATTTGCCGCCCAAACGCCGGATCGCAAAGCTGTTAGACGTCACAGCGAGGGGTATCAGGAGAACCAACCCTGCCATACCAAACATGATGAACGGCCGCTTTAAAACGTCCTCTATGACGGCATTAATATCCATGGCTTGATCAAGCACTAGGTAGACCGTGAAGTGCATGACGGCGTAATAGAATGTCAGCAAGCCAAGGGCACGGCGGTAGCGAATAAGGTTGACCCCGAGAAGTTCGCGCAAAGGGCTGATCATCAATGTTATGATGAGAAACCGGATCGTCCAGGTTCCCAAGAAGAGCTCGAAGGTCTTGACGGGGTCAGCACCAAGCTGGTCCGACACGCCGAGATAGAATGTCCACGCCGCAGGAACGAGACCCACGGCGTAAAGAAGCCAAACGGATGAGGATTGCCAGCGTTTGGCCAAACCGGTCGTCGCCATCAGAAATTCTTCCTGAGATCCATTCCGGAGTAGAGGCTGGCCACTTCATCGGCGTAGCCATTGAACATCAATGTCTTATGACGGCTTCCCCCGAAGAAACCGCCTTCGCCAATTCTCCGTTCTGTAGCCTGGCTCCAGCGAGGGTGGTCGACCTCTGGATTCACATTGGCGTAGAAGCCATACTCCTGTGGATTTGTGGCTTGCCAAGTGTTCACTGGTTGCTTGTCCGTCAGCGTAATCTTGACGATGGACTTGATTCCCTTGAACCCGTATTTCCAAGGCACAACCAGACGAACCGGTGCCCCATTCTGGTTGGGAAGCGTTTCTCCATAAAGGCCAACTGCCAGGAGCGTGAGAGGATGACGAGCCTCATCCAGTCGCAGACCTTCGACATAGGGCCAGTTAAGCGACTGAAACGTGCCGGATTGTCCAGGCATCTCGGAAGGGCGAACCACCGTTTCGAATGCGACGTACTTGGCACTCCCGAGCGGTTCGACCTTGTCCAAAAGCGAGGCAAGCGGAAAGCCGTCCCAAGGGATGACCATGGACCAGGCCTCGACGCAGCGCATGCGATAGACTCGGTTCTCGATCGGGAAGCCCTTCATCAGTGCTTCGATGTCAAACGTACCGGGCTTGTTGACCATCCCATCGACCTGGATTGTCCAGGGCAAGGGCTTGAACTTGTCTGACAAGGCTGCGGGGTCTGACTTGTCCAGGCCGAACTCATAGAAGTTGTTGTAAGATGTAACGTCCTTCAAAGCGGTAGGCTTATCGTCGACCTTATACTTTGAATCCACTGTTGATAGCGTGGCTGCCTGCGCCTGACCGAAAGAGAGTGCGGCAAGACCCGCTCCCGCCGCGCCCGCAAGGAATTGCCGTCTGCTTTGATAGGCCGACAGCGGCGTAATTTCGGAAGATGCGATCTTTGGAGGACGATAGGCCGGCATGGCAAACCTTCTGTCAGTAAATTTCAGTGATGACGTCTACGTAGGGTAGCTTGGTATGGATTAAAACTATGCCTTATTGAGTAAATCCGAAAAGGCAACTTTTTGTGTTCTGCTTTCGTCCTTACCAAAGCCTCATTGGCGGCTGAACGCAGGCGTACCACTTTGCTATGCTATGGTAGTGACAGCATCAGACGATTGATTTAGGACAATTGGAAACAAAGCGAGCCGTGGCACCGAGATTGCTGCCACCTCCACTTTGTTATTCCCATTCTACCGAGGAAGAACACGATGCCCGCATATCGTTCCAGAACTACCACTCATGGCCGCAACATGGCCGGCGCCCGCGGGCTTTGGCGCGCCACCGGCATGAAAGACGGCGATTTCGGTAAACCCATCATTGCGGTGGTGAACTCGTTCACGCAATTCGTGCCTGGCCATGTGCATCTCAAGGACCTTGGTCAACTCGTCGCGCGCGAGATCGAAGCCGCCGGTGGTGTTGCCAAGGAGTTCAACACGATCGCTGTCGACGATGGTATTGCCATGGGCCACGACGGGATGCTCTATTCGCTGCCATCGCGCGAGATCATCGCCGACTCCGTCGAATACATGGTCAACGCTCATTGTGCGGACGCAATGGTCTGCATTTCGAACTGCGACAAGATCACGCCCGGCATGTTGATGGCTGCTTTGCGCCTCAATATCCCGGCCGTCTTCGTGTCCGGCGGACCGATGGAGGCCGGCAAGGTCGTTCTCAATGGCAAGAAGCATGCGCTGGACCTTGTCGATGCAATGGTTGCCGCTGCCGATGACAAGGTTTCCGACGAGGAAGTCCAGGTTATCGAGCGGTCTGCTTGCCCGACCTGCGGGTCCTGTTCGGGTATGTTCACGGCCAATTCCATGAACTGTCTGACCGAAGCGCTTGGACTTTCACTTCCAGGCAACGGTTCCACGCTGGCAACCCATGCAGACCGCAAGCGGTTGTTTGTCGAGGCTGGTCATCTGATCGTCGATCTTGCGCGCCGCTATTATGAGCAGGAGGATGCTTCTGTCCTTCCACGATCGATCGCTGCGAAGCCCGCCTTTGAAAATGCCATGGCACTAGATATCGCGATGGGTGGCTCCACCAATACCGTGCTTCATATCCTTGCTGCTGCCTATGAGGGCGGCATCGATTTTACGATGGATGATATCGATTGCCTGTCTCGAAAGGTGCCGTGCCTGTCGAAAGTGGCTCCTGCAAAGAGCGACGTTCACATGGAAGACGTTCACCGGGCAGGCGGCATCATGCGCATTCTGGGCGAGCTGGAGCGTGGAGGCCTTATCAATCGCGATTGCCCCACTGTTCACGCCGCCACGATTGGAGAGGCTATCGACCGCTGGGACATCACCCGGACCAACTCCGAAACAGTTCGGACGTTTTTCCGCGCGGCCCCCGGCGGCGTGCCCACTCAGGTTGCCTTCAGCCAGGAAGCCAGGTGGGATGACTTGGACACCGACCGGGAAAACGGCGTGATCCGGTCGGTCAAAAATCCGTTTTCCAAGGATGGCGGATTGGCTGTTCTGACCGGCAATATCGCCGTTGACGGTTGTATCGTCAAAACGGCTGGCGTCGATGAGTCCATCTTGAAGTTCACGGGGCCGGCCCGCGTTTTCGAGAGCCAGGACGCGGCGGTCAAGGCAATCCTAGGCAATGAGGTGAAGGCGGGCGATGTTGTCGTGATCCGCTACGAAGGGCCGAAAGGCGGGCCCGGAATGCAGGAAATGCTTTATCCCACGAGCTATCTTAAGTCGAAAGGACTTGGAAAGGCTTGCGCTTTGATTACCGACGGGCGTTTCTCCGGCGGCACATCGGGCTTGTCTATCGGCCACGTTTCGCCGGAGGCGGCCAATGGAGGAACGATTGGCTTGGTGAAGGAGGGCGATACGATTGAGATCGACATCCCGAACAGGACGATCACGCTTGCCGTTTCAGACGAGGAGCTTGCAACACGTCGCGCCGAGCAGGATGTCGCAGGCTGGAAGCCTGCGCAGCCGCGGAAGCGAAATGTGACGACCGCCTTAAAGGCCTACGCGGCCTTTGCAACATCAGCTGACAAGGGCGCGGTGCGCATTCTCCCGGAATAGCAGCGTGATGCGTGTCACTCTGCGCGGCACTTGTGGCCGCGCAGACAAAAACGAATAGCGTCTAAAGCGGCCGGTTGATGTTTTTGTAACTCTCGGCCAATTGCGCGAGACGCTCTTCATACGCCGCCTTCAGGCAAGCGACGTCACCATTGCAGCTTTGCCTTTTCTTCAACCACGCAGCTTGCGCCTCCTGAAGATCGCCTCGGGCGCCCATCGCCATCAATCCACTCAACAGGTCGAAGGTGGTCACCATCTTCACATCGGCATCGTTCAAGGCTCTGTTGTCACAAATTGCCTTTTCGTCCGGCTTCAGCTCTTTTGCATCGCAATCGAAACTGGCTGCATGCGCCTTTAGCGTCGTTAGCGGCAGCAGCCCGACCATAGTTAGGCAAACGGCGATCAAGCAAGATGTTCTTCTCATGCAAAGTCCTCGTGAAAGCGAAGCGATTGTCGAACCTATAACTGATACAGCGCTCGCTCTTTCCAAGATGTCGACCGCACAATGCGGCGCCTAGGCGTTGATCCTGAAGCCGCGAGCGACAGAGGAGAGACTGAACCGATAGTCGTGAGTTTAAGGCAGGCCGGATAACGTCGAGCACATGTGAGCGACAAAAGCGTCGCCTCGTCAATTCCGGAGCCTGAGCTCGTCTGTTTGCATCTGCAATGATCCAAGCGTGCCAAGGTAGCTCATCCCAAGCAAGCTACCGTCAAGAGAATCGTCCATGGCCACAGAGCCCTGGACATCCTTGCGTATGATCGGCCCAACGGAGACTTCCGCCAACCGGACCGGCGCAACCATAGTTCGGCCGTTCGCTGTTAGCACGGACATCGTATACTGCAGATTATCGAGATCGATACCGATCGTTCTCGCGTCTTCTCTTGATAGAGCGATCAAGCTTGCGCCAGTATCGACCATCATCGGGATCGGAACGCCATTGACGTTCACGGTCGCCTGGAAATGGCCGCCTCGCGCTTTTTGCAGGATAACCTCTTGCTGGCCGTCACTGGCGGTTGTCACCACTGCGTGACCAGGAACAAGGCCGGCAAAGACGCGGTTTCCGACCGATGCGAAGTCATTGCGATAAATGTAGGCCGAAGCCAATCCCAGGATAATGATCGTCCAAGTCAGAAGATAACGGATGGACTGACTCACTCGATGGCGGCTTCGCCATATGCCCGCCGATAGCAGGAGTGCGATCGGAACCAGATAAACCAAATCTGCGAAATCGTCCTTGGGCATGCCAAGGATATGCTGATTCTCACCTGTTGAAAGCAAAACGGCAAGGCCGATTGCGAGTATCAGCAGACAGATAAGGCCACGGCTCATAGGGCCAATTCCATCGACGAGGCCTCATTTACTGCGGTCTCTTCCGGCCTGGCGCGCAGTTCCAGAAGATCCATGATATGCTGACGCTCGAGATCACTATAGCTGCTCCAGGCCGCGATTTCTGAAAGGCTTCTTTTGCATCCGATGCAAAGACCCGTCTCGGGTTGGATGGAGCAGATTTGAATGCAAGGTGTGAGCATGCTGCTTATATCGATGCTTCACACAGACATGGCAAGAGCGCAAAGGCAGGCCGTTTCGCAAATCTGTTGACATGCACCAAGCGTATCGCCGGTGTGACCGGAAAGTCGCGCGCGGATGTAGCGTGTGAACACGATCGCGACGATTCCCACGGTAATGACACTCGAAACCAGAGCCTGGAGGCCAAGGCTGGGCCATAGGAGAAACGCTGCGAGAAGGCAGGCGGACAAAAGACCGGCATGCAAGGATTTTTCGTCAGGTTGACCGACCGAAGCAGCAACGCCTTCAGGCTTGGCGGCCGGCAGCCTTTGCCAATGCCAGACGAGCGCCGCGCGGCTAAGGCATGCTGCGGCAGGAAAAGCTGCTGCGGCGAGAAAGGGAAATGTTTCGCGCGCGATAGCAGCCAAGGCTGCAGCGCGTAGGGCAAGGGAAAGGATCAGCGCGAGCGCGCCATAGGTTCCGATCCGACTGTCTTTCATGATGGCGAGGCGCTTCTCGCGTGAGCTTCCGCCGCCAATTCCGTCCGCAACATCGGCAAGGCCATCTTCGTGAAGTGCCCCCGTCTGTAGCGTGAGGACGAGCAGGGCGATGAGGGCTGCCATCAGCGCATCAGTATGCAAGGCGAGCAGGATGGAGAAAACTAGTGCGGGGGCCAGACCAAGGAGAAGGCCTGCTATAGGAAAGTAGTGCGCCAGCTTTGATACTTTGCCGTCGTCGTTCTTAAATGCCGCTGCCGGCATTGGAATTCGGCTCAGGAACCCCATCGTCCGCGCCAGATGGGTCAAAATCTCGACAGGCGTTCCCACTTCCGCTGCTCTCCCGTCTTATAAGGCTCTTTTGGCGTTGTTCCTCTTATCCTCTGCGATTAAGAGAATGTCGCCAAGACAAAGCGATTTGCACAGAAAAGACAAGGAAGCCGCTTCATGAGCGTTTCAGGAATGCCGTTCGACGATTTTCGCACCCTCCTTCGCGATTTGCCGGGACCAGATAGCAGCGCGCTGGCAGCAGCGCGAGAGCGGGATGCACAATTGACGAAGCCTCCTGGTTCTCTGGGACGACTAGAAGAGATTGCTTTTTGGCTGGCCGCCTGGACGGGACGTGTTCCTGCTGTCAATCGGCCGCTGGTTGCGATCTTCGCAGGCAATCACGGCGTTGCGCGTCAAGGCATTACGCCGTTTCCACCGAGCGTGACGCAGCAGATGGTCGAAAATTTCGCGGCCGGCGGAGCGGCCATCAATCAGATCTGCGTGGCTTATGATCTTGGCTTGAAGGTCTTCGACCTGGCTCTGGATTTCCCCACCGCCGATATAACTGAAGAGCCGGCGCTCTCTGAGCGCGACTGCGCGGCAACCATGGCTTTCGGCATGGAAGCGATTGCAGGAGGTACAGATCTCCTCGCCATTGGCGAAATGGGCATCGGAAACACGACCATTGCCGCTGCCATCAATCTTGCCCTTTACGGCGGCGATGCAAGTGATTGGGTAGGGCCGGGAACAGGATCGGCCGGCGATATGCTGGAAAGAAAGATTGCTGTCGTGCAGAAGGCAGTGGAACTCCATGCCGCACATCTGTCAGATCCACTTGAAATCATGCGTCGCCTTGGTGGCCGCGAGATCGCTGCTATGGCAGGTGCAATTTTGGCGGCGAGAGTGGAGCGTATTCCGGTTCTTATCGATGGTTACGTTACGACGGCAGCTGCGGCGATCCTCAAAGCAGCGAACCCATCGGCTTTGGATCATTGCCTGATCGGGCATGTTTCCGCCGAGCCCGCGCATCTAAAGGCGATCGAGAAACTTGGAAAGATGCCGCTTCTTGCCCTTGGGATGCGGCTTGGCGAAGGCACGGGTGCAGCGCTCGCGGCCGGCATCGTCAAAGCAGCCGCTGCTTGCCATTCAGGCATGGCGACTTTTGAACAGGCCGGCGTTTCGAAGGGAAACTAGTCCCGTAAGGGACGTCATTTTGCTGAGCCGACTTGTTGTGCATCTGCCAAGGCGCTAATGCATGTCGGCTAGTTGGATCCGTTTGGGCAAGACACGTATGAAGCACACCAAGGGCCCCGTAGGCGCCGAAACGCGATCCAGAGGAAGCCAGACGAAACCTGTCGTCACGAAACACACGGGACTGCGCCATTTGTTCGCAGCAACGAGTTATTCGTGGGCGGGTTTTCGGCGCCTCCTGCAAGAGGCAGCCTTTCGTCACGAATTGCTGATGTGCGGCGCTGCCGCTGGTTTGTTTGCCGTGTTGGGAGCGAGCATCGATGAATTCATCACGGGGGGCATTCTGTTCCTGGCGCTCTTTGCGATCGAAGCATTGAATACTGCCGTCGAAGAGGTCATCGACCGCATTTCGCCTGAAATATCATCGGTTGGGAAACACGCAAAAGATCTCGGGTCGTTTGCCGTCTTTTGCATGTTGTGTGCTTGTGGTCTTTACATGCTCGTGGTGGCGATCCGTCACGCACCCTTGCTCGTTTAAGCAAAGCTTCGGCGTTTTCTTGGAGAAGCGTCGGACGGTTTGACCGGGGTTACTGGTTCCAAAACGCGCGTCGCAGGGAGGATGGCAATGACCTCGGTGCCTTCACGCAACTGCGACCTCAAGACGAATTGACCGTCGTGCTGAGACAGCAAGGCCTGCACGATCGGCAGGCCAAGACCGGTCCCCTGTTCGGCGCTCTTTATTGCCACCGACCCTTGGCCGAAGGCTGAAAGAACGATTGGTATTTCTTCTTGCGGTATGCCAGGTCCGTTGTCTTTTATGGACACATACTGGCCGCCACCTGCTGTCCAGCCAACCTTGATCATGACATCCCCATTCTGAGGCGTGAATTTCACGGCGTTGGAGAGAAGGTTCAAAATGACCTGTCGAATAGCCTTTTCATCGACCCAGACAGCCGGAAGCTTCTGTTCGACTTGCGAGGCGATGCTGATATTCTTCGAACGTGCCCGCAACTGCACCATGCCAATGCAATCTTCAACGACATCTGGCAGTGAAACAGCCTCTTCGTGAAGATCGTATTTCCCGGCTTCGATGCGGGAAAGGTCGAGGATCTCATTGATCAGATTAAGAAGATGTTGGCCTGAGCGGTGAATATCGCCGACATATTCCTTGTAGGCCGGATTATTGAGAGGCCCCATCACCTCCGATGCCATCACTTCCGAAAACCCGAGGATAGCATTCAAGGGCGTCCTCAGTTCATGCGACATGGAAGCGAGAAAACGTGACTTCGCCAAGTTCGCTTCTTCGGCGCGTCGCCGGGCTTCGTCCGACATCGACTTCGCAACTTCCAGCTCCGCAATCAGATCATCCTTCTCCGATTGGTAGGAAAAGATGGTTAGGTTCGAACGAAGAAGACGGTCGCTGATGTAATGGAAGAAGATCAGGGTTGACGTAAAGACCCCCATCAGCCCGATATCGAGAACGTTATGCGACAAGGAGGCGTTCAGGGCGAGGGCCATCGTCACTGGGCCGAAGGTTACCAGAACCGATCGCGCCAGCATGAAGCCGGACATTGCCGTAACCGACAAGGCAACTAGCAGCACTGCGCCCTTATAGAAGACAAAGATCGAGGGTGCGCAGGCGACACAGCCTTGCATGGCGAACATTGCCCAGATGCAGCCGATCACCACCTGGATACACAAAAAGATGCGTCTCCACTTGCGCACGCTTTCCGCGTTCAACTGGTCCTTGGGGGCATGGCGTGCAACGCCTATATTGATGGCGTGCGCAAGAAGCATCAACGGTGCCCAAAGGATGAGCCAGGTCTCGGCAGTGAAATAAACGCCAATGACCGTAACAGCGATGATGAAGATAGGAGCGATCGAAGCGCCGTGGATGACAGCGTCTATATAGGAGCGCAAGCCATCTCTGTCGAAGATAAGGTTCGACGCATGTCCGTTTTGCAAGCGGTCGCGGGTCTGCCGAACGGCCTTCGAAACGGGTCGGTTACGATGGCTGCGAGACTTATCAACGATATTTTTGTCGGTCGAGTTGCTGGCGACGCTCTTCATTTTGTAGTTGATGCTTGATCCGCGGATTTCAGCACCGTACCTGCCAAACCTTAAGAAGGTGTTTGCCATTTTTCCCAACCAATTGTTTTTGAAGAAGGCAAAATCGTGAGGCGAAATCCGCAGCACATTCGCGACGGCCTTCTGGTCTTGGCCTTGTTCGGCGTCTTCTTGCTGTTTGGCGAAGGGTTGAACCGTCAAAACGAGACTCATTTCAGCGGCCGCTTCCGGGTTATCGACGGTGATAGTCTTACAATTGATGGTACGAGACTGCGCATGAAGGGCATCGATGCACCGGAGCTGACGCAGACTTGCAGGCGAAACGAACAGGAATGGTCGTGCGGACGCGAGGCACGCGATTTCCTCGCAAGCTTGGTATCCAGCCAGACCGTTCAATGTTCCGGCGCGCAGCCGGATCGTTACAAGCGGTTGCTGGTCGTTTGCCGCAAGGGAGACGAAGATATCAACGCCACTATGGTCAAGGAGGGAATGGCCGTCGCTTATGGTGGCTACAAAGCGGAGGAGGGCGCCGCGCGTAGCGCGCATCGCGGCATATGGGCTGGAAGTTTTGAATATCCTCAAGATGTGCGCGAGGAAAGGCACAACGGACAGGCAGCGCGTTGGCTCAGGGATATTGTCCCATGGTGGTGACTTGGTCGGGAGCTGGTGCAATTCACGAGCTTGCTCAAGAGATTGCCGATTGCCGTATCTGTCGTGACTGTCCTCGGCCCGGAAGTGCATCGCTGCCGCACGAACCTCACCCCATCGCGGTGCTCTCCGATCAGGCGCGTGTTCTCATTGCAAGTCAGGCTCCAGGTATGCGCGCGCATAAAAGTGGAGTGCCTTTTGACGACGCGTCGGGCGTAAGACTGCGTGAATGGCTCGGCGTCGATTGGGATACTTTCTACAATCCGCGCAATTTTGCCATTCTACCCATGGGGTTTTGTTTCCCCGGCTATGATGCTCATGGTTCGGATATGGCGCCGCGGCGCGAATGCGCTCCGGCATGGCGGGAGAGGGCGCTCAGTCTCATGCCGCAGGTGCAGCTTATTCTGACCATTGGCTCTTTTGCCCAAAAATGGCATTTCGGAAATGGTGCGGTCCGCAGCATGACGGAGACGGTTGCAGACTGGCGTTCTATTCTCGATGCGTCCGCGTCGCCGAAATTATTGCCGCTGCCACATCCCAGCTGGCGCAACTCAAGCTGGTTGAAGCGCAATCCATTTTTTGAAAGAGACCTGCTGCCTGTCTTGCAGTCGCGCATAAAACTGCTGATATCGTGAAACAAAATTTTTCCTGAGCGCTGGAATCAGACTATAGAGGGAATATAGTTTCAAAGGGTATGTAAGGCATGGATCGTCTCGATCGGAAAATTTTGCGCCTCCTGCAGGAGGATTCGACTTTAGCGGTCGCAGATCTGGCAAAGAAAGTGGGTCTTTCGACGACACCTTGCTGGCGCCGAATTCAAAAAATGGAAGAGGATGGCGTGATCAAACGCCGTGTCGCCATCCTTGATCCAGCTAAGATCAATACCAAGGTGACAGTCTTCGTTTCCGTCCGGACTTCGTCCCATTCGATCGAGTGGCTGCGCCGCTTCTCGGAAGTTGTTTCCGAGTTTCCAGAGGTTGTGGAATTTTATCGCATGAGCGGCGATGTGGATTATTTATTGCGCGTCGTGGTTCCCGATATTGCGGCATACGATGCGTTCTATAAACGTCTGATTGCCAAGATCGAAATTCGTGACGTCTCCTCGGCCTTCGCCATGGAGCAAATCAAGTACACGACACAGCTTCCCCTCGATTACATGATTTTGGAAAACGCCAAGTCCAACGAGGACTGAGAATTAGCGGCCAGATGGTTGCATATCGTTGCGCTGGCGCTCTGTTAGCAAAGAGCGCCGGCTTTTTTACGCGCGTTATTTGGCTTCAAGCCTCGCCAGCAGCGAGGACGTATCCCACCGATTGCCACCAAGTTTCTGGACCTCGCCGTAGAATTGATCGACGAGTGCGGTGAGGGGCAAGTTTGCTCCGTTACGGCGCGCTTCAGTCAGGACGATATCGAGATCCTTGCGCATCCAATCGACCGCAAAGCCAAAGTCATACTTGCCGGCAGCCATGGTCTTATGCCGGTTTTCCATCTGCCACGAACCCGCCGCGCCTTTCGAAATCACCTCGATGACGCGCTCTATGTCGAGACCGGCCTTTTTGCCGAAGTGAACGGCTTCTGCGAGGCCTTGCACCACGCCGGCTATGCAGATCTGGTTCATCATTTTCGTCAATTGGCCTGATCCGACCGGTCCCATCAATCCCACCATCCGCGCGTAGGACTCGATAACAGGTTTTGCCTCAGTGAAGTCGGCTTGTTCCCCCCCGCACATCACAGTCAATACACCGTTTTCAGCACCGGCCTGGCCGCCGGACACAGGTGCATCCATGAAGCGAAATCCTCTTTCCTGTGCGATGTCGTCAAGCTCACGGGCAACTTCCGCACTCGCCGTCGTGTGATCGATGAGCATGGCGCCTTTTTTCATACCTGAAAAAACGCCGGTTTCTGCGATCGTTACAGATCGCAGATCATCGTCATTGCCGACGCAGACGAAAACATAATCGGCATCGCGAACGGCCTCTGCCGGTGTCTTGGCCATCGCACCCGCGTGCTGCTCGACCCATTCCTCTGCTTTCTTTGTCGTGCGGTTGAAGACCGTTACGTCATGTCCGCCCTTATTCTTGAGATGGCCGGCCATGGGAAAGCCCATGACCCCGAGACCGATGAACGCCACTTTTGCCATTGATATCTCCTGCTGCTGTCCGCTGCAGGATTAGAACAAACAAGCGGATGGGCCAAGCACTGACATTTCATCTTCAATGCATCAGGTATCTGCGACCGGATGAATATTGCGCTGCGCTTCAATTTTAAAAACGAATTCTCTCTCAACTCGCAGAAAATAGAATTCTACTTTGTTTATAGATTTTATCCGACGTGGAAGAGTTTACCAATCGAAGAAGGCCTTGAACGGCCTACGAGAAGGAAAGCTCATGGTAACGCGCAGACAGACTTTGGGATTTCTTGCGGCCGGCGCTGTAGCAATGGCGCTGCCATCTGTTCGGCGCGCGCATGCGGCGGTAGGTCAGCTGCGGATAGGTTGGCAGAAAGGCGGCGTCCTGGCGCTTGCCAAAAGCAATGGCTCGCTGGACCGGTATTTCGACGCAAAAGGGATAAAGCTTACCTGGGCTGAGTTTTCATCCGGCCCACCGCTTCTTGAAGCTTTGGGATCCGGTGCCCTCGATCTTGGGCCGACTGGAGACGTCCCACCGCTCTTCGCACAGGCAGCGCGTGGCAACATTCTCTACGTCGGCACCTACAAGGGCAGTTCGGAAGGATCGGCAATCCTCGTTCGAAAAGAATCGCTCATTCAAAAACTCGAGGATTTGAAGGGCAAAAAGCTCGCCTTCAAGCGAGGATCGAGCGCGCATAACGTTGCGGTCAAGGCATTACGCAAGGCGGGGATTGCGTTGTCTGAAGTGACCTTGGTTGATCTTTCGCCCCCCGATGCTGCGGCCGCATTTAAAAATGGGAGCATTGATGCCTGGTCGATCTGGGATCCCTATACAGCTGTTGCGGAGGCTGACCCGCAGACACGGATACTGACGACCGCTGAGGGGATTGTCGATTCCTGGAGTTACTTCCTCGCCAACGGAAATTTTGCCGCAGATAACGCAGATCTCATTCCTGAGTTCTTGCAGCAATTAGCAAAGGCCGGGAAAGCGGCTCAGGCCGATCTTGACGCGACGGTTCCGGCGCTTGCGAAGATCACCGGCGTGCCGGAAGACATTACGCGTGTCACCTTGACGCGCAAAGGCTTCGACCTCGGCGACGTCGCCGCCATTTCGGATGACGCTGTTGCTTACCAGCAGGCGCTTGCCGACGAGTTTTACGACCTGAAGATTTTGCCGCGGAAACTCGCTGTCAGCGACATCGTCTGGCGCGCCAAAGCAAGCTGATAAGAAAAAGGATCGTCCGATGAGCAATCTCAATAAACCAATCGATTTTCTATGGTTTATACCAACCAGTGGTGACGGAGCCTATCTCGGCGCCTCCGATCTTAATCGTGCGCCTGATAATCGCTATCTGCGGGAAATTGCAGTGGCCGTCGACCGGCTGGGCTATTCCGGCGTCTTACTTCCGACGGGCGTCTCTTGCGAGGAAAGTTTCGTGACGGCTGCCTCACTGGCGCCTTTTACGGATAAGCTTCGTTTCCTCGTGGCGATCCGTCCTGGCACGGCTTCACCCGCCTACTATGCGCGTCTTGCCACAACGCTTGACCGCATTTCCAACGGCCGATTGCTCCTCAACATTGTGGTTGGTGGAAATCCAGCTGAGTTGGCGGGCGATGGAATATTCCTGCCTCATGACGAGCGCTATAGCCATGCTGAGGAGTTCTTCGACGTTTTTGAAGAGCTTCTTACAAAGGGAGAAGCCTCGCTTGATGGAAAGTATATCCAAGCCAAAGGTGCCAAGCTCGGCTTCCCGTCCATTCAGGCGCCCAGGCCTCCGCTCTACTTTGGCGGCTCGTCGGATGCTGGGATCGATTTCGCAACAGGCCGGGCCGACAAATATCTGACCTGGGGTGAGCCTCCGGCGCAGGTCGCGGAGAAAATTGAAAAGGTCAAGAAGGCGGCCGCAGCCAAGGGAAGGGATGTCTCTTTTGGTATTCGCCTGCACTTTATTGTTCGCGAAACGGACGACGAAGCTTGGGAGGCAGCAGAACGCCTGATCTCGCGACTTTCGGACGATACTATAGCAAAAGCGCAGGAGCACCTCACCTCGCAATCGGACTCTGTCGGTCAGCAGAGAATGGCAGCGCTGCATGGTGGACGGCGCGATAAACTCGAGGTTTCGCCGAACTTGTGGGCAGGCATCGGCCTTGTTCGATCCGGCGCCGGTACCGCCCTGGTGGGGTCGCCAAAGACAATCGCCGCTCGTCTCAGGGAGTACCAGGATCTTGGCATCGAGACCGTAATCGGATCAGGATATCCGCACCTCGAGGAAGCCTATCGAGTGGCCGAACTCCTGTTCCCTGAACTTGGCATTGCTCAAACGGAACAGCGCTCGACCTTCCAGACGGAAGTGGCTGGCAAGCGGCTCTTTGGCGGTGGCGGCCATCAGACATTGAAGGTAGCCGCAACTTCGTAGGCTGAATCATCGGATTGGAGCTTCAAACCGAGCAGCCTCCTCCATCTTTTGGTCGAGCCTAGAAAGGCTGCCCACCGACATGGCCGACAGGGAAAGGAAATATCATGGCAGTTGTGGAGTTGCGGTCTTCAAAAGCCGAACTAGGCGAGCGCCGCCAGATACAATTTCACCTCCCGCAGTTGAAAAAGGTGCACTTTGTGCCATTCCTCGTTCCGATCCTGATCGTCCTTTCCTGGCAGGTCGGCTCGTCTTTCGGTCTCATTTCAGATCGCGTAATGCCGTCACCGCTTGCGGTGCTTCGGGCATTCTGGGCTGAGTCATCAACCGGTGACCTCTGGCGAAACCTTGGCGTCAGTGCTGCGCGCGCGTTTTCTGGTCTTTTGATTGGCGGACTGATTGGTTTCCTTCTTGGCGTTGCTAATGGTGTGTCGCGTCTCTCCGAGCAACTGACTGACACTACGCTGCAAATGATTCGAACCATCCCGCACCTTGCGATGATTCCTCTGGTAATCCTCTGGTTCGGAATTGGAGAAGAAGCCAAACTCTTTTTGACGTCGCTGGGTGTGCTCTTCCCGGTTTATTTGAACACCTACCATGGCGTACGAAATGTCGACCCTGGTTTGCTCGAAATGGGCCGCGTTTACGGAATGAGCCGCTGGACACTTTTCCGCAAAGTTATTTTTCCCGGTGCACTACCTTCGATTTTTGTCGGTTTGCGGTACGCCCTTGGCATCATGTGGCTCACATTGATCGTGTCTGAATCGATCGCGGCATCGTCTGGCATTGGTTATATGGCGAATAATGCGCGTGAATTTATGATGACCGACGTGGTTGTCCTGTCGCTCGTTCTTTACGCTGTGCTTGGCAAGCTCGCTGACATCGTCGCTCGAGCTCTCGAGCGTCGCGCGCTTCGCTGGAACCCCGTTTATCAGAGATAATCCAGGAGAAGCTTCATGATTGCCGCCCTGAGAACCCGATTTAAAGAAACGTCGCCTTCACGGAATTCGCCGCAGCCGCTGAGTTATGCTGCGCAGCCTGCTGCCATCACTCTAAAATCTATTGAAAAGAGCTTCGGCACGAACCGCGTGCTACGCGGCATTGATCTTCATATTCCGGCTGGCCAGTTCGTTGCCATCATCGGGAAAAGTGGATGCGGCAAGAGCACGTTGCTGCGCATTCTCCTCGGTCTTGAGACGGCAGATTCGGGCCAGATGCGCTTTCATGATGAGAACAACGCTGACATTGTTCCTAATACGCGGATCGTGTTCCAGGAGCCGCGGCTGCTGCCATGGCTTTCCGTAATTGATAACGTTGGCGTAGGGTTGGGCGAGGGGGTACGTGCGGACGACGCTAGACGAGAAAGCGAAGTCGCGCTCAAAGATGTCCAGCTTGCTGACAAGGCCTCGGCATGGCCGGCGAACCTCTCAGGCGGCCAGCGCCAGAGGGTATCCCTGGCGAGGGCGCTGGTCAGCCGTCCGGGCGTCTTGGCGCTCGACGAACCACTAGGCGCGCTCGATGCCTTGACGCGCATTGGTATGCAAGAACTCGTCAGCAGAGTGTGGCGTGAACTTGGCTTTACAACCGTCCTCGTCACCCATGATGTCGGCGAAGCCGTTCATCTTGCCGATCGCGTCATCGTTCTCGACCAAGGAAAAGTCGCGCTCGATTTGGCCGTCCGCGAGCCGCATCCACGCCGTTATGGTGACGCGGACCTTGCTTCCTTGGAAGCTCAGCTCCTCGCCGCCATATTAGGGGGACAGTGTGCGAATTAAGACCCGACCAGGGGCGTACATATCTTGTTCCCACTTCCGTGCGGTCGGACCTGGTAACAGCCCTGCATTCGCTTTTGAACGCAGGCTTTCGTTCATCCTCGGTAGCGAGCAATCACAAGATGGCCTGGGGTGGGTTGGCCTTCTTCCATCCTGACGTTGATGTCGCTGAATTCGATCAGCTCAAAACCAGTATCAGCCAAGCGTTCCTGGATGTAGCTTTGTGCATGGGCAAAGCGTTGATGTGGGCCGACCATATAGGGTCTTCCTGCAAAGCTCTCATCGGGAAGCGTTTCCGAGGAAAAGACGAAAATGCCGCCTTCGACCATGTTTTCGGCAGTACCGAAGAACAGCGGCTCCAGCGCGCCAAGATAAGGTAGAACATCCGTTGCCGCGATGAGATCGAACGGATCCTCGTCATTATCATCCAGAAAATCTTCGACCTCCGCGACGAACAGCGTCTCATAGAGATCTTTTTCGTGAGCGATTTCGACCATGTTTTCCGACAGGTCGATGCCGGTCATATCCTTGCACATGTCGCGCAAGGCGCCACCCGTCAACCCAGTACCACAGCCAAGATCAAGCAATCTCTTGAAGGGTCCCAACTCCAACGCCTGCAAGCGCTGACGCACGAGCATCGGCACATGGTAGCCAAGCTGGTCGACAAGAACATCCTCGAACATCTCAGCATGCTGGTCGAACAATGTTTCGACATAGGCATCGGGCGCTTTGGTCGGCGTTTCACCGCGCCCCAACGATGCGATGCGCACGCTGGCGCCGCCATGGTCATCGGGATCGATTGCCAAAACCTCGTCATACGCCTTCACAGCGGCGTCGATCTCGCCGGCCTTTTCAAGCGACAGAGCACGATTATAGGCCTCGGCAAGGGCTTCTTCGTCGATCTTTTTGCTCATGTGGCCTTTTAGTGCTGAGGCTGCAATTGCGCAACCCCATCAATGAAGTATGAACTCGCCCTTCAAAGCACGCCACTCTGTTGCCGATATCAACCGTCTGTGGGTGTACCGAACGGAGTGCAGAGGGCCATCGAGCTTCTCCTTCCAGAAATTCAGAAATCCCGTCATCTCTGGAAAATCGGGAGCAAGATCGTAGTCTTGCCAAATATAGGTTTGCAGGATCGCCGGATGGTCCGGTAGGCGATACAGGATCTGCGCAGTGGTCAGGCCGTAACCCTTCAACTGCTTTTCCATATCAATATGCATGCGCTATTCCCCGTTCTTGTTTCCCTTGCGGCAAACGTCGGAGCACATACAAAGTCGTCTGAGTGCCGCTTTATGATGGAAACATGACAGGGTTAACCGAAGCTTTCCAAAAGCAGCGGTGGCAGGAAAAGACAATATATTTCAAGTTATTAGCAGCAAGGCAGCAGGAGTGCTGCCAGATGCTTCCTCTCTCATCGCACCAGATGGCGAGTGAGCCTGCGCTCGATCCAGCCCCAGAGGTGTCTCAGCGCCTCGACCATGGAAAGGTAAAAAATCGCCGCCCACAAATAGCTTTGGTAATCGAATGTGCGGGAGAACGCGAAACGAGTTTCCCCCATCAGATCCAACACCGTGACGATGGAGACGACGGCAGATCCCTTGATCATCAAGATGATTTCATTCCCGTAGGGGCGAAGCGCAACAATAAGGGCTTGCGGAAGGATGATCTTCCAGAACGTGACGCCGCGCGGCAAACCGAGGGAAGCGGAGGCTTCTCGTTGCCCGAATGGGACACTTTGGATGGCGCCACGAAGAATTTCTGCTTGATAGGCAGCCGTGTTGATCGTCAGGGAGAATAGTCCGCAATACCAAGCTTCACGGAAAAACCACCAGAGATCGACAGCCTCAAGCTGCGGACGGAAGGAGCCCAGTCCATAATAGATCAGAAAGAGCTGTGCCAACAAAGGCGTGCCACGGAACACATAGACGTAACAATAGGCAGGCCAGCTGATGATCTTTCGTTTTGACATCCGTGCGAACGCCAGGGGCAGCGAAAGAACGGCTCCGCACGCGAGAGAGAGCAGAACGAGACTGAGCGTTGTCCACAGCCCGTGGAGATAGCGTGGACCGTATGTCACGAATTTCGATTGATCCCAGCCCGTGATCATCAAGGTTGCAAGACCCGCGGCGAGCAGAGCCCATAGGGTCAGAAGACCGATGCCGAGAGCTTTGGCCTTTGTTATCCCCTTTGCCGTTTCACGCGGGGCAGGCTGAGGAGGAATGAGCGTTTCGGATATGCTCATCGGACGACCTCTGAGCGCTTGGCCCAACGTTCAACATAGCGAAGGAGCAGGGAGGTCAATATCGCCAGCCCAAGATAAAGGATGCAGGCAAGTCCGTAAAAAAGGAAAGGCTCTTTCGTCACTCTGACGGCGACGTTCGTCTGACGCAGAATATCGGCAAGCCCGATGACCGAGACATAAGAAGAGTCCTTCAGGAGGATCATCCAGAGATTGACCAAGCCGGGAAGCGCAATGCGCACGAGTTGCGGCAAGATGATCAGAACCATGGTTCTTGCCCGGCTCAAGCCAAGGGCATCTCCCGCTTCGTATTGTCCACGGGGAATCGCACGGAACGCCGAGAGGAGCACCTCAGCGCAGTAAGACGAAAAGACGATCGAAAGAGCAATCATCCCAGCGACGAAGGCATTGATTTCAATACGCTCGTCATAGCCAACGGAAGCGAAAACCGATTGGATCAGGATCTGCGCGCCGTAATAGATGATGAAAAGTGTGAGAAGTTCCGGCAGACCGCGAAAGATCGTCGTGTAAATTCCGGCTGCCAAACGGAGCGTCTTTTCACTCGACTGCTGTGCAAGCGCTACCATGAAACCGATGAAAAGTCCCACGGGCAGCGTCGCCAGAGACACGGCAACCGTAATCTTGAGGCCGTCGCCGATCTTATCGCCCCATCCCGTGTCGCCACAGGCGAGCACGGTGGAATTCGCAAACCAAGTGAAAACACCTGCAGGACCGCATAGTGGGTCGAAGACATATCCAAGCCAGGCTACAAAAGAGCCTAGTGCGGAAAACAATCCGCCCATACTGATTTTTCCCCGTGCGGCTTCGCCGCTTAGCTTTCTTTATTGTTATCCGACAGTCGTCATGCAGCGAGACGTTTGGCCGGGCTGCTTTCCCTGTACAATAGACAGGATAAAGCGCAAGCGCGCCGCATAAGTTCAATGCGGCGCGCTTTAACGCGTTTCTTAGTCGCCGTAAACGTCGAAGTCGAAATACTTGTCCTGAATCTTCTTATAGGTGCCGTTCGCGCGGATCGCTGCGATCGCCTTGTTCAGCTTGTCCTTCAGTGGATCGCCCTTGCGAACTGCAATACCGGCCCCTACGCCGTTGATTTCCTTGTCGACGGGCAGGGTGGTCAAGATTTTGCAGCATGAACCAGCATCAGACTTGACCCATTCGGAGAGCACGACGACGTCATCGATAACTGCATCGATACGCCCGTTGGAGATATCCAGCTTATACTCATCAGCGGTCGGATAAAGCTTCAGCTCGGTGTCTGGAAGATGCTTTCCGGCATAGTTTGCGTGCGTCGTGGAGCTTTGAGCGCCGATCGTCTTGCCTTTGAGGCCGGCGACGTCGGTAACCTTTGAATCCTTCGGAACGGCGATAGCCGGAGGCGTGTTGTAGTATTTATTGGTAAAATCGACGAGCTTTTCGCGCTCCGGCGTGATCGACATGGACGAAACGATCATGTCGAACTTCTTCGCCTGCAGGGCAGGAATAATGCCGTCAAAGTCGTTGCTGACGATCGTGCACTCGGCCTTCATCTCGACGCAGAGGGCGCGTGCAATGTCCATGTCAAATCCGAGAAACTGGCCACTCGCGTCAACATATTCGAAAGGCGGGTAAGTAGAGTCTGTGCCGATGACATATTTTTCGCCGTCGGCCATGGCGGAACCGGCGAACAATGCCATCGCTGCTAACGATGCTGCGGCGATGAACCGGGTTGAGATACGCATATTGATCCTCTCTGTTGGTAAACCGCTGGATGTCTTTTCAGTTTTCCGTCGGCGGGGGACGCGCGGCAGCCCAGCCGGCATCTTGCGCAGATAATCAAACCTTTTTTTTCCGAAATGCAACTGGAATTGAGAAATGACTTTGCGCAGCGCACAAAGAACAAAGATGAAGCGCAGTTGAATCGATCATTCACGGCAAGTTCACCGGCCGACCTTTAAAAAGTCTCGATGGAACAAAACGATGGGCGGGACATTTCTGGTCCCGGCGGGGTAGCGCCTACAAACACCGCATGTGCCGCTCGCGGCACTTGAGAAGAACGAGAACAACCCGAGGAACCCAATGAGCACGAGATCTAGACTTTTTGCCAGTGCCGCATTTCCTTTGCTTTCCATTTCTTTAGTTTTACCCAATCACGCATTTGCCGTGCAATTTGAACAAAAAACGACGTCGCCAGATGCATCTGTTGTCGTTTCGGGAAGCTTTGAAGTTGCCCAGAATGCTGCGCCGGACGACGAAGAGCTGAAAAAGAGAAAGCCAGGCGCTGCGGAAGGCGAAATGCGCGCACCTGAGCCAGGCCGCGAACAGGCGCCAGGTGAGCGCAAGCGTCCGCCAGCGGAAGGTGAAGCACCGGCCGGCAAGCCGCGCGGCGCAGAGCCTGGAATGGAACCGGCTCCGAAGCCTCAGCGTCAAAATCCTGAAGCTGCCCAGCCAGAGGAAGGGCAGCCACGCCCTGGAAAGGGCGGTGCGCGTGCGCCGTCAGCACAGGAAGCGCCACAGGCTGAACAGCCAAAGCCGGAGCAGAACAGGAAGCAGCAGGCTCAGCAGCCTGAACCCGAGCAGCCACGGCCACCTGCGGGCGAACCAGCGCCTGGAAAAGCGCCGAAACACCAAAATCCGGCGACCGAGGAGGTGAAGCCTGCCGCGCCTGCGCCGCGTGCTGAGCCTTCTGCTGAGCCCAAGGCACCACCTGCGCCCGCCAATCAGGAACCCGCGCAGCCAAAGGCGGAAACTGAAGCGCCAAAACAAGGGAAGCCAGTTCCGCCGGCCGGCGAACGCAATCGTCAGGCGCAGCCGCAGCAAGGCAACGAGCCTGCTCCGGCTCCCACGACGAAACCCGCTACGCCCGCTCCCGCTGGACAAAATCAAGCTGAGCCGCAGAATTTACGCCAGCAAGCCGCTCCTCAGGGACAGGCCGCGCAGCCGAATGCTGCAGAGCCGCAACGCGTTGTGCCAAAACCACCGAAGCCAGGTCAACCGGAAGAGCCCGGCAACGTAGCACAGCCAGCGCAGCCACAGCCGGGTGCACCGCAGCCGCCAAAACCAGGCCAGCCAGCCCAACCAGGTGTGAACCAGGCGCAGCCTATCGCACCCGCGCCAAATGGCGCCGCGCCTCAGCAGGCCGCCCAGCCAGCTACACCGGGTCAGGCGCCCGCCGAGGTTCTTCCTCCACCGGAAAAGGTGACGAAGCAGGAGCTGGAGCAGCGTCAGAAGCTTGCGGAAGATCCGGCGAAAGCCAAGAACCAGACCATCGTTCTGCCCGTTGAAAATGGCGCGCCAGTTCTCGACAGCGACAAGCGGGCCTACCGGCTTCGTGCTGCCGGGGAGCAGGTACCTCCGCCACCTGCGCCTCAGACAAACGTGCAGATCAACAACTACGTCATGCCAAAGTCGGATGCCGACGCGCAGCGCATGCCGCGCGACCGTAACTTCCCGCCACCGCTTGATTACCAAGCCCTCAGCCGGGAGCGAGGGGAGCGATTGGATGGGCGTCCGCGCTTCGATCAGTATGACGGTGTAAGGGTCGATGAAGGTCCAAGCCGCGATGACGGTAACCGCGTAGTGATTCAGTTTGGCGATAACGTCTACGTCCGCCACGATGACGACGTCCGCTTTATTGATGATGGGTATCGCCCAACTTATGACCGTCTGCCGGATGACCGTTATCGTGAAGTGATCGAGCGTCCGGACGGCTGGCGAATCGTCACGATCCGCAACCGCTATGGTGACATCATCCAGCGTTCGCGTGTCGATCGCAGCGGCCGCGAATACGTTCTGTTCTATTCGCCGGATTTGGCCGAAAACCCGGATCAGAACTATTTCCGTGATCCCGGCGACGATTTGCCACCCATGCATCTGCGCGTTCCGCTGAACGACTACATCATCGACACAAGCAGCGATCCGGACCGTGATTACTACCAGTTCTTGAGTGAACCGCCGGTAGAGCCTGTGGAGCGCGTCTATTCGTTGAATGAGGTTCGCTATTCCGCTCGCTTGCGAGACAAAGTTCGGCGTATCGACCTTGATACACTGACCTTTGCCACCGGCAGCTGGGAAATCCCTATGAACGAGGCGAGCACGCTGCGCCGCGTTGCAGATGCGATGAACGAGCTGCTCAAGAAGAATCCGAGTGAGAGCTTCCTGATCGAAGGTCACACGGATGCAGTGGGAAGCGCTCAGAGCAACCTTGTTCTATCAGATCGTCGCGCTGAATCGGTGGCCCGCGTTCTGACGGATGCTTACAGCATTCCGGCTGAAAACATGGTGACGCAAGGTTATGGCGAGCAATACCTAAAGGTGAATACGTCTGGTCCCAACCAGGAGAACCGGCGTGTCACAATTCGCCGTATCACTCCGCTCGTACGCCCGATGGCTTCAAACCAGTAAGGACTGATGAAAAGGGCCGCGGATGACGCGGCCCTTTTCAGGTCAGCATCGCGATCCAGCGTTCTGCTTCGGCGAGATCGTCTGGTGTGTTGATGTTGAAGAAGGGATCGAGAAGAGTCGCTCTTGTCGGCTGAAGGGGAAAGCGCACGACTGCTGCATCATGTCGTTTCAAAAAGTCGCGAACCCTTCGTTTATCATCCGCTTGCATCCAATGCGAAAGATCGTCTGCCAAGCCAACCGGCCATAGTCCAAATACCGGGTGAGGGCCGCTTTCTGATGCTGCCACAGCCATCCCGGTTTCTCCTTTGATTGCGCCCGAGAGCCAGGACACGAGATCCGAGGGGAAAAAAGGCGTGTCCACCGGAACGGTGGCGACGTGCGTGACACCTGCAACCGATTGTCCATGCGTCATCGCCGCGTGGATACCTGCCAGAGGGCCAAGCTTGCCAGCAATGATATCAGGGACATGCGGTAGCGCTGGCGCGACATCGCTGTTGATCGCTATGTGGCTGACCTGTGGACGCAGGCGGCCGATCACATGGTCCAAAAGCGTTATACCGCGAAGGAGGATCGTCGCTTTGTCCTGCCCCATTCGAGACGAACGCCCTGCTGCCAGAACCACGCCGGGGATAGTTTCGGAGTTAAATCCAGTCATGGTCCGTTCTCAAATACTCGTGCCAGTGCCGAGCGGGCTCGTGCTCGCCAGCGGTTCTACCCGCCGCTTGGCTTCCCGGTAGAATGTGTAAATGCCTGAAGCAACAACGATCGCAGCGCCGACCACTGCCCAATGATCGGGGACTTCAGAAAAGAAAATCAATCCGAAAGTCGCGGAAAAGATCAGGCTCGTATAGCGGAAGGGCGCAACAAAGGAAATTTCGCCGTGTCGCATCGCCATGATCGAGCACTGGTACCCGGCAAAGACAACCAGGGCCGCTGCCAGCAATTGCACAATATCTGCTAGAGGGATTGGCTTCCACTCACCGAGAACCGGCGTAAAAGCAGCTCCGAAGATTGCAACGATGGGTGCGTTGACCGCGGTGACTGCCAAGGAAGGCACACTGGGATCGACCTTGCGCGTGGCGAGGTCGCGCGCCGTCGTGGCAAGAACACCGAGAACGCACAAAAGCGCGCCGAGGGTAAAGCCGTCGGTGCCGGGCCGGATGATGATCAAAACGCCGGTGAGGCCAACGAAGATGGCCGTCCAGCGTTTCCAGCCGACCGGTTCGTTAAAGAACAACGCGGCGCCGAGGGTGATCATTAGGGGCAGGACCTGAAAGATCGCCGAAGCGTTCGCAATCGGCATGAGACCAAGCGCTGTGATGTAGGTGACCGCCGCCGCTCCTTCTCCCAAGACACGGACGAGGACGGGCATTGAGAAAAGCTTTCGCCAGTCTTTTAGCGCGCCGAGGCGCCACGCCAGGATCCAGACAAAGATGCTAATGAAAAGGCCGCGGACGAAAATCAGTTCGCCCGCATTGATTGTTTGAACCACTGATTTTGACAATGCGTCTCCGCAGGAGAAGCCAGCCATGGCCATGCACATGTAAAGGCTGCCCTGTGTATTCCGTGACAGCGACATGTCTCCCCCCGATTCGCTCAACGATGTTGTAGATCATCAAAGTTGAGGGCGGGAGCGACATTCTCGCAAATTGGTACGCATCGGAGCATTAGAGGGGCTTTGGACAAGGTTTAGAGCAGGATGATGGCGTGCGGATTCTCTGGCCTGTTGCGAAACCAGTTTTCCGTCAGGAACTTTCGATAGCTCAGCTGTGCTCAGTGAATGCACCAGGGCAAGACTTCACTAGCCGCCCGTGACGCTCATATGGCGGCCGACCGCCGGACGCCGGTGCTGGCGGTCGATAATGAAGTCATGGCCCTTGGGTTTGCGCAGGATCGCCTCATCAATAGCCTTAAAAAGCAGATCGTCCTCATCAGACGCCCTTAAGACAGATCTCAGATCAGCTGCATCTTCCTGGCCGAGGCACATATAGAGCGTGCCGGAGCACGTAAGCCGAACGCGGTTGCAGCTCTCGCAAAAATTATGCGTCATTGGCGTGATAAAGCCGAGCTTTCCGCCAGTTTCCAAGACTTCGACATAGCGCGCCGGACCGCCAGTTCTGAAAGGAAGATCCTTCAGGCTGAACTCGCTTTCCAGCCGGGTCCTCAGTTGCGACAATGGCAGGTATTGATCCGTCCTGTCTTCTTCGATTTCCCCCATCGGCATGGTCTCGATCAAGGTCAGGTCCATACCGCGACCATGTGCGAACCGGATCATTGACGGAATTTCGCTTTCGTTGAAGTCCTTGAGGGCGACTGTGTTCAATTTGATCTTCAGTCCGGCATCCTGCGCAGCTGAAATACCGCTCATCACCTTATCGAAATCGCCCCAGCGCGTGATAGCGCGAAAGCGGTCTGGATCGAGCGTGTCGAGCGAAACGTTGATGCGGCGCACGCCCGCCGCATAAAGCTCTTTCGCATAGCGCGCGAGCTGCGATCCGTTGGTGGTAAGCGTCAATTCGTTGAGGCCGCGCCCGATCCGTTCGCCAAGCCGTTCGACCAGAAACATGATATTCTTGCGCACAAGCGGCTCTCCGCCCGTAAGCCGGATTCGTTTCACGCCTTTTTCAATGAAGGCGGAACAGAGACGAGCAAGCTCTTCAAGCGTCAGCAGATCCTGCTTGGGCATGAAGGTCATGTGTTCCGACATGCAGTAGGTGCAGCGGAAATCACATCGATCGGTGACGGAAACCCTCAAGTAATCGATGCTCCGGCCGAAGGGGTCGACCATCGGTCCGACGGAACCTTGAAGAGGCTTTGATTCTGCCATTGGGCGGATGATGGTGTTCAAGACGTATCCGATCTTTATCCGGCTAGCGGAGCATGCTTCCTGAGGAACACCCGATCAGTTTTTGACCAGCTCAGATGTATCATCAAGAACAAAACGATTTCGCCCGCCTGCCTTGGCTTCGTAAAGCGCTTTGTCAGCACGCGCGAGTAAATCCAATATGGGCTCTTCGCCCTGAGAAGCAAGCGCACCGCCAATGCTGAGCGTCAAGGGGAGCGCTTTCTCACTGCTGAGCTTGATGGGTGCGCGAAACGCGTCCACGAGAGATCCTGCCCGCTTCGCCAGGTCCGCATCGTCTTCGATGTCCGGCATGAAAATCGCAAATTCGTCACCGCCGATCCGCACAATGATGTCGCTCTCCTCGGTCAAGCAGCGAAACCGATGTGCAGCCTCCTGAAGAATGGCGTCACCAATGGCGTGGCCATGTGTGTCGTTGATTGATTTGAACCGGTCAAGATCGATTAAAAGGGCCCCAAAAAGCTTCTTCTGTTCGAGTGCCTCGTAGAGCCTTTCCGGCACCATGCCGTCCAAAGCAAAACGGTTATATGTTAACGTCAAGGGATCTGTCTGAACCGCCTCGCGCAAATTACGCTCGTTAAGGCTCATCAACGAGTTCGAGCGTTGCAGCCGCAGCAGACCATTGGCGACCTTCCCGAATTTCTGCAAAAGGCGGCGTTCGTCATCCGAGAAACTGCGCGGCACAACGTCGAGAACGCAGAAGGTTGCGACAATCAGGCCGGGCTCAAGTTCAAGGGGAACACCAGCATAGAAGCGAAAGCCCGGTGTGCCGGCGACATAGGGCAGGCTGCAAAGCTGAACGTCGCTTTTCAGATCCTCTATGACCAGGATTTTCCCCGTTTCTACAACCCTCGTGCAGATCGATTTGTCACGGCTGCACTCATCGACCTGAATTCCGGCCTGCACGGCAATTCTTAGCCAATCCTCATCGACAATATGCACAGCGGCTCGCGGGATCTTCAGAAGTTCCCGAGCCAAATCTGCGATCGCAGCCAGCTCTTCCGTTGGGCCAGAACCTAATGTCCCGAGTGAGCGGACCGCGATAATCCGCTCAGCCTCATTGATGGTCATAATCGATTTTCTCTCACGTCAATTCTTTGAGTTCTATTTTCCTCACCGGATAGATCCTGGCAAGGCCGTTTTCCTGTCATTGAAGATGGTGTGGAGAGGAATAGAAATGAAGGAGGAGGAGGTCTCAGATACCTTACCTTGTCCCATTTCAGCCGCCGGCACCGGGAGGCGCATCGTTCTCAAGAAACTCGCGATATTGAACTGTCTCTTGTTCGTTGACATCCAGCGAGCTGGTCTTGGGTTGCTTCAATCGCAGGCCCGGACCTCCAGCCCCGGAATAATTGCCGTCAAAAAACAAGACGCCCATGTCTTCTAAGGCTGCAAGAACTGCTTCAAGGCTGCCTGAGGGTTGGTTTGCCGGTTCTCCAGCAACTTCCAGTTCTTGCACGACAGAGACCGGGACGCCCGTGTGGGCCGCCACATCGGCTTGACTCAAGCCTAGCAGAGCACGCGCTGCAGCCAGTTGCCTGCCATCGATTTTGAGAACATCATCCATGTCGATCAACCTTTCCAGCGCGTCACCCATCCGGTAGAGGCGCCCTATCTAGTTCACACCGAGCGTCACGCTTTCAACGGCATAATTAGATTTTTACCAGGATATTGTCGGCATCCCTGAAGAGGCGGTTTCATTTCCGTCAAACATGTTTGCACAAATAAGTCATTGGCAGATCAATCGGTCTGCACCCCCACACATCCTGAAGACCGGCATATGGCATCCGAAACAAACGCCATTTCTCTCAATTCCCAACACACGGCCTGAGTTCCAGCCGCCGGGGAGGGAACAGCATGTCGCCACACCGCGTGCGAACGCACATCATGATCACAGTGTTTGCGCAGAGACGTTTCGCCAAGTGTCCGCGGATCGTCCTATTCCGCCAAGCGCCGCAGCCATAAAAAGAATGCTTTAGCAGGCCCTAGCACGACTTCTTTCGCATGCTGAAAATAGGCTTCTGCTTTTGCCACATACCCCATGACCCAGGCAAACCAGGGATAGGTCAGAAGCTTACTTTTCCCAGCATGATAAATCCGCTCCACGACAAGAAATGTGACGAGGTGGGCGATCACAAGCAGAACGACGCCTGCCTTCAAATAGCCTTTTGCCATGATCACAAAAGCGGCGACTTTCATGGGCTCGGCGATGGCAAATGGCAGAGCGAAGAGGACCAAGATCGCAAGGCGCGGTAACCCTGCGATCCATCTTTCCGCCTGTGCAAAAATTCTGAGTGAAAGGACGGCTCGAATGAAGGGCCGATAAAGGGGCCGCAAAATCAAGTCGATGATCGACACCGCAATAATGACGATGCGAAGCGGCAATGTGACGAGGGATATCAGCCAATTTCTGCGCAACCGATCATACCTTTTGACTCTTTGCGATCAAGTGCGCATGCGGACTGATCAATTCAAGAAACCCAGAATGATCACATATTCTATTGGAGCGTTTTGGCCTTCCGCGCGCCAGCGCTTCGGATCTGTCTCATCCGCGCCCTGGCGCCTGCTGCCACCTTCTCCCGAACTTCGGCAGATGTGCCGAATTTTCTCTGACAGCCATTGCAAGTTACGATCGCATCATCGGGACCAGTCAAGTTAGCAATGTCCGTAGAGCCGCACGTTGAACAGGTAAGCGTGATTTTCATTTCTTCGCGGGGCATGTTTGTCCTTTGAAACCGGTGGAAGTCACGTTCCCCATACAGCAGGGCAGAGGTGGAAACAACGAGAGAGGTGGACGAAGAATTCGCTCAATGGCATGCTCGAGGCGGCATGGCTGCACAGACGAAGCTGATAGCTTGATACGAAAAGGGGTCCGCCGATAAAAGCGAACCCCTTGAAACTGGCTCCCCGGGCCGGATTCGAACCGGCGACCTGTCGATTAACAGTCGAATGCTCTACCGCTGAGCTACCAGGGATCAGCCGCTCGCTGCGGCGTGAGTGGCCTAATACAAATGCTGCCTCGATTTGCCAAGCGATTTTTTCAAAAAAATTACATTCGCTTGCAATCTTTATGTTTATCCCCATCTCGGACAACATGACACAGACCCAAACATCTTCACAAACGCCGCGCAGCGCCCGGTTTGGTATCGACCATCGCACCGGACATCTGGTCATGGGCTCTCTTCGGATCCCAATGCCTCGTTCCAAGGCAGGACGTATTGCGCTGGGGGGTGGGTTGGTCTTCGGGGGAATGTTGGGCTTTCTCCCAATCCTCGGATTTTGGATGCTGCCACTCGGTTTCATCGTTCTTTCTTACGATCTGGCCATCGCAAGAAGGTGGCGCCGCCGTTCAACGATCTGGTGGCATCGCCGTCGACGCTAGCTGCGTTCGAACGATACGGAACGTGAACGCATTTCCTGCGTTACACCGCTATAACAAGATGAAGGTGAGGAAATGAAAAAGATTGCGATCATTGCGCTGTCTGCTCTAACTGCGTTCACGAGTATTCCTGCATATGCTGGCCCGGGTTTCGTCAACGCCGTTGGTTCTACCGCGTCCGATGTGCCGAGTGCGGCTAGTGGTGACGTCACGAAAGTTTATTGTAACGGCCCGTGCCTGCCGAAGCCGAAGTACCTTCGCGAGAATCAGCAAAATGGCGGCTGGAACGGTGATCGAGGATGGCGAGGCCATGGATGGCGAGATCGCGGCGACTGGCGCGGGCGAGGCGATTGGCATGGTCGCCGCTACTATCGGGACCGCGACTACTACCGCTACCGTCACCACAACAATGCCGGCGCCATCATTGGCGGCCTAGCAGCCGGTGCAATCATTGGCGGCGCTCTATCCGCTCGCCCGAGCTATCGTCCGCCAGTCAATAGTCACACGAGCTGGTGCTACAACCGCTACAGAAGCTATCGTGCGTCCGATAACACGTTTCAGCCGAATAGCGGGCCACGTCGTCAGTGTGTCTCGCCGTACTGAAAAAGTATACATGAAGTCAGGAGGCGGCGCTTTTGAGCGCCGCTTTTTACATGGCCTTTTCCCTAGCGAGCAGCTCTTCAACAAGCTCCGGCCTTAGTTCATCGAAGTGGTCGATGATCACGGACGGCTCGAGGTTCGTCACCGGAACATCGGAGTAGCCGAACGATACGGCAATCGACGGAACGCCTGCATTTTTAGCGACCAAGATATCATTGACGCTGTCACCAATCATGACGCAACGCTCGGCACTTCCGCCTGCTTTTTCCACAGTACCAAGCAGGTGGCGCGCATCCGGTTTTCGAACCTCGAAGGTATCGCCTCCGGTGATGGCTTTGAAATAGCCGGATAGCTTCAGGCCGCTGATCAACGGAACAGCCAGTCCTTCCATTTTATTGGTGCAGACAGCAAGTTCCATTCCATGTGCGCGCAGCCGGTCCATTGCATTGATAAGACCAGGATATGGCCTCGTTTCGCCCGGCATGTTGCCTTTATAATGTTTGATGAATCGGTCCAGAAGCATGGGCAGCTGGTCCGCCTCCAGCTTGTAGCCGCTGAGCGCGCAGGCCCGCTCGATCATCACCTTTGCACCGTGGCCGACGAGATGCGTGAGGTCGTCGTAGGTGACAGGAGGCAGCTCGAGAGCCTTAATGGTATGGTTGAGGCTGTCGACAAGATCGACATGCGTATCGAGCAAGGTTCCATCCAGATCGAAAACTACAAGGGTAGGGATCACGTCGTTTCGCCTTCATTGATGGTGTCGATTTTGGCTTATGTGATTGATGGAATGAAAGCAATGCGCCTTATTTTGGCTTTCGTTTATGCTGGGAGACGTGTAAACAGCAGCCAGTTAAATCAGGGAGAAGGCGGAGCATGGATGCCCGCGAGTTAAAGTCGATGGCGGCAGCTGCGGCCCTCGCTTACGTCGAAGATGGAATGCGGCTTGGCATCGGCACCGGCAGCACAGCTGAGGCTTTTGTCCATCTTTTAGCCGAAAAAGTAGCCGATGGTTTGCGAATTGAGGGCGTGCCGACTTCAGAGCGCACAGCACGGCTTTGCGTCGAGCTCGGTGTTCCCCTTAGGTCGCTTGACGAATTGCCCGAACTAGATCTCGTCATCGATGGCGCAGATGAAGTCGATCCCGATTTGAATCTGATTAAGGGTGGCGGGGGCGCTTTGCTGCGTGAGAAGATCGTGGCTGCGGCCGCGGCGCGCATGCTCGTGATCGTCGATGAATCCAAACTTGTCGATACGCTTGGCGCTTTTCCCCTGCCAATCGAGGTGAATCCTTTTGGTCTCGTCGCAACACGGCACTCCGTTGAACAGAAGGCCGCTCACCTCGGATTAACCGGCGATCTGGTTTTGCGCCAATCCAACAGTGAAACTTTCACGACAGACGGTGGCCACTATATCCTCGATGCATCTTTTGGCCGCATTCCTGATGCAGAGGCGCTTTCAAACGCGCTGAATGCGATACCCGGTGTCGTAGAGCACGGGCTTTTCATCCACATGGCCTCAATGGCGATCGCTGCAGGTCCTACCGGCGCGCGTATGCTAAGGGCGAACATTTGACAGGAGCAATGACACATATGATGAGATTTGCAGGCTTTGGCCGCATCGCCGCTGCGACAGTTATTTTTTCAAGCCTTTCAATGGGTAGTTTTGCATTCGCTCAGGAAATAACCGAGTCGCATTTGAAGGCTGCGCGTGCTGCCATTGAGGCGATTGGTGCCACGAACCAGTTCGACAACATTCTTCCGGGACTGGCAGATCGGTTGAAGTCCGGCCTGATTCAGGATTCTCCGAACTACGAAGACGTGATCATCGCGACGGTTGATAAGCAGGCTCTTGCCCTTGCCTCGCGCCGTGCCGACCTAGAAAAGGAAGCCGCGCTAACCTATGCCAAGGCCTTCTCCGAGGATGAGCTGAAGCAAATCGCAGATTTCTACAATTCCCCGATCGGTAAGAAGTTGTTGCGCGATGGTCCTATCGCGTCGCGCGAGACCCTGAAGGCTGCAGATATTTGGGCGCAGGGCATTTCCCGCGACCTGGAAAAGAACAGCAATGCGGAACTGGCCAAGGTGATCAAGGCGCCACCGCCGGCAACGCAAAGCCCGGTTACGCCAAGTGCGCCGGCAAAGCCGGCAGCAAAGCCCTGATCTTTCTGAAGGCCCGGCACAGTCCGGGCCTTCGCTTTTGCAGCGAGATTTCCTATATGCGGGTTTCTTTTTCTCTCTGACGATTCTTCACGGAGCCCGCTATGACATCCTTCGACTATGATCTTTTTGTCATCGGTGGCGGTTCGGGCGGCGTGCGGAGTGCGCGCGTCGCGGCATCGCTTGGCAAGAAAGTTGCGATTGCCGAAGAGTATCGCTACGGCGGAACCTGCGTTATTCGCGGCTGCGTGCCGAAAAAGCTCTTCGTCTACGCCTCCCAATATCACGAGCATTTTGAGGATGCAGTTGGTTTCGGGTGGAGTGTTGGCGAAACCTCCTTCGATTGGAAGAAACTGGTTGCGGCCAAGGATCAGGAAATTGCACGCCTTGAAGGGCTCTATCGTAAAGGTCTGACGGGAGCCGGCGCCGAAATATTTGAAACGCGCGCCGAACTTGTCGATGCTCACACGATCAAGCTGATGGAGAGCGGCAAGACGGTCACCGCAAAAACGATCATGGTGGCGACTGGTGGCCGGCCGACCTATGGCAATATGCCAGGACATGAGCTTTGCATTTCTTCGAACGAGGCGTTTCATCTCAACGAGCTGCCCAAATCCATCGTGATCATTGGCGGTGGGTATATTGCCGTGGAATTCGCCAATGTTTTTCATGGGTTGGGCGTCGAAACGACGCTCCTCTACCGTGGGGAGCAGATTTTATCTCGCTTCGACCATGATCTTCGAGATGGGCTGGCAGATGCGATGCGTGCCAAAGGCATTCGAATTCTCTGCAACGGTGTTGCCGTTAGTGTCTCGCGTACCGAGACAGATCGCCGCGAGATCGCCACCAAGAATAATGGGTCCCTGTCTGCAGACGTTGTCATGCTGGCGATTGGTCGAAGCCCAAATACGCAAGGGCTCGGGCTTGATGCCGCAGGCATTGCAGCCGACGATCAGGGCGCCATCATCGTCGACCGATATTCGAGGACCAATGTTGAGAATATCTATGCTATCGGTGATGTAACCAATCGCGTTCAGCTCACACCAGTCGCTATACATGAAGCCATGTGCTTTATCGAAACGGAGTACAAGGGACGACCGACGTCCCCTGACTACGATACGATACCGACTGCGGTTTTCTCCCAGCCGGAAATAGGCACTGTTGGTTTGACCGAGCAGGAAGCCGGAAAACGTTTCGCTGAGCTCGAGGTCTATCGGGCTGAGTTTCGGCCGCTGAAAGCCACGCTTTCCGGGCGAAGTGAGAAGATGATGATGAAGCTTCTCGTCGACGCGCAGAGCCGCAAAGTCGTCGGTGCGCATATTCTTGGCCATGACGCCGGCGAGATGGCTCAGATCCTCGGAATTACGCTGAAGGCAGGATGCACGAAGGACGATTTCGATCGCACCATGGCGCTGCATCCGACGGCTGCGGAAGAACTGGTTACCATGTACGCGCCGTCCTATCGACTGCGTAATGGTGAGCGGCTGTAAGAGCCCGATGCTCCGATAAATGCGCACTGCTGCAACCCTGTTTCCGCAGGGGAATGCGGCTATGCAAGCGGTTGTTAAAGGTTTATAAGCCGCCGCATTTCCAACCACAGGAGAACCGGCAGAGTAACCGGATCGAAGAGCAGGTGAGTGACATGGCACAGAATTGGACTCCGAAAAGCTGGCGCAATATGCCGATCCAGCAGGTGCCGGACTATCCGGACGAAGCGGCTCTCGTCGCGACCGAAGCCCAGCTCGCCTCCTATCCGCCACTCGTTTTTGCAGGCGAGGCGCGGCGTTTGAAGAAGCATCTTGCCAATGTTGCCGAAGGTGAAGGCTTTCTGCTGCAGGGCGGCGATTGCGCCGAAAGCTTCGCCGAGCATGGTGCCGATACGATCCGTGACTTCTTCCGCGCTTTTCTGCAGATGGCCGTCGTCCTGACATTCGGCGCGCAGCTTCCCGTCGTCAAGGTTGGGCGTATTGCTGGTCAGTTTGCAAAGCCGCGTTCCTCCGGATCGGAAACGCAAGATGGCGTGACACTTCCGTCCTACAGAGGCGATATCATCAATGGTATCGAGTTCACGCCGGAAGCGCGCATTCCCGATCCGCAGCGTCAGCTGATGGCTTACCGCCAGTCGGCTGCAACGCTGAACTTGTTGCGCGCCTTCGCCATGGGCGGTTACGCCAATCTGGAAAACGTTCATCAGTGGATGCTTGGCTTCGTGAAGGACAGCCCGCAGGGTGAGCGCTATCGCAAGCTTGCGAACCGCATCAGCGAAACCATGGATTTCATGAAGGCGATCGGGATCACTTCGGACAACAATCCGAGCCTGCGCGAGACGGATTTCTTCACCAGCCATGAGGCGCTTCTTCTCGGCTATGAAGAATCTCTGACGCGGGTGGATTCTACGTCCGGGGACTGGTACGCGACCTCCGGTCACATGATCTGGATTGGCGACAGAACCCGTCAGGCCGATCACGCACATGTTGAATATTGCCGCGGCATCAAGAACCCGATCGGATTGAAATGCGGTCCTTCCTTGCAGGCCGACGATTTGATCAAGTTGATCGACATCCTTAACCCTGCCAATGAGGCTGGGCGTTTGACGCTCATCTGCCGCTTCGGTCATGACAAGGTTGCCGAGCACCTGCCGCGCTTGATTCGTGCTGTTGAAAAAGAAGGCCGCAAGGTCGTTTGGTCGTGCGATCCCATGCACGGCAACACGATCACGCTCAATTCTTACAAAACGCGGCCATTCGAGCGTATTCTTTCGGAAGTGGAAAGCTTCTTCCAGATCCATCGTGCCGAAGGAACGCATCCGGGCGGAATTCATATTGAGATGACGGGCAAGGACGTCACGGAATGCACAGGCGGTGCACGTGCTGTCAGCGCTAGCGATCTGCAGGATCGTTATCATACGCATTGCGATCCACGTCTAAACGCCGATCAGGCCCTCGAACTTGCCTTCTTGCTGGCCGAGCGCATGAAGACTGGTCGCGATGAAAAGCGTCTGGCAGTGGCTAACGGCTAAATGTTGAACGAACGTGCCGCGCTTAAAGAATATTCTAAGGCGCGGCGGGAAGCAGACAGTTTTCCACAGCGCCAAATCTTGAAGAAGTCCGGTTGATTGCCGGACTTTTTCATTTTGGAGCTGTTGCTTCTCAAATAACGGGTGCCTTCTGTAGGCCGCCGGAGAATGGCGCGTTGCGCTCAATTTTTAGTCGCCCCGATCATTGCCGATGGATAGGGCAGGCTATACATGGGAAGCCATGACGAAGGGAAAGAACCTGATGCAGACTTTGCGTATCGCTATAGCTCAATTGAACCCGACCCTTGGCGACATTTCCGGTAACCTTGCAAAAGCGCGCGAGGCCAGAAAGAACGCGGCCGCATTAGGCGCCGACCTCATTCTGTTCAGCGAGCTTTTTCTCTGCGGCTACCCGCCTGAAGATCTGGTGTTAAAGCCCGCCTTCCTGAAGGCTTGCCAAAATGCCGTTGAAGAACTCGCTGCCGATACCACCGATGGCGGCCCGGGGCTCGTCGTCGGCTTTCCAAGGCAGGGCGAGGTCGGCCGACATAACTCCGTCGCAGTTATCGATGGAGGACGCGTTATCGGGGTGCGTGACAAGGTCGATCTTCCGAATTATGGCGAGTTCGACGAAAAGCGCGTCTTCGTTGCCGGTCCGTTGTCGGGTCCTGTCGATTTTCGTGGGGTGCGGATCGGCCTGCCGATCTGTGAGGATATCTGGAATGACGCAGGTGTTTGCGAGACCTTGGCCGAAAGCGGCGCGGAAATCCTTCTCGTCCCGAATGGCTCACCGTATTACCGCGGTAAAGTCGACGTGCGACACCAGGTCGTTCTTCGCCAGGTCATTGAATCTGGCTTGCCCTTGGTTTTCGTAAACCAACTCGGCGGACAGGATGAGCTTATCTTCGACGGTGCGAGCTTTGGCTTCAACGCCGATAAAACTCTTGCATTCCAAATGAAGGAATTCGAGACGGCCCTGGATGTGACGGTGTGGCATAAGGGCGAGAACGGCTGGCATTGCGTGGAAGGGCCGTTTGATCCTATTCCGGAGGCGGAAGAGGCTGACTACAAAGCCTGCATGTTGGGGCTGCGCGATTACGTCAACAAGAACGGTTTCAAATCGGTTGTGCTTGGTCTCTCCGGTGGTATCGATTCGGCTATCTGCACGGCGCTGGCGGTTGATGCCCTCGGCGCGGATCGTGTCCGTACCATTATGCTGCCTTATAGATATACTGCTCAAGAATCCCTCAAGGATGCCGCCGACTGCGCAGAAGCTCTTGGTTGCCGCTATGATATCGTGCCGATCGAGCAGCCGGTTGCTGGCTTTACCGAGGCGCTTTCCGGTCTGTTTCAAGGAACGGAAAGCGGAGTCACCGAGGAGAACCTGCAGAGCCGTACGCGCGGGACAATTCTTATGGCAGTCTCCAACAAGTTTGGAGCGATGGTCGTCACCACCGGCAACAAGTCTGAAATGTCGGTCGGATACGCGACCTTGTACGGCGATATGAACGGCGGCTTCAACCCGATCAAGGATCTCTATAAAATGCAGGTCTATGCGCTTTCTCGTTGGCGCAATGAGCATGTGCCTGAAGGCGCTCTTGGACCTGCTGGCGAGGTCATCCCCCACAACATCATCGACAAAGCGCCGTCCGCAGAGCTGCGTCCCGATCAGCGTGATGAAGATTCTTTGCCGCCTTATCCCGTTCTCGACGATATTCTTGAATGCTTGGTCGAAGGGGAAATGGGGGTCGATCAGATCGTCGCTCGGGGCCATGATGCCGAAACGGTGCACCGCATCGAGCATCTGCTCTATCTCGCCGAGTATAAGCGCCGTCAGTCGGCACCGGGCGTCAAGATCACCAAGAAGAACTTCGGAAGAGATCGGCGCTATCCGATCACCAACCGATTCCGTGACCGTTCGGCTTGACGATGATCCGCAGTTCCGTCGAAATCTTTGATATTTCCAGCCGGAAAACTGAAGTCGTCTGGCAGACAGAGGCGCTTTTCGAAGCGCCGAACTGGTCGCCCGACGGATCCTGCTTGCTGTTGAACAGCGAGGGGCGACTTTATCGATTGCCGCTTTCAGGGCCTCGCGAGCCAGAACTTTTGGATACCGGCTTTGCGGTCACCTGCAACAATGACCATGGATTTTCGCCTGATGGAAAGCTCCTTGCTGTCTCTGATAAGTGCGAGTTTTCAAAGACAGCGATCTATATCCTTGATGCTGAGGGCGGAACGCCGCGCCTGATCACGAGGGATTTGCCGTCTTATTTTCATGGATGGGCGCCGGATGGCGAAAGGATCACCTATTGCGGGATTCGCAACGATCAGTTCGACATCTATACGAATAATCTGCAGGGTACCGATGAAAAGCGGCTGACGTCTGGTGAGGGCCGCAACGACGGGCCAGATTACTCCGCCGACGGCAAGTGGATCTATTTCAATTCGAGTCGAAGCGGGCGGATGCAGATTTGGCGCGTTCCGGCAAATGGCGGTCACGCAGAGCGCATCACGGATAGCCCCTATGGGGATTGGTTTCCTCATCCGTCACCGCGCGGCGACAAGCTTCTCGTTCTCTCCTATGATGGCGATGTCTTTGATCATCCGCGCGACCTCGATGTGAGAATTCGCTTGATGGACCTTGATGGCACCCATGCAGAGGTCCTGTTCGAACTGTTCGGCGGACAGGGCACCTTGAACTCGCCAAGCTGGTCACCGGGCGGTGACCGGTTCGCTTTCGTGCGCTACTTCCCGACTTTGCCATGACCTCTGAAAGCGGATGCGAGGAACAGGCGCTCAAACCGGCCTCAGCTTTTTCTGAGGCGGACCGTGACGCCGTCTATCGGGCCATCGAAACGAGACGCGATGTGCGCGACCAATTTCTGCCACATGCTTTGCCTGACGAATTGGTCGCCAGGCTACTGGCGGCGGCACACGCGGCGCCATCGGTGGGCTTCATGCAGCCGTGGAATTTTCTCCTTATCCGCGATCAGGCCGTACGCGATGCTGCATGGGAAGCGTTCAGGCGGGCTAATGACGAAGCAGCGGAGATGTTTGCGGGTGATCAGCAGACGCTTTATCGAAATTTGAAACTGGAAGGTATCCGCAAAGCGCCGTTGTCAATCTGCGTTACCTGCGATCCGGATCGCGCAGGACCAGTCGTACTTGGTCGCACGCATAATCCCAAGATGGATCTCTACTCGACTGTCTGCGCGGTTCAGAATTTGTGGCTAGCTGCCCGTGTCGAGGGAGTAGGCGTTGGCTGGGTCAGCATCTTCCACGAAGCGGACATCAAGGCGCTGCTTGGGATCCCTGAGCGCGTTCAGATTGTTGCATGGCTCTGCCTCGGTTACGTGGACCAGCTTTATAGGGAGCCCGAGCTAGCCGTCAAAGGATGGCGTCAGCGCTTATCCCTGGAAGACCTTGTCTTTATCGAACGATGGGGGCGTCCGGCGTCGCTTATTGCTGAGGCTGAGGACCGGGTTTCGCCGGCTTCTTGAGATCAATGCTGCCCTGATCGCCTGCGAAGAATTGGGGGCCGACCTGACGGACCGTGTTCTGTGCCGGATCGTAAGGCCGGTCCGGAACGGGGGGTAGCTGAATGGGCGTAGCGGGAGCGGTCGGCGGCGCACCCTTTGATGGCGCAGCCTGGATCTTGGTGCCGGAACTGTTCGGCGCTTCCGTTGCGAGTGACTGGTTTCGCCGCATTCTGTCATAGTAGGCTGCGAGATCGCAGGAGCATGCCGATTTTTCTCCGGGCTTTCGGTTCTTATAGCCAAAAGCATTCGGCAGAGCGCTGTAGGGCGCGCCTGTCTTGGTGGAGATCATAGCTGCTGCATCTCCATTGCCCACATCCTGATAGAACAGCTCGGTCGGGATGCCGGGGCACATCTTCGAGCAAGTATCGGCATCTCTGCCAAAATCAATCGAAGTTGTATTCGATGTAACGGGAAAAAAACCTCCATCGCAGGTCCGCACGCAGATGGTATTGATGTGGGCCATCAAACTTGGTGCAGGCACTTCGGTTTGACGACCCTCTGCTGTACTGGGCGGAATGAATGTGTCGGTCCGCATTGCCTGTTGCTCGGGCGTCGAAATCGAGGACTGATCGTTTTCGTTATCGCTGTTCTGGACTGCGTCTTGATCTACGCATCCGTTCTGTCGAAGCGCGGCCTGCAATTGCCGCCGAATACGGTAATCATCGCCGCCTTCACTGCGGATATCCTGACGGCGATCTTCAAGGTAGCGAATATTGTCAGACATCCGCGCTTCATCTGCCTGAAGCCCAGCACAGTAGTCTGCATTGCCGCGGCCAATGACAATGACGCTGCCGGTGCTGCAGCCGTTCTGCCGCATCTCCACCCTCAGACGTCGGAGCTCGAAGTTCTGCTCTGTGATGGCCTTCGCATATTGCCGCACTTCGGGTCCGTTGCCGATAACTTCGGGCAGCGAAGCGATCTGCCCTCGCAAATCTTCACAAATATTGGAGACTTGCGCCGCAGCAGGTTCTGCGAGCGCCAGGAAGAGCAAGGTGAGCAGACTGCGATGTTGCATGGGCGCGGTTTCGTCTTTCAGCAACCAAACCTATCGACAAGCTCTTAAGATTGTCCTGCGCAGTCTATCTCATTCCTGAGCTTACCGCCATTACGCAACGGGCTGATTGGCCTCGACAACGGCGAGCGCTGCCATGTTGACGACGCCGCGGGACGTGGACGAGGGCGCAAGAATATGGGCAGGCATCGCCGTGCCCAGCAATATCGGCCCCACGTGCAATCCATCCACCATGGATTTGACGACACCAAAGGTAATGTTAGCCGCATCAAGGTTGGGGAAAACCAAAAGATTTGCTTCGTCGTGCAACGTCGTCTGCGGAAGAACTCTTTTACGAAGGACTTCAGAGATCGCGCTTTCGCCATGCATTTCCCCGTCCATTTCAAGATCGGGGGCTAAAGTGCGCACAAGCTGGACCGCGTTGCGCATCTTCGTGGCGCTTTCGGATTCGCGCGACCCAAAATTGGAATGCGAGACAAGGGCGACACGGGGCGTGATCCCAAAGCGCCGAATTTCCTCGGCAGCGAGAATCGCCGCTTCTGCAATTTCTTCGGCGTTTGGATTGAAGGTGACATAGGTGTCGGTAAAGAAAGTAGCGCCGCGTTGCGAGATCAGCAGGCTGAGCGCCGAAAAATCGCGCACGTTGTCGCGTTTTCCAATCAACTGCCTGATGTCGCGCAGATGCTTTTCGTAGCGGCCTTCAAGCCCGCAGATTAATGCATCAGCTTCGCCGCGTTTAAGAGCGAGTGCACCGATGACGGTCGTATTCGTTCTGACGATGGTACGGCCTGCCTCAGGAATGACGCCGCGTCGGCCAACCACCGACAGATAGAGGTCGACGTAATCGCGAAAACGCGGATCGTCTTCAGGATTGATCACATCGAAGTCCGTCAATGGCCGGATGCGCAATCCGTAGCGTTTCAGGCGTGTCTCAATGACCTGTGGGCGGCCTATGAGGATGGGCTCGGCAAGGCCTTCTTCCAGAAGGACCTGAGCAGCACGCAGCACGCGCTCATCCTCGCCTTCGGAAAAGACGACGCGCTTTTTGGCCGCAGCCTTTGCCGCCGTGAAGATCGGCTTCATGACGAGGCCGGAGCGCCAAACAAAGCGGTTGAGCTGATCGAGATAGGCGTCGAAGTCCTCGATCGGCCGGAGCGCGACCCCGCTGTCCGCGGCCGCTTTGGCAACGGCTGGTGCGATGCGCAGGATAAGCCGCGGATCGAACGGCGAGGGAATGAGATAGTCGGGGCCGAAAAGCGGCGTTTCTCCGGAATAGGCTTTCGCCGCGACGTCGGAAACTTCTTCGCGGGCAAGCGCAGCAATCGCTCGCACCGCTGCCATCTTCATCTCTTCGTTGATGACAGTCGCGCCGCAATCGAGCGCGCCGCGGAAGATGTAGGGAAAACAAAGGACATTGTTGACCTGATTCGGGAAATCGGACCTGCCGGTGCAGATCATCGCGTCGGGACGTGCTGCGCGCGCCAGATCCGGCATGATTTCAGGCGTTGGATTGGCAAGCGCCATGATGAGAGGACGCTCGGCCATTTGCTCCAGAAGCTCAGGCTTGAGAACGCCCGCAGCGGAAAGGCCGAGGAAGACGTCGGCGCCACCGATGTTCTCCGCTAAAGTGCGTGTATCGCTTTTCTTGGCGTATACTGCCTTCCATTCGTCCATCAATTCGGTCCGGCCTTCATAAACGAGGCCTTCGATATCGTGGACCCAGATATTGTCGCGTTTCGCGCCAAGCGTCACCAGAAGGTTCAGACAGGCTAGCGCGGCAGCGCCGGCGCCCGATGCGACGATCTTGATGTCTTCGATCTTCTTTCCGGCGAGTTCAAGTCCGTTGAGAATAGCTGCAGCGACGATGATTGCGGTGCCATGCTGGTCGTCGTGGAACACCGGAATGTTCATCTTCTCGCGAAGCTGACGCTCCACCTCAAAACATTCAGGTGCCTTGATGTCCTCCAGATTGATGCCGCCGAAGGTGGGTTCGAGGGCCGCAACCGTGCTCACCATTTGATCGACATGCGGCGCATCTATTTCGATATCGAAAACATCGATGCCGGCGAATTTTTTGAAAAGGACTGCTTTGCCTTCCATGACCGGTTTGGAGGCGAGCGGACCGATATTTCCAAGACCGAGAACTGCCGTTCCGTTTGACACAACCGCGACGAGGTTTGCACGGGAGGTATACTCGGCTGCCAGATCCGGATTGTCTCGAATTGCGATGCAGGGTGCAGCGACGCCTGGCGAATAGGCGAGGGCGAGATCGCGCTGGTTTCCGAGCGGCTTGGTTGCCTGGATCTCCAGCTTGCCGGGGCGAGGATAGCGATGAAAGAAAAGCGCCTGTTCGTCGAGCCCACCGCCCGTCCCGGGCTTTTCGGTTTTCGGTTTTTCGTGATGATCCATGGAGATCTCCTCGCGGCGTCGATTGCAATTCGGCTTTCCATACAACAATCCCCCGACGCGCATAGAAAAATTTGCTTTGTCTTGGGGAAAAAACACGTGATGCGAAGAGGAGGATCGTTTGGATGCTCCCTGTCATCTTCCTGAAACACGAGTCTGATTTTTGAAACCTATCTTCAAGACGGGAGCACGAGCAGGCGCTCGTGAACGGCAAAATGGAAACAAGGCGCTTTCGCACCCTCTTCATTTCCGACGTTCATTTGGGCTCTAAGGCGGCCAAAGCCGACTTCCTCATCGACTTTCTACGCTATCACGAGGCGGATACGATCTACCTCGTCGGCGATATCGTGGACGGATGGCGCCTGAAGCGCAGTTGGTATTGGCCTCAGGTCTGCAATGATGTGGTGCAGAAGTTTCTGCGCAAGGCCCGCAAGGGAACCCGAATCGTCTATATTCCCGGCAATCACGACGAGTTTTTGCGCGATTTTCCAGGCACGCATTTCGGTGGCATTGAAGTGGCGGATCGCATCGTCCATGAAGCGGCGAACGGCAAGAAATATCTTGTCCTGCACGGAGACCAGTTCGATGTCGTCGTGCGCAATGCACGCCTTCTCGCCTATCTTGGCGATTGGGCTTACGATATGGCGATCCTTGTGAACATTGCGCTGGCCGCCATTCGCCGCCGGCTTGGGATGCCCTACTGGTCTTTCTCCGCATGGGCTAAACTTCAGGTCAAGCACGCCGTCAATTTCATTGGCGATTTTCAGGATGTGGTGGCTGAAGAAGCACGGCGAAGCGGTGCCGATGGAGTCATTTGCGGCCACATTCACCACGCGGTAATCGCCGACATAAAAGGTATTCACTACATAAATACGGGTGATTGGGTCGAGAGCTGTACTGCGGTAGCCGAGCTTGAAGATGGTTCGTTTGAGCTTCTGACCTGGCAAGGTGTCTTCGATGCGGACGCAAACGCGGAACAGTTGGCGCTTGCTCCACCGAAGAAAATAGAGAAAAAGCTGGAGCCACAGGCTGCCTGAAAACGCAGCATTGGGTTCAGGACCGGATGAAAACCCGGTTTTATTTTCCGGGCCTATCCCCACAGGGCAGATTCAGGCGGAAAGACTGTCTCGCCTTCATATTCAAGGCCGGCTGTCTATCCCGTGCCAGCAAGAGCGGCCCGTCCAAATCAACAAAGGCGGCATCTTGAGCAAGCAAAACGGCCGGGGCCATTGCTAAAGATGTTGCAACCATGCATCCAACCATGATCTGAAAACCAGCTGCTTGAGCCTGTTTTTTCAGCGCAAGCGCTTCTGTTAGGCCGCCGGTCTTGTCGAGCTTTATGTTCACCGCGTCGTAGCGGCCTTTGAGGACAAGAAGGTCGTGCTGGGAGTGAACGCTTTCGTCAGCGCAAACGGCAACGGGTCTGTCAATCGTTGAAAGCGCTTCATCCTTTCCGGCCGGCAATGGCTGCTCGATCAGCGCAACGCCTTCTTCAGCGGCGATGGCAAGATGGTGCCGGATTGTTTCCTCGGTCCAACCTTCATTTGCATCCAGTATGATTTTGGAACGCGGCGCTGCTCTTCGCACAGCGCGAATGCGGGCTGCGTCGTCATTGGTCCCGACCTTGACTTTGAGAATGGGCCGATGCGCGTTTTGTGCGGTGACGATTGCCATTTCTTCCGCTGTGCCGAGTGAAATCGTGTAGGCTGTCACAACCGGCTCCGGCGGTCGCAAGCCAAGAAGATCGGAGACACTGGTGCCTCCTTGTTTTGCTTGAAGGTCCCATAAGGCGCAATCGACGGCATTGCGTGCCGCTCCTGCAGGCATTGTCTTTTGGAGTTCCTCGCGCGTAATCCCGGAGATCACCGCCGCGCGAACATCTTCTATCGCATCGACAACGCCGTCGAGGCTCTCGCCGTAACGTCCATAGGGAACACACTCGCCCCGGCCTGTCGCACCATTTTCGAAAATCGAGCACACAATCACGTGAGCCGAGGTCTTGCTGCCGCGCGAAATCGTAAAGCTTCCGGCAATGGGAAATGCTTCTAAGGCGATTTCCATGGAGCGTGGCATATTTGCAATCCTTCCAGCGTAGAATTCTTCTTCTGCTTGGCTATATTATCGCCGACCGCAGCAAATGGTTTGCGCGCGAATCGGCAATGTCGCCGCCCGCCTTGGAACTCATAACGAATTTGAAACCCGACGTCCGCCCTGCCGCTTCTTTGACCGTCGACGACGATGCCGAAAGCGGTCATCGCCGACTGCGCATGATTGGAAATTGGCGCAGCGCTAATATCCATTTTGTCCTTCGGGAATTTGAGAGCGTCACACAAAATCAGGATGATCTGATTGTCGATCTTTCCGAGGTATCGGATATCGATACTGCCGGCGTTTGGTTGCTGACACGTTTGATAAAGGATGCAGACGGCGCTGGTCGCCAAATTCGCCTTGAGAACGCTGATCCCCATATCGAAGATATGATCCGTGCCTTTTCGGAAGAGGGCTCCGACGGCGATGCAAAATCGAACCGACGGAAGGTGGGCATTGCTGAGCATGTGTTCGCGCCTGTCGGCAAGGCTGTCTATGACGTCAAGGACAACATGGTTGCCGCGCTTTATATTCTCGGGTCCGCTGTCCGCGGCGCCCAGATGAAGCTTGGCAGAGGCAGCGGCGTGTCCCCAGCCTCGATCGTCAATCAAATCGACCATATGGGCGTCAGAGCCGTTCCCATCATTCTGCTGATGTCGTTTCTCATCGGGGCGATTATTGCGCAGCAGGGCGCGTTCCAGCTTCGCTATTTTGGCGCTGAAGTTTTCGTTGTCGATCTGGTTGGGATCCTGCAGCTTCGCGAAATCGGCGTTCTCCTGACCGCGATCATGATTGCCGGTCGCTCGGGAAGCGCCATCACAGCTGAAATCGGCTCGATGAAAATGCGCGAAGAAGTCGACGCGCTCAAGGTCATGGGGCTGAACCCTATCGGCGTCCTCGTTTTCCCGCGTCTGGTTGCTCTTACCATCGCATTACCGCTTCTTACAGTTCTTGCAAATTTCGCATCGCTTGCGGGCGCGGCCGTGGTGGCCTGGGCATATTCCGGTATCACCTTTGCGAACTTTCTGGCACGGCTTCATGAGGCCGTGACTTTGTCCACCGTCCTTTCGGGCATGATCAAAGCTCCATTCATGGCGCTCGTGATCGGAATTACCTCGGCGGTTGAAGGCTTGAAAGTCGGCGGGAGTGCCGAATCTCTCGGCCAGCATGTCACTGCCGCCGTGGTCAAAGCCATCTTCGTGGTCATCTTGATGGACGGCTTATTTGCAATCTTTTACGCAGCAATCGATTTTTAGGACTCGCAAGTGGACGAACAGACGGCGACACAGGACAGGGCAGGCGATCGCGACGTGATTTTATCCGCGCGGGAAGTCACTGTCGCGTTTGACCAGAAGATCGTGCTCGATCATCTCGATCTTGATGTTTATCGGGGCGAGATTCTTGGCTTTGTCGGCGCTTCCGGAACCGGCAAATCAGTTCTGATGCGTACGATCCTGCGGCTGCTTCCGCGCCAGTCTGGCACGATCAAGATCCTCGGTCAGGATTACGATCAACTCGATGAATCGTCGCGTAACAAGCTCGATATGCGTCTTGGCGTTCTTTTCCAGCAGGGCGCGTTGTTTTCGTCGCTGACGGTGAAGGAAAACATCCAGGTTCCTATGCGCGAATATCTCGACCTGCCAAAGCCTCTGATGGACGAGCTCGCGCATCTGAAGATCCGACTCGTCGGCTTGGCGGCGGACGCGGCTGATAAATATCCCTCCGAACTGTCAGGAGGGATGATCAAGCGCGCTGCTTTGGCACGTGCCTTGGCGCTCGATCCAGACCTCGTTTTTCTCGACGAGCCCACCTCAGGCCTCGATCCAATTGGTGCGGCGGAATTTGATGAACTGATCGCTAGACTGCGAGATACGCTCGGATTGACCGTCTACATGGTCACACACGATCTTGATAGTCTGTTTTCTGTTTGTGACCGCATCGCCGTTCTTGGAAAAAAACGTGTGATGGTTGAAGGTACGATCGACGACATGTTGGCCTACGATGATCCGTGGGTCCAATCTTATTTCAAAGGAAAGCGCGCACGGTCGATCGTGCCGCAAGAAGGGCAAGCCTATCACGGCAGCCAAGCCGGAAACATCGGCGGGAAGTGACCTAGAAGATGGAAACCAAAGCCAATTATACGATTGTCGGCTTCTTCACTTTGCTGGTGATCGCGGCAGCTTTCGGATTTGTATATTGGATGGCGGAGTATGGTCGCGGCGGCCCTACGACAGAGCTGGTCGTCAGAATTCCAGGCTCTGCAAACGGCCTCAGCGTCGGCTCACCAGTTCGATTCAACGGCATTCAGGTGGGCTCCGTAAAATCGCTGTCCATTGACGCTGACGATCCAAAATACTCGCTTGCCTTCACTGAAGTCCGCGCCGACTCACCGATCTATCCGTCGACCAAAGCCGTGCTGGAAATCCAGGGATTGACGGGCGCCGCGTATATAGAACTCTCCGGTGGCAAAATCGGAGAAAAGAGCATTCTTCAGGAAGCGTTGGATACGGGCAAGCGCGCCGTAATCGTCGCCGATCAGTCCAGCGTCACCAATCTGTTGGCGACTGCCGATAAGATCCTGGATCGCGCGAATGATGCTGTCGGCCAAATTCAGGGCTTCGTGCAGGATGCACGCCCGCCCTTGACGAAAACGCTGCAGAATGCCGCAACCTTCTCGGATGCACTTGCCAAAAACTCTGGAAACATCGACGCCTTTCTGGCAAGCGTGGGCCAGCTTTCCGATACAGTGCGAAACGTCTCGGGCCGGGTCAATTCCACGCTTGAAGCAGTGGAAGGCCTTGTCCGCGCGGTCGATAAGCAAAAGGTCGATCATATTCTCGCCAATGCCGAGACGGTCAGCAACAATGTCGCGGACGCGTCAGGCGATCTGAAGAATACGGTCCAGAAGATCCAGGATGCGGCGACCACCTACAAAGATCTTGGCGTCAAAGCGCAGGAAACGCTGGATCGAGTGAATGTCCTGATGGCGCAGATCGATCCGGCCAAGATCAAGGGTTCGGTGGATGACATTTCGCAGGCCACGAACGATGCGCGAATTGCGGTCGCATCTATTCGTGATCTTGCCAACAATGTCAAAGCACGGCAGCCCGACATCGACAACACACTCCGCAATGCGTCTGAGATGTCCAACAAGCTGAACGCAGCCTCGTCTCGCGTTGATGGCATACTGCAGAAGGTGGACGCGCTTCTCGGCGACGAGAACACCAAGTCACTGTCGGTACAGGCGCGTGAGACATTGGCTTCGTTTAAGGCTGTGGCAGACAATTTGAATGCGAAAATCGGTCCTATCGCCGATAACCTGCAGAAGTTCTCCGGAAATGGTCTTCGCGATATTCAGACGCTGGTCGGGGAAACACGCTCGACAGTTCAGAACCTGAATGATGCCATCACTAACTTCGATCGCAATCCGCAGCGCCTGATTTTCGGCGGTGATACAGTGAAACAATTCGACGGCCGGACGCGGCGTTAATACAGTAAAGAGGGGAAGCAGCCCATGGCTGTATCGAATTCGGTGTCGCATAGTCGTTTATTGCGAAATGCCTTGCTTGCAATACCGGTGGCCTTTGCTCTTGCTAGCTGCGGCACAAGTGCCAAGAACAGCACCTATGATCTATCGATCGCTGCAACGACTTCCGGCCCAGCTATCAAGAACCGTCAGCTCCTGATTGCAACGCCGACAGCTCTTCAGGCATTGAACAGCGAGCAGATCGTCGTCAGGGTATCGCCAGCGGAGATACAATATCTCGGTCAATCACAGTGGAGCGATAAGCTGCCGCAGATGGTTCAATCGAAGCTTGTCGAAGCTTACGAGAACTCCGGCAAGCTCGGCGGCGTCGGCGTACCAGGGCAGGGCCTCGCCATTGACTATCAACTCGTGACCGACATCCGCGCATTCGAAATTGAGGCGACCGGGGGTAGCAAAGCCGTTGTGGAGATCTCTGCCAAGATCCTCAATGATCGCAATGGTACCGTTAGGGCACAGAAGGTATTTCGTCAGGTCGTTCCCGCCCCAAGCGGCTCCAACCTTGGCTACGTGAAGGCGCTTGATCGCGCTTTCTCCTCAGTGGCAAGCCAAATGGTCGACTGGACGTTGAAAACGCTGTAGCCTACCGAAAAGCGCCTTCACGTTGACGCGGTGAACGAGGCGAGCGCATCAAATTTGTGAGGCCGCCTTAGGGCGGCTTTTTCATAACCGCTGCAATATTGTGGCCTGACAATAGGGCATCACTGCCCGTGACAAAGATGTTTTTGCAGCGGGCCTGATTAAGAAAGATTGGTAGCAGTTAGCTGTCGCATGACAAAATCCACCCGCTCTCGTACGGATAGCTTGGGAAGCAAAGCGACCTTATAACCAAGCTTTGGCACAACCCGCTCCAGTTGTCGATATTCAGCCATTGCCTCTTGGAAATTGTGACGCCTCTCATCATCTGCCTTGTAAATTTCCGCCCAGGGAGGAGCCAGGAAGACGAGATGATCATACCGGTCTTCGTCAGTCAGAAATTCTTCCACATCTCTTCCGGTTACGACGGCTAACGCCGCGGCCGCGTCGATTGCGCCACGATCAAAAAAGACAAGTTCGTCATACCCGGACCAGCTCCGTAGATCGGCTTTTGCAAGAGCGAGTGCGGAATGTGCGAAGCCCTTCATGTTGATCCACGGCAGGTTTTGGCCTTGATCAGCCAATTCTTGCTTCACGATCCGTCGTCCTGGTTCCTGCACGGTCCGATAGCCGCGCTCTGCCAAGACTGCAAGAAGAGAAGACTTTCCACCTCCCGAGCAACCGGTAATCAATATCCGTCTATTCTGCATGATGTTGTGTCTTTCAAAATTCCGCCTTCACGCGCAGAACGTGACCGAGAATTCCCCGTAAGGCGTCAGAGCGAGGTCGTTGCGGGATGTCTCATGTTGAAGACGCGCGCCCCGCCATAGGGCTTGCGACTTGCAAAATCCGAAACACGACTCTCGCAGATTGAGTTTAGAGCCTGCCACAGGCTCAGCTTTCAATTCTAACACCGACAAAGTGCCAAGCTTAAACGACAAGGTCGCCATCAGTTGGGGGCAAAACAAAAAGGGCGCCGACCTCGGTAGAGGTCGGCGCCCTGAAGACTGCGGTCGGACTGACTATCTTAAGCGACCAGCTGCGTGCGCAAGCATGGTGTAAACTTTACCAGTGTCCGAAGTCAGGTAGGATTGGGTGATTGAACGATCCCGATCCGTTCGCGCAACATCCGAAAGAAGCTTTTCAAAGTCGCCAATATAGCGATCAACCGCCATTTTGAACTCTGGCTCACGCTCATATTTGCGCTTGATCTCATCGAAGGTCTGCTGTCCCTTCAGTGTGTAAAGCCGACGCGTGAAGACGTCGCGCTCGCCTCGCTGATAACGACGCCACAGATCGACTGAAGCGTCATGATCGATTGCCCGTGCGATGTCGACTGACAGCGAGTTGAGCGACTCAACGACATGATGAGGGTTGCGATTGTCGTTCGGACGCGCCGCCGCAGGAGCCGGTGTTTCGTTGCGGGCAGAGGCCGACCGCGTCGTGGGCGTGTCTTGAGTCTCTTCGCGCGATGCGGCGCGCAGCAGATCGCTGATCCAGCCACCTGACTCCGTGCTTGCGGGGGCAGCCTGGGAAGGGGCAGGCGTCGGCGCAGCTGGCGTCGGACGAGGGGCTGGCGGGGCAGCTTGCGTCCGTGGCTGTGGAGCAGGGTTTTGTGGCGTCAGGGTGCCACGTAGCCCGAAGGACTCGCTCTGAAGCAGGGAGGCGGTCGATTGGGGCGGCTGGGTCTGCTGCGCCGAGGTCTGCGTAATTGCAGGGGTTGGAGCAGGCACAGGTGCTGCCGGAGGCGCCGGAGCCGGAGCTGGAGTAGGGGTCGGATGTGCCGGCCGGGCCGCTGGCGCCGAACTACGCGGTGCGGGTTGTGACACCTCGAATGGCTGGGTAGAGCGCCCAACGATTTGCGAAATATCTTGGAGCGCCTTAATCTGTTCAGCAACAGCACGACGCATGGCTGCTGCGCTTTCTTTCGCCTCTTCCGGCAAGTCGAAAGCGCCACGCTTCAACTCGTTCCGCGTTACGTCGAGTTCATTACGGATCGTGCCGGCAGCGCGGCGAATCTCGTCCGTGGCACCAGAGAAGCGCGAAACTGCATCTTCAACCGCCTCGCGCAACGCATCACGCATATTGGTCGCTGCAGCGTCGGATACTTTGCCTGCTTCTGTCAGCATCCGCTCGATGTCGGAGAGCGACATATTCAGGCCGCCGCGTACTCGGTTCGTGAGTTCTCCGGAGCGCCGCTCGGCATTTTCAAAGGCGCTGTTGATCGCCTGATTGGCATCCTCACCAGCCTTGGCGATGGCCGTGCGGACTGCATCCGCAGCTTGCTGTGCGCGCTTTTCAGTATCGTCCAGCGTTTGGCCGACATCGGCCATGGACGAGCGAATGCTGTCCTTGAGAGTGCCGCTAACCTGACCGGAGCGCTGTTCCGCACGCTCGAAGGCTGTTTCCAACATTCCAGCTACGCCGCGCATTGTCTGTTCGATATCGGCTGAGCGCTGAACAAGACCGACAGCCAGTTGCTGCAGGGCGCTTTCGCGTTCTTCCAGTGTCGAAACAAGATTTGATTGTGCCGCGCTGAGAAGGTTGGACGCTTGGGCCAAGGTTTTCGAGTGTTCGTCGAACCGTCCCACGATCCCAGAAACATTTGCCAAGGTCTGCCCGGAAATATGTGCCAGCCGATCGACGTTGCCTTCCAAGAGGCGTGAAGACGCAGACACCATTTCCGACGCTTTGGCGGTCGATTCGCTGAATTTCTCGCTGGTGTTGGTCAGTTTCTCATCGACATCCATGAGATCCTTAGCGGCGCGGTTCAGCAGCATACCCATCGCTGCGCTGCTTTCCGAGAAGCGCTCGATTACTTGCTTTACGTTGCCGACCAGGCTGTTTTCCACACCAGCCAAGGTTGCTGCAGCCTGCTCGGTGCGCGAGGTGATCGCGTCAACCAGGGCATCATTTTCAACCCGAAGCCGGTTTGCGGCTTCGCTGCCGGCTGCAGAAATACGGCTCGCTGCATCGCGCCCCGTTTCCGCATAGCGTTCGACCAAGGGCTTGGCAGTTTCCTCAAGAATACGGCTGAGCTCTGTGGAGCGCCCGGACAGCATCGAGTTGAGTTCGCGTGTCCTCTCGTCCAGGGCGTTCCGGATGGAGGTGCCACGCGCTTCGAGAGCCCGGTCGATGTCAGACATGCCGTTGACCAGACGGTCGCCAACATCCTGCATCGCAGAGCGAATTGCCTCGCCACGGGTCTCGAGAGTGTTGCTGGCAGTAGAGAGCGCCTGCGATATTGCATCCACCTGGCCGCTGACCAGCGTTTCTGCTTCCGATACCTTCTTGACGATTGAGTTTCCGGCTTCGGAGAAAGTCTGTGCAACGGCGGCAGCCTGACCCGCAAGGCGGTTCTGAGCATCGCCAACACGGCTGACGATCTGCTGCGAGCGCTCATCCAGCGAGCGAGCAAATTCGTCACTCTTGGCACTGATTTCGTCAGCAAATTGCTGGCCTGTCTGAGTCAGGCGCTCTGCCGCGCGTACCGCTTCCCCATCCATGGTGTCAGCAGCTTCAGCAACTGCAGTCCTGAGGTTAGTGGCAAGTCCCGCCGCCTTTCCTTCGATCGTTTTGTTGACGGCATCCAAACCGATCGTCAGGGCGCGATCCATCGTGGACAAGCGCTCTTCGATCCTCGCATTGCCTCGATCCATGACTTCAGCAATTTCCGCAGTCCGACCCTCGAGTGACTGGGTGAGGTCGGTGGCACGGCTCTCGATGATCGTGCTCAGGTTCGTTGCACGCTCATCAATCGATGATGTCAGGCGCTCGCTGCTCGTTGCCAGAGCATCCGCAATGCGGAAGCTTGCCTCATTGCCAAGCTGATCGAGCCGGGCAGCACCCTGTTCGAAGGTTGATGCAATTCGCTCTCCGGCAGCGTCAACCTGTTGCGCAACCCCGCCGACGCCGTCCCGAATCCTGGTTTCCAGAGCGGAAAGCCCGGCCTCGACACGCAGGCCAGTCTCGGAGAACCGCTCGGTCATGCCTTCAACGGAGTTTTCCAGGCGGGACGAGAACTGTTCCGCCGTGCGCGAGATCTCGTTTGCCGTATCCTGGAACCGGCTGGAGATGTTGCCGGCGCTGTCCCGGAGACGCTCGTCAAGCGCGCGAGCGCTGGCATCAATGGTATTGCGCAGGCTGGTTTCGTGATCCTCCAGCGACATTTCCATCATGCCGACGCTTGCAGCGATCGACGTCCCAATCGTCGTTGCTTGATCCGCCAGCGTCTCATCAATGCGCGAATGTGCCTGGCGCATCGTGAGTTCTATTGCGCTGGTTCGGTCATCAAGCGTTGCGCGGATGCGCTCGTGCACCGACGACAGGCCGTCTTCGATACGGTTTGCCGCATCATTTGCGGAGTTCGCAAAGCGTTCTTGCGCCGCGGCCAAGCCGCCTTCCAGTCGCTGCGTTGCCTCGTTCGCGATAGTCTCCAGACGATCCGTACCTGAGGAAATAGCGATCGAAAGGGTTGAGCCGTGACTGGTGAGCGTATTTTCCAGGCGCTGCTGGTTATCGACGTAGGCCGCCCGAATGGCATCAGCCTTGTCCGTTAGAGCCGCGGCTACTCGGTTTTCAGCATGTGAAACGCTTTCAATGAGCGCGTTTGTCCGGGCTTCAAGGACGCTTTCAATGCGGCTTTGATTTTCATCGACTGAAATGGCCATAGACACGGCCTTGTCGGTCAACATTTCGGACAGACGATCGTGACTACTGCTGAGTGTCTGATCGAGCGCGTTTAGCTGCTCGCCCATGGTGCCTGCCAAGCGCTCATGTCCTGCGCTCATTGTCGCGGCCAGGGCCTCGCCGCGGTGCGCCAGCGTTTCGTCGATCCGAGCGTGTCCGTCGCTCAACGAGCGGTCCAGCAATTGCGCCCGTTCCTGGATGGCGCTGGAAATCAACCGATGCCCGCTTTCGATTGTTCCTGCCAGTGCCTGAGCGTGATGTGCGATTGATTCTTCGAAGCGGTTTTGGCTCTCTCCGACTGAGATCGCAAGCGCCATTGCCTTATCGTCGAGCGCGTCAGCCAATTGCTCGCGGTTGGTGGTGACGGCTGCAACGATCGCGTTGCCGTGTTGCTCAAGAGTGCCTTCAAGCCGCGTCTGGTTTTCGTTCAGCGCGGTGAAAAGCGTATCGCTTCTTTCCGACAGGACGTTGTCGATACGGCTCTGGCCCTCGCTCAGCGAAATGGCGAGCGCCATGGCCTTGTCGTCCAGAGTCTCGGCAAGTTGATCGTGGCTTGCCGTGACGGCTGTAACTATTGCCTCAGCACGTTGAGACAACGTGTTTTCAAGGCGATCCTGGTTCTGGCTGAGGGCTGTAAAGAGCGCATCGCTCCTTTGCGACATCACACCATCGATACGGCTTTGGCCTTCGCTCAGCGAAATGGCGAGCGCCATGGCCTTGTCATCCAGGGTCTCTGCAAGTTGATCGTGGCTTGCCGAGACGGCTGTCACGATTGCCTCAGTACGTTGAGATAACGTGTTTTCAAGGCGATCCTGGTTCTGGGTTAGGGCAGTGAGGAGCGTGTCGCTTCTTTCCGCCATAACGCTGTCGATGCGGCTTTGCCCTTCGCTCAGCGAGATCGCGAGTGCCATCGACTTTTCATCCAGCGTTTCTGCAAGCTGGTCATGCGCAGTGTTCACGGCACCAATGATCGAGGCAGACCGGCTGGAAAGCGTGCTTTCGAGGCGATCATGATTTTCGTTAAGCGCACCGAACAGAACGCTGCTTCGCTCCGACATGACCGTGTCGATACGGCTATGCGCGTTCTCGAGTGCATCGGTGATATCAGCAGCGCGGCGTGAGATCGTGGTATTGAGCTCATCGGCACGACCGAAGGCGCTGGTGATCTGGGAAGTTCCCTCGCTCACGGCGGACGTCAAATCGCTGCTAGCTGTGAGAAGTGCCGAGCGGAACTCGGCCGAGCGCTCTGTCAGGTTGCTCTGGAGTTGCTCTGTACCGCTTGATAGGGCCGTCACGATTTCCGCTTGCGCATTCTTGAGAGCAGACGTCATGTCGCTCGTCCGCGCATTGATGGCGACCGACACTTCTTCAACCTTGTTGCCAAGGGTGCTGTCGATAACCTCATGACCCATGTCGAGGGCCGTCGTCAGAGCAAGCGACTGTTCGGTCATCGTGTTGCCAAGGCGCTCTATCCCGGTGGACAGCATGCCTTCAAGCGTATCCGAGCCGCCGGACAGTGTCTCGTTGATACGTGCCAAGCTCTCCATCAATTTGGTGTCGAGAGAGCCTGCCCGCTTTTCGAACGCGTTTGCAAATTCTGCTACCCGATCGTCGAACGAGGTCGAAACCTGGGCAATCGTCGTCTGAAGACGCTCATCGAAGAAACCAGAACGAATATCGAGATCCATGATGGTCTCATCGACCGTCGATTGCAGGCTTTGACGGAAGCTAGAGCTGCGCTCGTCGAGAGTGCGGTTCAATTGCGACAGAACGCCATCGAGCGTTGATCGGATCGTCTTTTCGCCGCCAGTGAGGCTTTCGTTGATTTCGCGGGTACGGCTAATCAGGATGTCGTTGAGCTGGCGCGCGCGCTCGTTCAAGGCGGCATTTAGCTTTTCCGCATTGCCGTCCATCGTTGACGCGCGTGTTTCGAACTGCGTCAGAATGGCATCGCCGCTTTCGGCAAGGCTCGTCGTCAGCGTTTCAAGCCGTACGTCGAATTCGCTCGCAAGCGCAATTCCGGAACTTGTCAGCGTCTGCAGCAGCGTATCCGTCTTTGCGGACAAAAGGCTTCCAAGCGACTGAATAGCGGTCTCGGATTTTTCCGTCAGCGTTGCTGCGCGGGTATCAATCAGCGAGGCAAATGCCTCACCTGATGTTGCCAAGCGAACGGCAATTTCCTCAGTGGCTAGAGAAAGATCTTCCTTGAGCTGATCGTGAACGCCAGAGATCGAGGTCCTGATGCGTTCTGCATGGTTGACGATTGCATCGCGTTCAGAACCCAGCTCCTGAACAAGGCTGCGCACGCGCAATTCGTTGTCCGCATAGCTTCTTTCAAGGGCATTGACCTCGGAGTGGACAAGGCTTTCGAGTTCGGCAGCGCGGGCAATCGTCCGCTCGATGCCTTCGTTCATGGCCGACACTTCACGACGGACAGCTTGCCCGACTGTCATAATCCGCTCGGAGGCGATGGTCTCAGGCTCGGAAAGCCGCAGTGCGACTTCGGCCATCGAACGTGCAGCGTTGCGCATTTCCTGCGCGCGCATCATCATGACGCCGAAGCCATAGAATAGGATGATCGGTACGACGATGCCAATCAAGCCAACGATGGCGCCTGGCAGAGCAAGTAGATCTGCGACGGAGCGGATTTGCCAGATCTGCGGAGAGTAAAGTCCCGCCATGATCCCAAGCCCGGCGACACACCACAGAACCGACAGAATTGTCGCATTGCGAATAGCGGATTTGCCGCTCGCACCTTCGAACGAACGAAGAAGGGAGGACGAGTTGCGCGTAGCGTCATTTGCAGGTGCCAATGCTGGGGAACGCGGCGAGCTATCTGCGGTGCGCTGACCTGCGGGGCGCCCGCGACGACGCTGCTTGTCGTCTGCGGGTTGTTGCGATGCGCGTGATAAAGGCTTGTCGGACACCTTTCCCTCCGAGGCGTTCGGCTTGCGCGCGTTCGAATGATCCGCGTCTTCTTCGCCGAAGTCGATCTGAAGCGCTTCGTCCAATGCTTTGAACGCTTTATCTTCAATCGACTCGTTGTAGTTGTTGTTTGCCATTCGGTTACGCCTCGTTACACTCCAGCCGGTTTAGCCGCTTCATCGGGCTGTCCGCGTGCCCGATGCTTGTTTCCTTCGCGACCCCTCCCATCCGGCACCTGCGAATGGATATGCTTGTCATTCATCATAGATAGTCGTCTTAACGACGGAAGTTTTAAAACTTATCACTATCCAACGGTATCGCAAAGGCACGCGTCCCAAACCTGCCGTATCAGTACCGTAGTGACACAACTATTGTCCTGACACAATTAACAGGCCGGGAGATTCCAACGTTTGTTAACGTTCGGTTAACCATGATTGTCGGCTGTTTGAGCCGAAAAGCCAATTGCTTAAGGGTATTTAACGGATATTAACCATAACGCTAAAATGCTTGCCTTCAATGTGCCGGAATTTAACGGGATTGCGACGATGGTTTCGCACCATTCAGAGAGCGAAATAATAAAGTACGGGAGTTTGTGGCACATGGCAGCAGTGAATATCGCGTTCAACACGCCAGATAACGGGACAGGCAACACGCCATCGCGGGATCGTCCCATCGATCTGGTGCATTTGGCACGCCAGACCATGGGCGATAAAGCGCTCGAGGCTGAGGTGCTGAACATGTTCGCGCGTCAAGCCAGGAGCTGCCTCCACGAAATATCTTGCGAGGACAATAAGCGCACAGTCGAAGCAGCCCATCGGCTAAAGGGTGCCGCGAGCGCGGTAGGTGCTTTTAAGGTGAGCCAAGCTGCTGCCGATCTCGAAAGCCGTTGTTCAGACGCTGCGGCGATCGCGGCAGTTGGCGCAGCCGTCATCGAGGCGGAAAATTTCATTTTGAAGCTAAGCCGCTGATCGATCGCGGCGTGCAGAGCGATCCGCTGGTTTCGCGCTGAAAGCAGGTCTCTTTCTGCAAGTGCTATTGCCGCATTTAGGAAAGTCTTCTTTCAGCGTTCTGCAATCATGCTAACCATTGTTGACTGCCTTCCGATTTTATTGGAAGACACCGATAATCCTAAGCAATGATGACCGGGACATATTATGCCGAAACTGACTATTGTGGCTTTCGACGGCGCGCGCTTTGATCTGGATGTAGATCAAGGCTCGACCGTCATGGAAAATGCTGTTCGCAATTCTGTACCGGGAATCGATGCCGAGTGCGGCGGCGCCTGCGCCTGTGCGACCTGTCATGTCTATGTCGACGAGGCTTGGATTGAGCGCGTCGGTCCGCCAGAGGCTATGGAAGAGGACATGCTGGATTTTGCCTATGACGTGCGGCCCAATTCGCGTCTCTCCTGTCAGATCCGGATGAAGGCGGCACTTGATGGGCTTGTTGTCCATGTGCCTGAGAAACAGGCCTAATAGCCAGCCGAGGCCGAAGGCGTTTCGGCGACTGGCCGCGCCGGACGCTTCATCGTTTAACAGATTGCGCATCTATCTTGTTCTTGAGAAGTCGCATTAGTCTGTTTTGAAAGTTGATCGCCTCGACCCGATCGAACTGGGCCTGTAAAGCGTCATGCTTTTCTATGCCCTCCGTTGAGACGCGAGCGACAACTTCCTGCATCAAATTGCAATCCTTTTGAGGCGCAAGCTGCAGGATCTGCTGCTCCATCTTGCGTGCTTGAACGCGCGCAATCTCGGCGTGGCGGTCCTCGTGTCGGCGGATGTCTCCCGACAAGGTGTCCCAGATCAGCGAAAGCTCTTTGCTCGCACCCTGACGGTTTCGCCAGCGAGGCAGGATAATGCGGGTGTGGACCGTCACACGAGCGTTCAAAACGCGGCAGCGACCGCCTTCTTGGATGTAGGTGGCATCGCCTCCGAATTGAATGCGGGTCGCGCCCGGATGCCTGGAAGAAGAGCCATCAGCAGTAGGACCGCGCCGGCTTAATTCAGCATCGAGATCCTCCGCGGTTTTGCCCCTGATGTCGAAATAGCTGTAGCTCTTTGTCGCAACGACAGTTGCGTTTGCATGGCTCGCATAGGGCATCGATCCGAAGACTGACAAGATGAGGAATAGACAGGCGGAGCGATGCATTAAGATGGTGACTCGTGTTGAACTTTTGGGAAGCTTGCGTCATAGGCTTGCGGAGCGCAATATCGAGATCCGGCTTTTCGTGAGCCAAGCTCCAAAGACTGGCCGCAGTCAGGATGGTCAGCTGCATTGAGTATGTGGCCACTTTCCGCACGACCTTGCGGACGAGAAGGGTAAAAATTGACCGATATCCGGAAAAGGATCTGGAAACTGGCACATGGACGTCAGATCGAGCTCGCCGAGCGAGCCGCGATCATGGCCATCGTAAATGTCACACCCGACTCTTTTTCCGATGGCGGATCCTACAACACCGTCCAATCTGCAATCGACCACTCGCTTAAGGCCGTGGAGGAGGGGGCCGCAATCATCGATATCGGCGGAGAATCGACGCGCCCAAATGCACAGCCGGTCGGTGCCAGTGAGGAACAGGATAGGGTGCTGCCGGTCATAGAGGCTCTGAGCGGCAAGACCGATGCTTTGATTTCAATCGATACATATCGTGCGAAGACGGCGCAGCTGGCTATCGAGGCTGGCGCGCACATTGTGAATGATGTTTTTGGACTGCAGCGCGAACCTGAAATAGCTGACGTGGTTGCGAAGACGGGCGCGGGCATTTGTGTGATGCATACCGGACGCGGCAGGCAGAAGCTTGAAGATGTAATTGCAGATCAGCGTACCTTTCTCGAAAGGTCGCTGCAAATTGCTCGCCTTGTGAGTGTTCGCGATGAGAGTATCGTGCTTGATCCAGGCTTCGGCTTCAACAAAGAGACCAGCGAAGAGAACTTTGCCCTCATGGCGCGCTTCGCGAAATTGCATCAGTTTGGTTTTCCGCTTCTCGTCGGTACTTCTCGCAAGCGGTTTCTTGGTGTCGCTTCCGGACGCCAGGAGCCCTCTGCCCGGGATGCTGCGACTGCTGCGACGAGTGCGCTCCTGCGGATGCAGGGGGCAGCCGTTTTTCGCGTCCATAATGTTGCCATGAACAAAGATGCCCTGGCAGTCGCCGATGCTATGCTGGCAGCGCAGACGCCGGAGATGAATTGATGAACAACACCTACACCATTACGCTTTCAAACTGCGCTTTCTTCGCTCGTCACGGCGTCCATGACGAGGAAGAATTTTTGGGGCAGCGGTTCTTTGTCGACGCCGAGCTCGATGTGGCGGCTGGCCAGGCTCTCGAACAAGACTCCATTGATGATACGGTCAACTACGGAGTGGCTTTTAAAGTCATCGAGGAGATCGTCACAGGCCGCCGGCGTTACCTGATCGAAGCACTGGCTCTTGATATAGCCAAGGAGCTTTGCACGCGTTTTCCGGTGATACGACGCGCCAAAATCAGTATTCGTAAGCCAAATGCTCCGGTCGCGGGCGTGCTCGACTTTGTTCAGGTGAGCGTTGAGCACATCGCTTAACATGAAAACCGCTTGTCTTGGTTTAGGCGGGAATATCGGCGACCCTATTCGGGCAATGTCGAATGCCCTGCGCATAATCGCGGATCACCCTGCCTGTGCTATCAGCGCGGTCTCGAGACTCTATCGAACGCCACCTTGGGGGAAGACGGATCAATCGTATTTCTTCAATGCATGCGTAGCGGTTCTCACCAGTCTTGAACCGGAAGCCCTGCTTGACTTCTGTCTTCATATTGAGCGCGCAATGAAGCGTGAGCGGACCGAGAGATGGGGACCGCGCACCTTGGATATCGATATCCTGACTTATGGCGAGGATGTCCTCGAAACCACGCGGCTGACCTTGCCACATCCGCGGATGACAGATCGCGCTTTCGTTTTACTGCCGCTTGCGGATTTTGCTGCCGACCTGGAGATCGGTGGCCGCTCCGTCAACGCGTGGCTCTCACAAGCCGACAAAGCCGGTATCGAGGTTGTCGATAACGAAGATTGGTGGCGTGGGGAAAGAGCGGGAAACGCCGATGGCTAAGTATGCTCAAAAAATGTAACTGGCTCTTTCGAGCTTTCTCAAAACGAGCTTTGCCGCTCGTTCCGTACAATCCTACTGCACCGAACCTACAGTCATTTCGTCCATCTGGCGCGTCAAGGTCAACCCTATAACGGGCACCATCTTGTCCTCCACCTTGACCGAAACCGTGACATTCATAACCTTATCGTCGCGAATACGCGCTATCATGGCTCCGTTCAGCTTGGCACGGTTAAGGCCGATGACGACGGTATCCTGAGAGACGGCGCCGGAAATGACGTCAAGTCCTTTGCCCGCTGCGCCGTCTAGGAACTGACCTTTGTAGCTGCTGCCGGACTGCGTGATAACGGCTGTCATAGGTTGTTTGAAAACGCCAACGCGGCAGGTTCCGTCGAGTTTCAAGCCCGCATTTCCGTCAGCCGAAGGTTCGCCGACGAGACTGCAAGTGAATTTTGTGCCGCGATATTTACCGGCAACAATCTCTCCTGGACCTCTCCAAGTTCCAGCGACGGATTCGAAGAATGCTTTGTCACGGGTGGCTGCAGTTGCGGATGGCGACGTCGCCAGGACCGGGGAAAGTGCCACGGCGGCCAGAGTAAAAAGAAGACGGAACTTGCGCGAAGCCATGATTGTTTCCTTGCCGAGGGCACGCTTATCTAGCCGCGAATTTTGCCGTGGAATGGTTAACGCTTCGTTTCGTCGTCTTGGAAATACTGCCCGGACTGTTCATTCCGCGCAGGAGCAGTCGAGCTGAGCAATTATCGTCGACCTTCGTCCTTGCTGCTTTGCGAGGTCGGGCTCAGATCTGCGATATAGTCTGAGATGCCAGGCCGCCGCAGCGCTCGAAACGGCAGAGGCCGGCAAAGATCCATCGCAGCAATACCGATACGAGCCGTCATCAGACCGTTGACGACACCTTCCCCAAGCCGAGCAGACAAGCGCGATGCCAGTCCATGACCGACCACCTGCTGGACAATCCCGTCGCCCACGGCAATCGATCCGGTAACCGCAAGATGCGCAACGACGTCTTTGAAGAGGCGGATCATCCCGAGGGTCCCGGGGCGCCCGCCGTAAAGGTCCGCAATGGCTCTGACCAGCTTTGCCGACTCGTAGAGAACGTAGAGGAGATCCACCAAGGCGCGTGGACTGATAGCCGTCACGACCGAAACGCGCTTGGAAGCCTGAAGAATGAGCCCGCGTGCTCTTCGGTCCAGTGGGCCTAGTAATTCCCGTTCGGCAAGTTCGATTAACTGTGGCGGATCAATGACGTCGTCTTTCGCCGCCGTCAGTGTGGCCTGTCCACGTGCAGTTTCAGGCTTCTGCGACAGAAGTTGGCTGACGCGCTGAACAAGCGCACGTGCTTTAGCCGGTTTCGTTTCCGCAAGGGCAAGGTCTGCTTCCGCCCTTATGGCGTGAACGGCTGTCAGTCGAGACATGCTAGCCAATTCCCGCAGAACCAAAGCGAGCACGGCGAGTATGCCGACCGCCAAGGCTGCAAGCGCGGTGTATCCCAGCCAATCAGCTCGTGCGAAAAGATTTCTAATAAGGCTGTCGGTCCATAGGCCAAAGGCGAGGGAGAAGAGGAAGCCGAAGGCGGCGAGCGCGATCTTTCCAAAGAAAAATCGCCGCTTGCGCGGGACGGTCACAGGGGCGACAGCCGTATCCTTTTCGGGATTGAGGAAAGGATCGTCCTCATCTGCAGTCAAGACGATGTGTTCGGAAAAGCTGGCTGGCTTTCGCGACATTTGCGCCGGGCCGTTGAGATGGACCGCTTCAGGCTCGACCGCAAAAGCTGCAGGCTTACGATTTTCAATCTTGTCGTCCTTGTCCTGGGATTGCGTCATGCCAGCCGGTCTCCGAACAGAAACTGCATCGCGCGGTCGAGACGAATATGCGGCACCGATAACTTGATGCCACCTCCCGTCTCTTCTATGTGCGGCGGTCTAAATCGAACAACGTTGACATCGGGCAGCACTGGCGCTGCACGGCTGCCATCTAAATGCGCAAAAAAAGCTTCTGGATCGGTAGGCAGATCTCCTGGGAAAATCGCTGTCTTGCGCTCTCCGTCAAATATCTCTTGTCCGATACGTTCGCCTGACATTGGCGTGCCGACAATCACGGGAAGATCCTGGCCATCGCGACGAACGGTTGCTTCCCGAGTCGCACGAACAGAGGCGAGGGCGATAATGTCTATTCCTGCGCCAGCCATGCCGATCCTTCGCACTGCGCGATCGACCAGTCGCCGTGTCAGCTCTTCCAATCGATCATGACTTTCATGATGGAGATGATCGGCCTTAGTCGCGGCGACCAGTACGCGGTCGATCCGTCGGCCGAGCAGCGACGACAGCCACGAATTGGTCCCGGGCCGGAAGCATGCCAAGACTTCGGCCAGTGCCCGCTCCAGGTCCTGCACAGCCTCCGTACCCCTGTTGACTGCCTGAAGCGCATCGACAAGAACGATCTGGCGGTCGAGACGGGCGAAATGTTCTCTGAAAAATGGCTTTACCACCACGGACTTATAAGCCTCATAGCGGCGCTCCATCATGGCCCAGAGCGAACCCTTTTCGGCACGCCCTTCGAAGGGCAGGACGAGCGGCGCAAAGGTTAGCGCCGGGGAACCGTCGAGATCGCCAGGCAGCAGAAAGCGACCGGGTGGAAGGGTCGACAAAGAGCGCTCGTCGGATTTGCAGGCCTTAAGATAATCGGCGAAGGCTGAAGCAAGCTCTCTTGCCGTCATTTCATCGGCAGGGCCGTTAATGTCGACAAGAGTTGTCATATCGCGCCACTTGCGGGAAAGCTCGGCACGCACCCCACCGATGGCGAGCGCGAAGGTATCTTCGCAAAAACTCCGGTAGTCTTTGGTGAGCAGCGGTAAGTCCAGAAGCCATTCGCCGGGATAGTCGACAATATCGATCGAAAGACGGCCCGGCGAAAACAGCCGGTTCCAGCCACTTGCGCTTTTGTAGTCGATCGTAAGCCTCAGTTCTGAGATTGCGCGTGTTGAGTCCGGCCAGATCCGTTCGCGCACAAGCGCCTTCACATGATCTTCGTACTGAAAGCGCGGTACGGCATCGTCCGGCTGCTCTTCCAGCCTCACAGACGATACCCGGCCCGATTGAACAGGTTCGAACAGCGGCAGGCGTCCGCCATGCAAAAGATTGTGCACCAGCGAGGAAATGAACACCGTCTTACCCGAGCGGGAAAGGCCGGTGACGCCAAGGCGCAAAGTTGGATTCACAAGGCCCAAGGCGCGATCCGTCAGGGTCTCGAAGGCAAGCTTTGCGTCATCTGTTATGGATGTCAATCTGGGTGACAAGCTAGGTTCCCGCATCGAAAGGCTTCAGGCGATATAGGAACCCAAGCGCCGTTTCAAAAGGTCGGGCTCTATTATGGCACAAGCACATCCACGAGCTGCCAAGCGCTTGACGTGTCGAGGCGATCGATAACGGCCATCGTACCCGGCGGGAAACCATTTGGCAGCGCCAATTGAAGGCTGTCGTGTCCGATCATTCTGTCAAGTGTCTGCTCGATGGTCGGGTTGTGGCCAACGATCATCAGTGTGTCCACATCTTCTTCCGAGTTGATCAAGGTCATAAACACATCGCTGTCTGCAGCATAAAGCGTATCAAGATAGCGAATATCGAGAAGCGCGCTCACGATCCGTTGAAATGCCTCTGCGGTATCCCGACATCGCCGTGCGGTCGAACTGAGAATGAGTTGGGGGACATAGGTCCGATCGGCAGCGCGTTCGGCGATGAACTCCGCAGCGGCGTAGCCTCTTGGTGTCAAAGTGCGATCGAAATCTCGGTCGCGCGGATTTGCAGGCGCTGCTTCCGCATGCCTCATGAGGCAGATTCTTTTGGCAGCGCGGGGGAGGGTTATCATCGATTTCTTCCGCAACGAAATATTGATCTTTGAGTAGCGCGTGTTCCAACCCAGCGTCAACGAGATTGGAATTCTGTGCAAGAATTGCGGCAGTAACGACAACCGTCGTTCTCGCGCCAAAAATGGCGAAAGCTCAATAATGCTTATAAAATAGTCTCTTAGCTCAAAATTATGACAAATTTAAAAAACGCTTGACCTGTCGCATTTGGCTTGAATCACATCTCTGCATTGGGATATACAGCCGCCGATATGAGATGTTCTTCGGGAGAATCGCGTTGAGTGAGAAGATCGATCTTAGCAGTTATGTACCCTCCGAAGAGGAGGAGTTCATGAATACGAACCAGCGGGCTTACTTTAGAGCTAAGCTGGTTGCATGGAAAAACGACATTCTCCGCGAGGCGCGTGAAACGTTGGACCATCTTGCAGAGGAAAGTGCAAATCATCCTGATTTGGCTGACCGTGCGTCCTCGGAAACCGATCGTGCGATTGAACTTCGTGCGCGGGATCGTCAGAGGAAACTGATCTCGAAAATCGATGCTGCACTTCAACGAATTGAAGACGGCACCTATGGCTATTGCGAAGAGACGGGCGAGCCTATCGGTCTCAAGCGTCTTGATGCACGGCCTATCGCGACACTCTCGATCGAAGCCCAGGAACGCCACGAGCGTCGTGAAAAGGTTTATCGCGACGAATGAGTTGATCCGCTTCCTCTCGTTGAGGCGGCTGATACAAAGCATTAATAGCTTTTGTTTTGCACCATATTCAGTCAGGGCGCGACCGGCCAAAGCCTTCGCGCCTTTTCTTTTGAGATAAAAAAATAGGGTGCGGCCGTGAGGTTGCGCCTTATTTGTTGTCTCGGTTGACGCTGATTTCCCCGAATATGCGTGCCACTTCGTTTTGCAGATCGGCATCAGAATTTGCTGTTGGCGCTCTATCGGGCTCGCGGCGAGCCACTGGGTTCGGCGTAACTGGTTTTGCTAGTGGGAGCGCGCGATCTGCATCGGAGTTCAGTTCCTCCTCAAGGACGCGTTTGAATTCAGTCGCCGGAGATCGTTGTATTTCGGGCTGACGGTTTGCTGCAACAGGTACCGTAACTTGAGGCTCAATCCTCTGCTGCTGTGGAAGGACGCGCTGGCGGGCAGCCTCAAGTGCATCAGACGCCTCGTCTGTCCTGGGGTTGATTGCAGGTCTTTGTGGTGCAGATTGTCTTACCTGCTGTTCCTGATCACGTGCCGTCTCTACAACAGGTGGTGCGGCGGGACGCTGGGGCGCGGTTGCTAATGCGCTCTCAGTTTCCGAAACGCCAACGAGGGGTCTGCGTGTCTGGGGGCGCTGGTCAGATATCGGCTCTCGCTGCTCCGCTACTGGCTCAGCACGTGAGGGCGCCGAAATCGCCTGGCGCGAGCCTGGTAAAGCCCTGTCCGTCACAGGAGCGGTAAGGTCTTCGCCTCTAGGCAGCTGACCAGCGTTCGCGCCGATGCCGCTCTCGATCACGATGTCGGTCGGTCCACCAATCATGATCAGATGTTCGATGTTGTCTCTTCTCACGAGGACGAGCCGCCGACGCGCGTCGACCGCAGCAGCATCGAGAACCTGAAGCCGAGGTTGCCGGTTTTTTCCACCGCGGACAAACGGAGAGGGCGCTCTGCTTCGGATGACCCATAAGACTGCGATCAGAACGAGGAGCGCTATCCCCACACCGCCGGCAGCAACGAAGAAGCGGCCGCCGTATGCTCCCATAACGTCACTGAACATTCTCCGCGCTCCCTTTACGACTGTAACAATTTTCTTGAACTTCGAGCCATAGGCAAAGCCTCAGGTGACTGTCCAGCCGCTTCCGCCAAGAAACATCCGATTGGAGGCGACAACCCTGGCCTTTTTCAACAAGCTGGCGCTGTTGCTTGTGAATTCAAGCGTCCGACGCCGCAATCCTTGTTTTTGCAGACACGTCAACTTGATAGAAAGAATGGAATGCGATTCACAATGTGCTTTGGCTACATGCCGAACCTGCTCGTTGTGCTCGTGCAAAACGGTGACTTTGTATCTGTAGTAGGACAATACAAGCGTTGCGCGCGTCCACATACGATTTGCTAACCATAGAAGGTTAAGAAAAATCAGCGAAGCTCTTTTCGGTAACTACTGCGAAACCATAGACACGGAAAACATCTGACGTGTTTTGTTTGCGACGCGAGTGGCAGATCGGTAAAGCTGGGCGATTGCAGGTTCATGCACCGTCGGTAGACGGACATATTTGGGGAACTCGATGACAGGGACGCGTCAGACAGGTGATTACAATGCGCCTCTTGTCGATCGCAACGGGCGATCCGGAACCGTTATCCGCATTATTCTGATTGCGATGGTTCTAGCGGCAATGGCGGCTGCTCTGGTCTTCTTCAAGGTATCGCTTGAAAACGAGTTTGTCCTCGGTGTGCTGGGTGTCCTCGCGATGGTGGGGATATTCTTTCTCGTCTCGTCGATGATCGGCTTTGTCGAAGTTATGCCGCAGCGGCCATCAGATCACCTGGCCCGTGCATTTCTGGATAGTCATCCGGATGGATCGCTAATTACTGACGACAAAGGACGCATCATTTACGCAAATGCGGCCTACGGAAAACTAACGGGCGCCAGAAAAGCGACCGACGTTCAAACACTGGATTCCCTGCTTTCGCGCTACCGCGAATCCAACGAAGCCCTCTACCGGCTGACGAACGCCTTGCGCGAAGGCCGCGAGGGCAGTGAAGAATTCCGATTGATGCGTGCATTGGGCCCATCCGGCAGCGGTTCCGGACCGCATTGGTACCGCTTGAAGGCGCGAGCCCTGCCGACCGAAGAGCGGCTCGCGAAGCCGCTCAATATATGGCAGATCAGCGACATTACGTTGGAACGCGACGACCAGGAACGCTTCTTCAAAGAGTTGCAGAACGCGATTGATTATCTTGATCACGCGCCGGCAGGCTTCTTCTCGGCGGGACGTAAAGGCGAAATCTTCTACTTGAATGCAACCCTCGCCGAATGGTTGGGAATCGATCTCACGAAATTCATTCCGGGATCGCTTACCATCGGTGATCTTGTGGCCGGTGAGGGCCTTGCTCTCATTCAGTCGGTTCAGGCGGAGCCCGGGTTGAAAAAAACGGTGCGCCTCGACCTCGATCTCAAGAAGTCAAACGGCCAAAGTCTCCCGGCGGAGATCGTCCATAGCGTGACCTCGATGAGAGATGGTGCGCCCGGCGAGAGCCGCACAATCGTTATGACCCGCCAGTCTGGGATATCGAATGAGCATTCCACATCTGCGGCCATGCGCTTCACACGCTTTTTCAACAATACGCCAATGGCGATCGCGTCTGTTGGTCGTGACGGGCGAATTCTGAAAACCAACGCGTCCTTCTTGCGACTTTTTGCAGGAATACTTTCGCGCGATGATATCGAAAAGGGCGCGTTGTTCGAAAGCGTGGTCAATGAGCCCAACAGGGCGGAACTCCGTCGTGCCCTTGAAGCCGCGCAGGACATGCAGGGAGATATTGCTCCTATCGATTCGCGTGCGCCGACTGACGACAGCCGGCATTTTCGGTTTTACGTGAACGCCGTCGTTGAACAGAGCGATGAGGCACCCGAGGAAACTGCGATCATCTACGCCGTGGAAGTCACCGAGCAGAAAGCGCTCGAAGCTCAAATGGCGCAGACACAAAAGATGAACGCGGTGGGAACATTGGCCGGCGGCATCGCGCATGATTTCAACAATGTGCTGACCGCAATCCTCTTGTCGTCCGATCATTTGCTTCTGCAGGCTCGTCCCTCGGATGCAAGCTTTGCAGATTTGATGGAAATCAAACGCAACGCCAATCGCGCTGCCGTTCTTGTTCGTCAGTTGCTTGCCTTCTCGCGTAAGCAGACGCTCCGCCCAAGCATCCTCAATCTGACGGATGTCATCGGCGATCTGCGTATGCTGGTCGATCGTCTTCTGTCCGGCACACACGTGAAGCTCGACGTTGAATATGGGCGGGATCTATGGCCGGTCAAAACCGACCTTTCGCAGTTCGAGCAGGTCCTGATCAACCTTTGCGTCAATGCGCGCGATGCCATGCCGGAAGGCGGCAAGCTGACCTTGCGTACCTCGAACATCGACGCGTCTCGCATAGCAGCGTTTAATTATCCCTATATTCCGTCCGAAGACATGGTTTTGGTCGAGGTCGAGGATACCGGGACAGGCATTGCACCTGAGATCATGGACAAGATCTTCGAGCCGTTCTTCACCACAAAGGAAGTCGGCAAGGGAACAGGACTCGGGCTTGCCATGGTCTACGGCATCGTCAAGCAGTCTGGCGGGTATATTCAACCCGTTTCCGAGGTCGGCCGCGGCACGATATTCCGCATTTTCCTACCTCGTTACGTCGAGAAGGCTTCGGAGCAAACCGGTGAGGACGTGACGCCGGCGCAACCCGAGACCGTAGAACCGGCTCCAACCAAAGAGCCTCAAGACCTCACTGGATCAGCAGTTATTCTTCTTGTGGAAGATGAGGAGGCCGTGCGGCGCGGCGGCAAACGCATGCTGGAGACTCGCGGCTATACGGTCCACGAAGCCGGCTCCGGCATCGAGGCTTTGGACATCATGGACGAACTCGATGGCAAAGTGGATATCGTGGTATCGGATGTCGTCATGCCGGAGATGGATGGTCCTTCGCTGCTTCGAGAGCTTAGGAAGAAATATCCGGATCTTCGCTTCATTTTTGTCTCCGGTTACGCAGAAGATGCCTTTGCGCGAAATCTGCCTCCAGAAGCCAAGTTTGGTTTCCTACCCAAGCCGTTCTCGCTGAAGCAACTCGCCGTGGTCGTCAAGGAAACGCTAGAAAGCTGATCTTGCAAAGGCCCGCGCTGCTTTTTACCTGCGCCGGGCGATGGGACCATCAATCCACTACGTGCAAGGTTACGTCTTTGCGGACGTTTCGGTTGCAGCCGGCAGGAAGTGTTCCCGCCGGCCTTTGATTTTCAGGCAAGCGCGACTGCAATCTCAGCCGCAAGGCGTGCATTGTTCTCGACGAGGGCGATATTCGTTTTCAGGCTCTGACCTTCCGTCAGATCGAAAATCGTGCTTAGGAGGTAAGGGGTGACGGCCTTGCCCGTTACGCCATCTTGCTCGGCACTATCCAGCGCACGACGAATGTAGACTTCCATCTCGTCACTGGGGATTTCATCAGCCTCCGGCACAGGATTGGCGATAAGCATACCTCCGTCGATCCCAAACTGGTCGCGGGTTTTTTGGAATGCCGCGATCGCAGCGGGGCTGTTCAACGTGAGCGGGCTCGGTAGCCCTGACGATCTTGACCAAAAAGCGGGGAACTCGTCGCTCTCGTACGTCACAACCGGCACGCCATTTGTTTCGAGGACTTCCAGCGTCTTGGGAACATCGAGAATAGCTTTTGCGCCCGCGCAAACCACAATAACTGGAGTTCTGGCGAGTTCGGTCAGGTCAGCGGAAATATCGAAGCTGGTTTCAGCACCACGATGAACACCGCCGATGCCGCCCGTCGCGAAGACACGAATACCGCCGAGGGCTGCTGCGATCATTGTCGCAGCGACAGTCGTAGCGCCATGACGCCTTTCGGAAATCGCAAATGCAAAGTCCGCCCGTGAAACCTTCATGACATCACGAGCCTGCGCAAGCTGTTCCAATTCAGCAGCTTCAAGCCCGATATGCAGGGTTCCATGCATGACAGCGATGGTGGCCGGAACGGCACCCTGTTCGCGAATAATCGCCTCGACACTGTTCGCCATCTGGATGTTGCCTGGGTAGGGCATGCCATGGGTAATGATGGTGGACTCGAGCGCGACGATGGGCGCGCCACGTTCCTTGGCGGCTGCCACATCTCTGGAGTAGACGATGGGCAGGGAGGCGGAATGCGGTGCTGTCATGATTTCATTTCCTGTACTGTTTTCGCCTCAATGGACAATTCTGGCTTCAGAAACAAGATCACTTGTCTTCTGGAGCAAATCCAGTGTCAAATCCTCCGAAACGGCGTTCGGCGACTGAACTGTGATGACCGCGGCGGCCGCGCCTTCGCGCACCGCTTGGGCAAGCGACTCGCCTCGGCAGATCGCTGCCAGAAAGCCTGCTGCTAGAGAGTCGCCAGCGCCAGTGACGTCGGAAACCGCATCCAGCCGTGGTGGACGCAACGTCACCACCTCTGAGCCAAGATAGGCGATGAGATCATTCATACCGCGGGTGACGACGCCGCCTTTAAGCCCGGTTTTACGAAGAAGAACCGGCCAGTCCTGCGGATCGACGGCGCTCTCCCCCACAAAGGCCGCCGCTTCGGCTTCGTTCATAAGGAGATAGTCGATGCGGTCTGCGGATTGTCGCAGTCGTACCACCTTTGCCGGCGAGATTGCGATTGCCGCAACCGGCTTTTGCAGCGCAGCGCATCGTGTTGCAATAATGTTAAGCGTTTCTGGCGGCAGGTTGGCATCCATAAGGACGATATCATGATCTGAAAAGGCGTCCCGCACCGCGCGAATTGACAGCCTTCGAGGGCTGAAGAGCTGGTAGAGGTCCATGTCGGCAAGGGCGATGACCAAATTGCCGTCCTGCTCCAAGATCGCCGTGTAACTCGGCGTCCGCCGATCAAGAAAAACGAAAGGCTTGTCGATGACACCGGCAAAGTCTGCGGCCTCGCTTACCATTTCGCCCGCTGCATCACCGCCGCGCGGCGAAATCATCGTCACATGATGGCCGAGACGGGCAAGATTGCGTGCTGCATTAAATCCGCCGCCGCCCGCTTCCTCGATCCAATGTCCGGGGTTGCTCGCACCTTGCACCGTAGCGCCGCTGATCCGGCCACGTCTATCGATGTGAGCGCCGCCAAGAACCAAAATTCGCTTCTGCATCATAATTTCTTTCTTTCAGAGACGGCCCGATTCGATGCCATCCGGGTCTTCGCCTACTAACCTTAGCTCTGTCCTCACATACCTACGAAGCAATAAAAACATAAAGAGAACAAAGTGATGAAAACCATTTATCCTTATATGCTTAGTGCATGCTTGCATGATGAGAACAAAAAGGGTACAAAATCGTTGTCGGGCACGTCATTGCTTGAGCGGCCTCAATAACCTAAAGGTGGATCGAATGTCACAAAACAGTTTGCGGCTCGTAGAGGACAAAGCGGTGGATAAAAGCAAGGCGCTCGAGGCGGCACTCTCTCAGATTGAGCGTGCCTTCGGCAAGGGCTCGATTATGAAACTCGGATCCAGCGAGAAGGCGATCGAAGTCGAAACCGTTTCGACCGGATCCCTCAGCTTGGATATTGCGCTTGGCATTGGCGGTTTGCCAAAAGGGCGTATCGTTGAAATTTACGGACCTGAAAGCTCGGGCAAGACGACCTTGGCGCTTCAAACGATTGCCGAAGCACAAAAGAAGGGCGGGGTTTGCGCCTTTGTAGACGCTGAACACGCACTTGACCCTGTCTATGCGCGTAAGCTTGGCGTCGATTTGCAAAACCTTCTGATTTCGCAGCCGGATACAGGCGAGCAGGCGCTGGAGATTACCGATACGCTGGTGCGCTCCGGGGCTGTGGATGTTCTGGTCGTCGATTCGGTCGCAGCCTTGACGCCGCGCGCTGAAATCGAAGGCGAGATGGGTGAAAGCCTGCCTGGTCTTCAGGCGCGTTTGATGAGCCAGGCGTTGCGCAAGCTGACGGCGTCGATCTCCAAGTCGAACACTATGGTGATTTTCATCAACCAGATTCGCATGAAGATTGGTGTGATGTTCGGATCGCCTGAAACGACCACGGGCGGAAATGCCTTGAAGTTCTATGCGTCTGTTCGTCTCGATATTCGTCGTATCGGTTCGGTCAAGGAACGCGAAGAAGTTGTTGGCAATCAGACGCGCGTCAAGGTCGTCAAAAACAAGATGGCTCCGCCCTTCAAGCAGGTCGAATTCGATATCATGTATGGCGAAGGCGTCTCCAAGACTGGCGAGTTGATCGATCTTGGCGTCAAGGCTGGCATCGTTGAAAAGTCCGGCGCTTGGTTCTCGTATAACAGTCAGCGACTCGGCCAGGGGCGCGAAAACGCCAAGGTCTTTTTACGGGACAATCCTGAGTTAGGCCGCGAGATCGAGTTGGCCTTGCGCCAGAATGCAGGCCTGATTGCTGATCGCTTCCTGCAAAACGGTGGTCCAGATGCCAATGATGGCGATGGTGACGACGAAGCCTGATTTCGACTATTGATGATCTGTTTTACCAGCCGGCCGTCTTTGCAAGTGCAAGGGCGGCCGGTTTCTTTTTGCCTGCTGGACAGGGGCAAGAGCGAAAGATAAAAGCCAAGGGATTTTGTATTTTGACGGCCTTGGCTGCAGTGAAGGGCATAGCATGAGCGGTGTAAATGAAATCCGGTCGACATTCCTCGACTACTTCAAGAAAAACGGTCACGAGATTGTACCGTCGAGCCCGCTCGTGCCACGAAATGATCCGACACTGATGTTTACCAATGCCGGTATGGTCCAGTTCAAGAATGTTTTTACTGGACTTGAGCAGCGGCCGTACAAAACCGCGACCACCGCACAGAAATGTGTCCGGGCCGGCGGTAAACATAACGACCTGGACAATGTCGGTTACACCGCGCGTCACCATACCTTCTTCGAAATGCTCGGCAATTTCTCGTTTGGCGACTATTTCAAGGATCGCGCCATCGAGCTGGCCTGGAACCTAATTACCAAGGAATTCGGCATTGATGCGAGCCGGCTTCTGGTGACGGTGTATCATACGGACGACGAAGCCTTTAATCTGTGGAAGAAGATTGCCGGCCTGCCCGACCAGCGCATCATTCGTATTCCGACCAGCGATAACTTCTGGGCGATGGGCGATACGGGTCCTTGCGGCCCTTGCTCTGAAATCTTCTACGATCATGGCGACCATATCTGGGGCGGCCCTCCGGGATCACCTGAAGAAGACGGAGACCGCTTCATCGAGATCTGGAATCTCGTTTTCATGCAGTACGAACAGGTCACGAAAGAAGAGCGCATCGACCTGCCACGTCCCTCGATCGATACCGGCATGGGCCTGGAGCGTATTGCCGCGCTTCTTCAAGGTCAGCACGACAACTATGATATCGACCTCTTCAAGGCTTTGATTGCCGCCTCCGAAGAAGCGACGGGTATCAAGGCTGAAGGTGACCGGCGCGCAAGCCACCGCGTTATTGCAGACCATCTGCGTTCTTCCGCGTTTCTGATTGCCGACGGCGTCCTACCGTCGAACGAAGGCCGCGGCTATGTTCTGCGTCGTATCATGCGCCGCGCTATGCGCCACGCCGAACTTCTCGGGGCGAAAGAGCCGCTGATTTATAAGCTGTTGCCCTCGCTCGTAAACCAGATGGGCCGGGCTTATCCGGAACTGGTTCGTGCTGAGGCTCTGATCAGCGAGACTCTCAAACTCGAAGAAACCCGTTTTCGCAAGACGCTGGAGCGCGGACTTTCTCTTCTGTCGGATGCGACATCCTCGCTTCACAAAGGAGATATGTTGGATGGCGAAACGGCCTTTAAACTCTATGACACCTATGGTTTCCCGCTCGACTTGACGCAGGACGCGTTGCGCGCACGCGAAATCAGCGTTGATCTCGCCGGCTTCACCGACGCTATGGAACGGCAAAAGGCTGAGGCGCGTGCCCATTGGACCGGTTCTGGCGACAAAGCCACCGAGACTGTATGGTTCGAGCTCAAGGAAAAACATGGCGCCACAGAATTCCTCGGTTACGATACCGAAAGCGCAGAAGGTGTTGTCCAGGCTCTCGTGAGGGATGGCGCTTCCGTCCCCGAAGCGAAGTCGGGCGACGAGGTGCAGGTTGTCGTGAACCAGACGCCTTTTTATGGCGAATCCGGTGGCCAGATGGGCGACACTGGTACCATCGTTGCTGAAGGCGGAAAGATCGTCGTTTCCGACACTCAGAAAAAGGGCGAGGGGCTTTTCGTTCATATTGGCAAGGTGGTCGAGGGTGCCTTTAAAATTGGCGAGCCGGTCACGCTCATCGTCGATCATGCCCGTCGTTCCAGGCTGCGGTCCAATCACTCCGCAACACATCTTCTTCATGAGGCGCTGCGAGAGGTTCTCGGCACGCACGTGGCCCAGAAGGGCTCGCTTGTCGCTCCGGAACGTCTTCGTTTTGACGTATCACACCCGAAGCCGATGACAGCTGAAGAGTTGAAAACGGTTGAAGATATGGCGAATGAGATCGTCCTGCAAAACGCGCCTGTCACGACGCGCCTGATGAGTGTCGACGACGCGATAGCAGAAGGCGCGATGGCGCTTTTCGGCGAAAAGTATGGTGACGAGGTACGTGTCGTATCCATGGGGCAGGGCGTCCATGGTCCCAAGGCCGGAAAAGCCTATTCGATCGAATTGTGCGGCGGCACGCACGTCAATGCCACCGGTGATATCGGGCTCATCCGGGTGTTGGGTGAAAGCGCCGTCGGCGCTGGTGTCCGCCGTATCGAAGCCGTCACCGGGGAAGCTGCTCGCGATTATCTCTCGGAGCAGGATGAGCGCGTCAAGGCGATTGCGGCGATGCTTAAAGTACAGCCAGGCGAGGTGACCCAGCGCGTTGAGGCACTCGTTGAAGAGCGTCGCAAGCTCGAGCGCGAACTGTCGGATGCCAAGCGTAAGCTGGCGATGGGCGGCGGTGCAGGCGGATCTGCAGACTCCGTCCGCGAGATTGCCGGGGTTAAGTTTATGGGGCGTGCCATTACGGGAGTTGATCCAAAAGATCTGAAAGGTCTTGCCGATGAGGGCAAAAGCAGCCTTGGATCTGGCGTTGTCGCGTTGATTGGTGTTGCTGAAGACGGCAAGGCGAGTGCAGTCGTCGCAGTGACAGACGATCTGACAGCCCGTTTCAGCGCTGTTGATCTTGTTCGTATTGCCTCTTCGGCTTTAGGCGGCAAGGGCGGCGGTGGCCGTCCCGATATGGCGCAGGCCGGTGGACCCGATGGGTCGAAGGCGAGCGAAGCGCTTGAGGCTGTTGCAGCGGCAATTTCCGGCTGAATCAGCGGAGAGAGCGGGGCGTTCGGTTGAACGATCCTGGTCTTTGCTGCAGGTAACAACATACAATTGAAAGAGGCCGCGGCATTTCGTGCTACGGCCTCTTTCAGTTCGAGATGACCGCCTCAAGCCTTGAGAGCCAACCTGATTTTCTCGGCATTGGCCGCGAGCACGGCGCCATCTTCCATTTGTCCCGAATGCGGCTTTAAGCCCGCGCCTTCATGTCTCGGTATCACATGGAAATGAAGATGAAAGACGGTTTGCCCCGCGGCGGGCTCGTTGAACTGAGCAACAAACACGCCATCTGCATCGAAGGCTTCCTGCACCGCTAACGCGACCTTCTGGACGATTTGTATCGTCCTGGAAAGAACATCGGGATCTGCGTCCATAAGATTGCGGGAAGGGGCTCTTGGAATAATGAGAACATGCCCTGGAGCTTGCGGCATGACATCCATGAGCGCGACGACGTCATCGTCTTCATAGACGCGGTGCGAAGGAATTTCTCCACGCAGAATTTTTGCGAAGACATTGTTGTTGTCGTAAGGCGCGCCCGCCATGATACACTCCTCAGATGAAAATCTTCGTGTTCGGTAACGTCAAGAACTTCAAGACTTGATAAGAATCAATCTTCTTCAAGTTTCGGGCCGCGACGAAAAGGTCCATGCTCGCTCAAGATGTCGTTCATCCGTTCGACATCTTGCCGCTCGCGCTCAAGATAGTCGGAGACCGCACGCCGCAAGCCTGCATGTGCAATGTAATGAGCCGAATGCGTCGTGACAGGCAGGTAACCGCGAGCAAGCTTATGCTCTCCTTGCGCCCCAGCCTCCACCCGCTTCAAGCCTTTCGCGAGCGCGAAGTCTATGGCTTGATGGTAGCAGACTTCGAAATGTAAATAGGGATGATCTTCGATGCAGCCCCAGTGTCGGCCATATAGGGCATCACCCCCGATGAAATTGATGGCACCGGCAATATATCGTCCATTCCTCTTCGCCATGACGAGAAGAATGTCGTCAGACATGCGCTCCCCGATCAGTGAATAGAACTTGCGCGTTAGATACGGCCTCCCCCATTTGCGGCTTCCTGTATCCATGTAGAAGGCGAAGAACTGGTCCCAGATGTCTTCCGTCAGGTCACGGCCGGTCAACCAATCGACCGTGATCCCGTTTTCCAGCGCGGCACGCCGTTCTTTTCGCAGAGCCTTACGTTTACGAGAAGCAAGCGTTTCTAAGAAGGCTTCATGGTTGGCGTAGCCCTCGTTGATGAAATGAAATTGCTGATCGGTTCGGTGCAGATATTGCCGATCCTCCAAAATGCCGATCTCATTGTCGGGGACAAAGGTCATATGGGCCGACGAAATGCCAAGTTGACGGATGACTTCTTTCACGCCGTCGCAAAGCGCCGCCTGGATTGGAAGAGGCTCGACACCATCCGCCACCAGCAAGCGAGGCCCAGTTGCGGGCGTGAATGGTACGGAGCATTGCAGTTTCGGATAATAGCGTCCGCCGGCTCGTTCAAAGGCATCTGCCCAGCCGTGGTCGAAAACATACTCGCCCTGGCTATGGTTCTTGAGATAACCAAAGAGCGCACCGATCAATTTGCCGTCTTCGGTTTCAAGAAGAATATGATTGCCGAGCCACCCCATTTTATCGATCGCGGAGCCGGATTCTTCAAGCGATGAAAGAAATGCGTGGGATACGAAGGGATTATAAGGAATGCGGTTGCTGTCGCGCGTCGTTCCCGCAAGATTTGCCCAGTCTCCAGCGGCAATGGCCGGAAAAGATCGTTCGATTCGGATCGTCAGTTCGTCTGTCATACGGCCGGTAAGTCTCTGTTGAGGAGAAAGGCCCTGGAGGGGCAAGGCCCCTGCCAGTTTGCTCAGGATAATGTCGAAAACGCGAGTTCGTTCTACATCCGTGGGTCAAAGCCTTCAAATGTCATTTGATCGGCCTGTTCAAATGTGATCTTGCGCGCTTCCTCATTGCGAACCGTCCAGGTGATGACCGGTGTACCGTGCTGTCGTTGCGCACTGATGAAGGGGTTCGGCAGATCGGCAAAGAAATAGGAAATGAAGTCGAGACCGAGCGCCATAGCATTTTCATGCAGTGCCAGAGCCTCGGGCTCCTTTCCGTAAGCCGTCAGTCCGACGGGATAGGGGCAATTGGCGGCTTTGAGATCGGCAAGCAGCCAATGGTCGAAGCTCATGAGAGCAACTTTACCCTGGTAATCGGCGAGGATTTCCAACACCGTTTCGGCAAAGCCTTCGTCATCGCCCTCTCTGCCCTTGAGCTCAATCACGAGCGGCACACGCCCGTTAACGTGTTGAAGCAACTGCTTGAGTGTTGGGACTTTGTCCTTTGTCCCACCAATGGAAAGGAGAGACAGCTCGCTGGATGTTTTACCGCGAACGTCCCCTTTTAAGTTGCACAGACGCTCCAGATCATCGTCATGAAAAACGACTGGTACGCCGTCAGATGCGTATTGGAGGTCGCACTCGATTGCGAAACCTGCTTCAACGGCGCGAGAGAATGCGCTCAGCGTATTCTCCCATATCTCCTTGTTAAGGTCATGATAGCCGCGGTGAGCAATGGGAGTTGCCTTGATCCAATCTGCAGATGTCATTCCCCAACCTCGAAAATAGCGTCGATTTCGACGGCTGCATTCATCGGCAAGGCCGCCATACCGACAGCTGCACGTCCGTGCTTTCCGGCCTCACCTAGGATATTCGCGATCAAATTCGAGGCCCCGTTCATCACCAGATGCTGCTCGACAAAATCAGGCGTGGAAGCAATGAAGCCGTTCAGTTTTATAACGCGGCGTATCCGTCCAAGGTTTCCACCAAGAGCAGCCTTAGCCTGGGCTAGAATGTTAATGGCACAAAGCTCTGCGGCACGCTGTCCGGCCGGCACGTCGACATCCCGCCCAAGATGGCCCGTCACGGCAACCTTACCGTCTTGAAGCGGCAGTTGCCCGGAGATGTGCAGTTGGTTGCCCGTGAGAACATAAGCCACGTAATTGGCGACCGGCGCCGCGGCAGTTGGTAGGTTTATCCCCATTTCCTTGAGCTTGGCTTCGATCTGATCGGACATTTTCCTCTCCGCTTTTAAGTTTACTTCCGCTAGAATTAGGTGATGGCTTGTTTTGCAACATGCGAAATGAAGCCTATTCCGGCCGAGTGCGTTTCTTATAGCATTGCAGCCGAGTCCAACAGGAGTGATTGAATGTTCCGAGCTTGTCTTGTCGCCCTTCTTTTCGCAGGTGTGTCAGCCAGTGCGATGGCTGCGGCGCCAGCCGGCGGCGCGGCAATAGCCACCGGGCTGATTGCACATCGTGCCGTTTATGATCTGGAGTTGAAAGACGCATCGGAGCGTTCGGGAATCTCCGGCATGTCCGGACGTATGGTCTATGAGTTCGACGGGAACTACTGCGATGGATTTCGTACAAATTTTCGGTTTGTTACCAAGATCGAGACGGGAGATGCGACCCGTCTCAGTGATCAGCAGACGGTTACATTTGAGAACTTGAAAGACGGCAAGTTCTCATTCGACACAAAGTCCTTCACCGACGAGCAGCTTGATAAAGAGGTGACAGGTGCTGCCGAAGATCGCCCTGATGGGGTGAGGGTCGATTTGCAGCAACCGGCGAACAAAGAGCTTCAAATCGGCCAAACTCGGTTTCCGACAGAGCACATGCTCGATGTGATTCGAAACGCCAAAGAGGGCAAACGCTTCTTCGAAGCCAGGGTGTTTGACGGATCCGACGATGGCGATAAAGCGATGGCGACAACCACTGTCGTTGGCCGTCAGGAAATGCCAAAGACGGGCGAAGATGATGTCAAGAACGTCGGTCAGTTTGCAAACACGGCTTTCTGGCCTGTGACAATCTCTTACTTCAACGAAAATACCAAGTCAGATGCCTCTCCTGTTTACCGTATGTCTTTCAAGCTCTACGAAAATGGTATCACCCGTGACCTGACGATGGATTATGGAGATTTCGTCTTAACGGGACGGCTCGCCAAACTTGAACTTTTGGACAAGAACGCCTCGTCTGCATCCTGTCGCTGACGCTTCGCTAGCGCCAGAGGAGAGGGCACCGTGGGAAGGAGAATGTTTTGGTAGAGGTTTTAGCTTGGGTGAGGCTCGCGGTCACCGCATGCCTCCTCGCTGTTCCGGCTGCGGAAGTCTTTGCGGCTGATTGCAGCGAAACACCGACGGCGGGCGTGGATTGGACCGATTGCAGCAAGAAGAACTTGATGCTTGAGGATAATGATTTCAGCAAGGCTCAGCTTCAGAGCACGGATCTTACCCTCACCAACCTGAGTCGCACGGACTTGAAGGGCGCTAATCTTGAGAAGGCGACCTTGATCAGAGCGTGGCTAACCAATGCCGTTGCTGACGGCGCCAATTTTTCGAAGATCGAAGCCTACCGAGCCGGCTTTGAGCATATTTCCGCAAAAGGCGCATCCTTCGTTGGGGCAGAACTCCAGCGCGCGAATTTTAAAAATGCCGATCTTGAGCATGCGAATTTCGCAAAGGCGGAACTTAGCCGCGTGGATTTTACCGGCGCGACTTTAACCGATGTCGACTTCTCGCTCACGAATTTATCGCGTGCCAACCTCGCTGCTGCGGTCGTCTCAGGTAAGCTCACTTTTTCAAAAGCCTTCATGTATCTGACCCATATTGAGGGAATGGATCTCTCCAGCGCAATTGGCATCGAACAGGGCCAGATCGATCTCGCCTGCGGAGACAAAGCGACGAAGCTTCCCCCTGGTCTGTCTGCGTCTAAAAACTGGCCCTGTGACTTGAATTGACCTGTTGGCGGAATTCCTCCGATGGCTCGTATTCGACCCGTGTTTAGGAAAAACGTGTGGCCTGCGGCTCGCTGTCGCGTCAAAACTCTAGTAGTTTTCCGTTTTAATCCTTGCGTTTTTCTCTAGCTAGCGGTATGGGCTCGCGCATTCCACACGTAAGGCATGGGATTGTTCGGGAGAAATCCGAGCTTTTCCGCCGGTGGCATTTCTCGACGAAGTGCTGTTCGCCTTGCGGAGGTTCAACCGGAAAGGGAGTAAACTAGGCATGGCATTGCCAGACTTTTCTATGCGTCAGCTTCTGGAAGCTGGTGTACACTTCGGCCACCAGACGCATCGCTGGAACCCGAAAATGAAGCCGTACATCTTCGGCGATCGTAACAACATCCACATCATTGACCTTGCTCAGACCGTGCCGATGCTGTCGCGCGCCCTGCAGCTTGTAAGCGACACCGTTGCTCGTGGTGGGCGCGTTCTGTTCGTTGGAACCAAGCGTCAGGCTTCGGAGCAGATTGCAGATGCTGCAAAGCGTTCTGCCCAGTATTATGTCAACTCGCGCTGGCTCGGCGGCATGATGACGAACTGGAAGACGATCTCCAACTCGATTCAGCGTCTTCGCAAGCTGGACGAAATTCTTTCCGGCGAAGCCCAGGGCTTTACCAAGAAAGAGCGTCTGAACCTTGAGCGTGAGCGTGAGAAGCTTGAAAAGGCTCTCGGCGGTATCCGCGATATGGGCGGCACGCCTGACCTGATGTTCATCATCGACACGAACAAGGAAAAGATCGCAATCGACGAAGCCAAGCGTCTTGGCATTCCGGTTGTTGCCATTATCGATTCGAACTCCGATCCGGATCTGATCGATTATGCGATCCCAGGCAATGACGACGCTTCGCGTGCAATTGCTCTTTATTGCGATCTGATTTCCCGTGCTGCTATCGACGGTATCGCGCGTCAGCAGAGCGCTTCCGGCCGCGATCTTGGCGCTTCCGCAGAAGCTCCAATCGAGCCGGCTTTGGAAGAAGCGGCCGAAGGCTGAGTCAAGCGTACGAAGCTTCAGCTTCGTGACGTCTAGCAAAAGATTGGGAAAGGCCGCCCGCGACTTAACAAGTTCGGCGGCCTTGCCTATTTAGGCGAAAGCGAATTTTCGTCCCGAGAATAGCGCCATGGCGCGTCTTCATCACGCTGTCATGGATATGAGGTGCACTTTGTGCCTCGAACCGGTGCCGCGCCCTATTTCGGCCCGCCCACATGAACCGACAAGAGGAAACTATGACCGAGATTACGGCTGCAATGGTGAAGGAACTGCGCGAAAAGACGGGCGCAGGCATGATGGATTGCAAAAAGGCTTTGGCTGAAACCAACGGCGATATGGAAGCTGCGGTCGACTGGCTTCGCGCCAAGGGTATTGCAAAGGCCGACAAGAAGTCTGGCCGCACCGCCGCAGAAGGCCTCGTCGGCGTCGCCAGCGAAGGCACCAAGGCGGTCGTCGTCGAAATCAACTCCGAGACAGACTTCGTTGCTCGTAACGATGCGTTCCAGGATCTCGTTCGCGGCGTTGCTGCCGTTGCCGTGAAGACTGATGGCTCTGTCGATGCGGTCGCTGCGGCGACATATCCTGCATCCGGCAAGTCGGTTGCCGACACGATCAAGGACGCAATTGCGACCATCGGCGAGAACATGAACCTTCGCCGCGCTGCTGCTTTGTCGGTCGAAGACGGTGTCGTTGCGACCTATATCCACAATGCAGTTTCCGATGGCCTCGGTAAGCTCGGCGTTCTCGTTGCGCTGAAGTCAACCGGCGACAAGCAGGCTTTGAGCGCCATTGGCCGTCAGGTTGCCATGCACGTTGCTGCCACCGCTCCACTGGCTATCCGTGCCGAAGAAGTCGATGCGACCGTTGCAGAACGCGAGCGGAACGTCTTTATCGAGCAGTCCCGCGCTTCCGGCAAGCCGGACAACATTATCGAGAAGATGGTCGATGGCCGCATGCGCAAGTTCTTTGAAGAAGTCGCGCTCCTGTCGCAGGCTTTCGTCATCAATCCTGACCTGACGGTCGGCGCTGCGTTGAAGGAAGCTGAAAAGACGGTTGGTGCACCGATCGAAGTCACTGGCATGGTTCGTCTTCTGCTCGGCGAAGGCGTCGAAAAAGAAGAGACGGATTTTGCGGCAGAAGTTGCAGCCGCCGCTAAGGGCTAATCTACGGTTACAATTGTGAAAACGCTCAGGGCATCGCGTGACAACGCGATGCCCTTCGTGTATCCGCAGTTCAACGTCACAAACCAGGAGCCGGGGATGTCAAACGAGCCAGTCTACAAACGTGTTCTGCTGAAGGCTTCGGGCGAAGCGCTAATGGGAAGCCAAGGATTTGGCATCGACGTCACGGTTGCGGACCGGATTGCATCCGACATTGCCGATGCGCGTGCAATGGGCGTTGAAGTAGGCGTCGTCGTCGGTGGGGGAAATATCTTCCGCGGCGTCGCCGTTGCCTCAAAGGGTGGAGATCGCGTAACGGGCGATCACATGGGCATGTTGGGTACAGTGATCAACGCACTGGCACTGGCAACGTCGTTGCGGAAGCTCAATGTTGACACGGTGGTCCTTTCGGCCATTTCCATGCCGGAGCTTTGTGAAAGTTTCTCTCAACGGGCGACGCTCTATCATCTTTCCCAGGGCCGGGTGGTCATTTTTGCAGGCGGAACGGGAAATCCGTTCTTCACGACCGACTCGGCAGCTGCCCTGCGCGCCGCGGAAATTGGCGCTGAAGCTCTCTTCAAGGGGACGCAAGTTGACGGTATCTATTCTGCTGATCCCAAGAAGGTTCCGGATGCGGTGCGTTTTGATCGCCTGACGCACAAGGAAGTCCTTGACAAGGGCCTTGCTGTTATGGATGTCGCGGCAGTTGCTCTGGCGCGAGAAAATTCTATTCCAATCGTCGTTTTCTCGATCCACGAAAAAGGCGGCTTTGCACAAATCTTGACGGGTGGTGGTCGCAAGACCATCGTGTCCGACACCGAATAACGTGATGGGGATCAAACTGTCACAGACCGAGACGGAGTATAGCTTATGAGTGAAGGAACTGACCTTAAGGAACTGAAGCGTCGTATGGACGGTGCCATTTCAGCTTTCAAAAGCGATATCGCTTCTTTGCGTACGGGACGCGCATCGGCCAACATTCTCGATCCGGTAACAGTCGAGGCTTACGGATCACGCATGCCGCTCAATCAGGTGTCGAACATCACGGTTCCCGAGCCCCGCATGCTGGCTGTTTCCGTTTGGGACAAGTCCATGGTTTCCGCCGTAGAGCGTGCAATCCGCGAGTCGAACCTCGGTCTCAATCCCATTGTCGACGGGCAAAATCTGCGTATTCCCTTGCCGGAACTCAATGAAGAGCGCCGTCGTTCGCTTGTGAAAGTTGCTCACGACTATGCGGAAAAGAGCAAGGTCGCGATCCGCCACGTTCGCCGCGATGGTATGGATGGCCTTAAAAAGGCTGAGAAAGACGGAATTATCGGTCAGGATGAAAGCCGCGCTCAATCAGAACGCGTTCAGAAAATGACCGATGAAACGATTTCCGAAGTTGATCGCTTGCTTGCAGACAAAGAAAAGGAAATCATGCAGGTATAGTCGCGCAAGTTACTGCGACTTGCGCCAAATTAAACCGGATGGGAAATGTCCACACCACGATTTGTGACTATACCGGACCATGTTGCGATCATTATGGACGGCAATGGACGATGGGCCAAGAAGCGCGGCTTGCCGCGCGCCATGGGTCATCGCAAGGGGATCGATGCCGTTCGCGAGGCTGTCAGGACGGCCGCCGATGTTGGGGTCAAATATCTCACTCTTTTCGCCTTCTCATCTGAAAACTGGCGTCGTCCGGAGGCGGAGGTTTCCGATCTTCTCGGTCTCCTGAAGGCCTTCATCCGTCGCGATCTTGCTGAGCTTCACGAAGACAATGTGCGCGTGCGCATTATTGGTGACCGTGCCAATCTGCGGCCGGACATTCTCAAGCTCCTTGAGGAGGCCGAACACACAACACGCGGGAACACAGCCCTCACGCTCGTTATTGCGTTCAATTATGGTGCCCGCGACGAGATTGCGCGCGCTGCCGCGAGTCTGGCACGCGATGTCGAGGCCGGCCGATTGCGGGCTCAGGATATCACGCCATCGTTGATCGAAGCGCGGCTCGATACGGCTGGGATTCCAGATCCTGATCTTATTATCCGAACCAGCGGCGAAGAGCGACTTTCGAATTTCCTGCTTTGGCAAGCCGCGTATTCCGAGTTCATTTTCCTTCCTCAGTATTGGCCCGACTTTAGCAGAGAGACGTTCTACACGGCGCTCGAAACTTATGCGGCGCGCGATCGGCGTTTTGGCGGCCTGTCAGCCGCGAAAGCGGCTCCGGCCGCAGTGGTCGTCTGATGCAAGAAGAGCTAAAGCTTCGTATTATTTCCGGCATTGTTTTGGCGGTGGTGGTGCTTTCGGCGACGTGGCTTGGTGGCATACCGTTTCGGCTGCTCTCCGCGCTAATCGCCCTTCTGATCTATTATGAGTGGACGTCAATAACAGGTGCCGACGATCATTCGCCGATGATGCGGATGGCGGGGTGGGCAGGTCAGATACTCGTTGCAGTGGCGGTGATTGTCGGTTCGCCGACGGTTGCCTTCATATTGCTCATCCTGCTTGTCTTGTTTGCGATTTTTGTCACCCGCAGCGGTGAGACAAATTGGTGGCTGCCGGGCGGAATGGTATATGCCGGGCTAACTGTCATCGCACTGGCCGCTATCCGCGGTTCGGACGCAGAGGGTCTGCGCGCCATGTTGTTTCTGTTCGCCGTTGTCTGGGCGACGGATATCATGGCTTACTTCATTGGCAGAGCCATTGGCGGCCCCAAGCTTGCTCCCAAAATCTCCCCCGGGAAAACCTGGTCTGGAGCCATCGGTGGCGCATTTAGTGCAGTTGTCGTGGCGAGCATCGTGGTCTGGCTTTCGGCAGGCTCTGTCGCAACGGGGGCTCTGATTGCTCTTGTGCTGTCTATCTTCAGCCAAGCCGGCGATCTCTTCGAATCCTTTATCAAACGGCGTTACGGTGTGAAGGATTCCAGCCACTTGATCCCAGGGCACGGGGGCGTGATGGACCGGGTCGATGGTCTCATTTTTGCTTGTTGCGGCGCCTTCTTGCTTGCCGGCTTAATTTCGCTGATAAGTGGCGGTACGACATCAGCCCTTGGTGCTGTTCTCTTAGGTCTTTAAAGCAGGAAACGGAATTGCCGATGATTGGAACGATCCTGGCGTTCATAGTGGTTTTGTCTCTGGTCGTTTTTGTCCATGAGATGGGCCATTATCTTGTCGGGCGATGGAGCGGCATCCGAGTGTTGGCGTTCTCCCTCGGCTTTGGGCCCGAGATTGTGGGGTTTACAGACAAGCACGGTACGCGCTGGAAAATTTCTGCAATCCCTCTTGGTGGCTATGTCCGGTTTTTTGGCGATGAAGACGCTGCAAGCAAGCCGGATGACAAAAGCCTGTCCGAAATGACAGAAGAGGAAAGGGCGCAGACGCTGGGAGGTGCCAAGCTCTACAAGCGCGCTGCGACGGTTGCTGCAGGACCTATCGCCAACTTCATTCTTGCGATCGCGATTTTTGCCGTCCTTTTCATGATCTACGGACGCGGTATTTCTGATCCGGTCGTTGCAGAAGTTTTGCCAGATGGCGCCGCAGCCGCTGCAGGTATTCAGCCAGGCGACCGGCTGCTGACGATCGACGGGTCGAAAATCAAAACCTTCGACGACGTGCGCCGCTACGTCAGCATCCGACCCGAGCAGAAGATGGTCATCACCGTCGAGCGTGGCGGCGGGAAGATCGACCTCTCACTTGTTCCCAAGCTTGTGACGATGACCGACCAGTTCGGCAACAAGATGGAGGTCGGCCAGATCGGGATCAAGACTGACGAACAGGCTGGGCATTTTCGTGTGGAAACTTTCGGTCCCATTGGTGCCATAAAGGCCGGTGCGGTCGAGTCCTGGCAGATCGTGACCGGCACATTCAAGTCGATTTCCAACCTTTTCGCTGGCACGATGAATGCAGATCAACTGGGCGGGCCGATCCGGATAGCACAAATGTCCGGTCAGGTTGCGACCTTAGGTGTTGCAGCAGTGCTTCACTTCATCGCTGTCATGTCAGTTTCCATTGGTTTGCTGAACCTGATGCCTGTTCCTGTACTTGATGGCGGCCACTTGATGTTTTATGCGATCGAGGCAGTACGCGGAAAACCGGTCGGGGCGCGGTCTCAGGACATCGCTTTTCGGATCGGTTTGGCGATGGTGCTGACGTTAATGGTATTCGTGACTTGGAATGATATTACGCGGGGGTAACTCTTTGTTTACTCTGTTTCAAAATGAACGTGGCGAAACCGTCACTGTTTTAAATGAAGTAAACGGAATTTAACCTGCTCCCTTGCTTGTATGCCAAAAGCGGGTAAAACGACACACGTCACCGGAATCGGGATTGGCCGGGGATGGGGACGAGCAAAAAAGGTAATGGGTGACATGAAGGCTGGTTCAAGATTTTTGAACGCAGTATCGGCGGTTGCGCTGTCTGCAGGTTTGGTGGCTACTGGCGCGAGCGCTGCATTTCTCGTTTCTGTTACCTCGGCTGAGGCTGCTGTAATTCAGAAAATTGACGTTCGCGGTGCTTCTCGCGTTGGTGATGAGGCAGTTCGCTCGAACTTGACCATTCAGCCTGGTAAGAATTTTTCAAACGCGGATATCGATGACTCGGTAAAGCAGCTGTATGACACCGGTTATTTCTCCGATGTGAAGATCTCTGTTTCCGGTCGCGCGCTCGTGGTGACGGTTCAGGAAGCAAAGCTTATCAACCAGGTCGTCTTCAACGGAAATCGCAAGATCAAGGACGATAAGCTGGCTGCCGTTGTCAAAACGCATGCTGCGGGTCCTTACAGCGATGCCCAGATCCAGGCTGATATTCAATCTATCAAAGACGCTTATGCTGCAATCGGCCGCAACGAAGTCTCGGTTAAGACGCAGGTCGTGCCTTTGGGCGAGGGCCGCGTAAACCTTGCTTTTGTTGTCGATGAAGGGGATCGGACGAAGATCTCCTCCATTACTTTCAGCGGTAACAAGGCCTATAGCTCGGGCCGTCTGTCTGCTGTTATCAGCACCAAGCGTTCCAACTTCTTGTCGTTCCTGACGCGCAAAGACGTTTACAACGAAGACAAGCTGCGCGCTGACGAAGAGGCGCTGCGCCAATTCTATTTCAACCGTGGCTATGCTGATTTCAAGATTGTGTCATCGGACGCCTCCTTCGATGAATCGAAGAACGCCTATACACTGACATTCAATATCGATGAGGGTCCTCGCTACGATTTCGGCGACGTTACGGTTCAGTCGACCGTACCCGGCATCAACGCTGATGAGTTGAAGGGTCTAGTCGCTACGCACCAGGGTGACGTCTACAGCGCCAAGCAGGTCCAAAAGTCGATGGAGGCGATCTCTGATAAGGTCGCTTCTGCCGGTTATCCATTCGCGCGCGTAACGCCGCGTGGCAATAGAAACCTTGGTAACAACACGATTGGCGTCGAATATCTCGTCGATCAGGGCGAGCGCGCCTACATCGAGCGCATCGAAATCCGCGGTAACAGCCGCACGCGTGATTACGTCATACGTCGCGAGTTCGATCTCAGCGAAGGCGATGCATTCAATCAGCAGATGATTTCTCGCGCAAAGCGTCGCTTGGAAGCTCTCGGTTACTTCTCTTCGGTCAATATCACGACGCAGCCCGGCAGCGCGCCAGACCGTATTGTTGTCGTTGTCGACGTAACCGATCAACCGACGGGCTCCTTCGGCATTGGTGCTGGTTATGCAGCCGGTGGCGACGGGCTCTTGCTTGAGGCGTCGATTGAAGAGAAGAACTTCCTCGGAAGAGGCCAGTACATCAAGGTTACAGCCGGTGGCGGTCAGGACGGTTCGCGTTCCTACGGCCTCAGCTTCACAGAGCCTTACTTCCTCGGCTATCGCCTGGCAGTCGGCTTTGATGCGAACCACAGCGAGACCTCGAGCAACGATAACTACGATTATGAGGAAAATAACCTCATCCTTCGTGCAACGGCTCCTATCACCGAAGATTTGGCTGCAACGTTCCGATACAACTTCAAGCAGATGAAGTACGACTCCAGCGGCAGCAGCTTTGCTGACCTTTCGGCGCCGTATCAGAATCTCGTGAACAACAGCCCATGGATTCGTTCGTCGATCTCACAGACGCTGACCTATAACACGCTTGACGATATGACCTTGCCGCGTGAGGGTATCTATGCGAGCTTGACGCAGGAAATTGCAGGTCTTGGGGGCGACTCCAAGTACTACAAACTCTACGGTAAGGCGCGTTACTTCCACTTGCTGGCCGACGATGCTGACATCATCGGATCGGTTGCTGGATCTGCGGGTTATGTCGCTGGGTTCGGAAGCCATCTGAATGTCTTCGACCAATTTACACTGACAAATGCTGATATTCGCGGCTTTGAAAACCGTGGTATTGGTCCGCGTATTGGCGGCGGTAGCCCCGATGATCCGCTGGGCGGCACGACCTATTTCACCGTCTCGGCTGAAGCGTCATTCCCGCTTCCACTTTTCCCGCGTGACTTCGGTCTGCGTGGTGCAGTGTTTGCGGACGCCGGTACGTTGTTCGGCAACAAGGTGAACACCTTCGGGCAGCAGGTGGATGGTTCCGATGCTGCGTTGCGCGCATCTGTCGGTCTCGGACTTGTCTGGAATTCTCCGTTCGGCGCTCTGCGCGTGGACTATGCCGTTCCGGTCGCCAAGGAAGACTACGACAAGGTCCAGAACTTCAGATTTGGCATCAACAATCAATTCTGATATCGGCAGTCCAGAATAGTGTAGAATCCGTTCTGGAGCTTTGCTGATGCAGCATGATATGTTTTTTCCGCCCCATAAGGGCGTCAGGTTAGCCGATCTGGCGCAAAAGGTTGGGGCGGAACTCGGAAGCGAAGCGGACGGCGAGGTCGTTGTTCGCTCCGTATCTCCGGTAGCGAGAGCGGAAGAAGGCGACCTGTGCTATGTTCTTTCGCGCAGGAATGCAGGCGAGCTGAAGAACAGCAAAGCTTCCGTCGTTCTCTGCGACAGCTCGGTAAAACCGCTCGTTCCGAAGCATATACCGGTTCTTGTCTCTGAAAATGCTCATACCGCATTTGCTCTGATTGCCGGCATTTTGCATCCTGAAGCGCTGCGTCCGGCAGTGGTTTCTGCGGAAAAGGCCGTCTCTCCTCAGGCCTCTGTTGATCCAGAGGCAAAGTTGCAATCAAATGTCATTGTAGAACCTTTCGCGGTCGTTGGCGCCGGCGCCGAGATAGGCGAGGGCACCGTGATTGGTGCTGGGACGGTCATTGGTCCAGGCGTGAAAATCGGCAGGAATTGTTCCATTGCATCCGGGGCAACGATTCTGTGCTCGCTAGTCGGCGACAATGTCATCGTTCACGACGGTGCACGGATTGGCAAAGATGGATTTGGGTTCGCGCCAGGCCCTCGGGGCATGGTCAAGATCGTGCAGATCGGCCGTGTCATTCTTCAAGACAATGTCGAGATCGGAGCGAACACGACCATTGATCGCGGTATGATGGATGATACTGTCATTGGCGAGGGAACGAAGATCGATAATCTTGTTCAAATTGGCCACAACTGCCGTATTGGACGGCATTGCGCAATTGCCTCGCAGGCAGGCCTTGCAGGTAGCACGATCATTGGCGACGGCGTCCAGATCGGAGGGCAAGCGGGCTTGAAGGGGCACATCACCGTCGGACATGGCGCACAAGTGGGCGCAAAATCGGGCGTTTTGACGGATATTCCGGCCGGCGCTCGTTATGCCGGCATTCCGGCGCGGCCAATCAATGATTTTATGCGAGAAGTCGCTTTGGTAATGAAACGGGCAATGGGCGGTAAGAAAGGCGAGGGACAATAATGGCCGAGGCGATCAAAGAGGCGCTTTCTGCAGTCGATATCATCGAGATCATGAAGCTTTTGCCGCATCGCTATCCATTTTTGCTGGTGGATAAGATCATCGACATCGATAGCGATAATTCTGCCATCGGCATCAAGAATGTGACCGCAAATGAGCCGCATTTCACAGGTCACTTTCCGGAATCCCCTATCATGCCGGGTGTTTTGCTGATCGAGGGTATGGCGCAGACGGCAGGTGCGATTTGTGCTCGCAAGCAGGGCGAGTCGGGCAACCTCGTTTACTTCATGACGATCGATAATGCCCGCTTTCGCAAGCCAGTTGTGCCGGGCGACCGCGTAGAGTTTCATGTCGTGAAGCAAAAGCAGCGCGGCAATATCTGGAAGTTTCATTGCGATGCAAAAGTTGACGGTGCATTGGTGGCCGAAGCTGATATCGGTGCGATGATCGTTCGCAAGGAAGAATCATGAGCACTATTGCAGCCACCGCCAGCATTCATCCGCTGGCCGTTGTTGAGGACGGAGCAATCATTGGCGAAGGGGTGCGCATTGGCCCATTCTGCCACGTCGGACCGAAAGTTGTCCTGGGCGAAAACGTGGAACTTGTCTCGAACGCTATCGTGACAGGCAAGACGACAATCGGAAAAGCGACGCGTATATTCCCCATGGCTGTGGTCGGCGGCGAGCCTCAAAGCGTGCATCACCACGGTGAGGAAACGAGCCTTACTGTTGGGGAAAACTGCACGATTCGCGAAGGTGTCACGATGAACACCGGAACTGCCGATTACGGCGGTCAGACGATTGTCGGGAATAACAACCTGTTCCTTGCAAACTCACATGTCGCCCATGATTGTCGTGTTGGAAATAACGTCATCCTGTCCAACAACGTGATGTTGGCGGGACACGTGTCGATTGACGATCGCGCCATCCTGGGTGGTGGCTCGGCTGTCCATCAATTCACCCGTATCGGACGTCAGGCCTTTATCGGAGGTCTTTCAGCGGTCAGCTATGACGTCATTCCCTATGGGATGCTGAACGGTAATCCGGGGATCTTGAGTGGGTTGAACGTTGTCGGAATGACCCGCGCCGGAATCGAGCGGGCGGTCATTCACACCGTCAGACGCGCCTACAAAGCGATCTTTGAAGGCGGCGGCTCGATCCGCGAGAAAGCGGCAGCAGTTCGAGACGACTTTGCGGATTGTGCAGAAGTTATCGAGATTCTTGACTTCATCGCCGCAGACAGCGATCGGGCTCTCTCTTCGCCCGCAAGGGGCAGCAAGGGCTGACCGCGTGGCCGAGCAAGATCCCAGCCGTGGCCGCTTGGCAATCATCGCTGGCAGCGGCTATTTGCCGGCCTATGTGGCGGAGGCTGCGCAAGCAGCTGGCGAAGCGCCGGTGGTCGTTGCCTTAAAAGGTGAAAGTGACCGGTCATGGGATCGCTTCGACCACGTCGAACTCGGTATTGGTGACTTTGCGCAACTGAGCGGTGTTTTCGAGCGGTACGGTGTTGATCGTGTCGTGATGTCTGGTGCTGTGAGACGCAGACCGGAATGGCGAGACATCCGTCCGACACTGCAAATCTTGATGAAGCTTCCAGCCACTATTCGCACCCTGTTATCGGGCGGGGACGACAAGGTTTTGCAGATGGTCATCGCCCTGATCGAGGGAAATGGCCGGCGCGTTATCGGTGCCCAGGATATTGCTCCGAATTTGCTTGCCGAGGTCGGTCCGATCGGCGCGTTGGAGCCAAACCAAGACGATAAAGCAGATATCAGAAAAGCTGCCGAAGCGGCGGATATTCTCGGCCGTCTGGATGTGGGGCAGGGTGCGGTGAGCGTCGGAGGTCGTGTGGTTGCCCTGGAGGGACCTGAGGGGACCGACTTGATGCTTGGCAGGGTTCAGCAGCTAAGGCAAGACGGCCGCATCTCTCGACGTCGCCGCGGGGTTCTGGTCAAGCTCTGCAAACCTCAGCAGGATATACGTGCCGATCTTCCCTCTATTGGCGTTTCCACCGTTCAAAACGCAGCGAAGGCCGGTTTGGCTGGTATCGTTGTGGAAGCAGGACGTGCATTTGTTCTTGAACGCACTGAAGTGGTTGCGGCTGCCAACGACAGCGGCTTGTTTGTCTGCGGAATTGATCGAGGCGCTGGCGGATGGGGGATCGGGTTATGATGTCCTCTTTGACAATAGCGGTGGTTGCGGGTGAAGTTTCCGGCGACCTATTGGCCGGTGACCTTGTCGCGGCACTCAAGCAGAGATATCCCGGCCAGATCGAGTTGATAGGGGTTGGTGGCGATAGTCTGCAGGCCGAGGGATTGCGATCGCTTTTCGATTTTGCAGAGCTCTCCGTCATGGGCATTACACAGGTGTTGGAGCGTCTTCCAACTCTCGTGAAGCGTATTCGCCAGACTGCCGATGCCATCGTCCAAGCCCGTCCAGATCTTCTTCTCATTGTCGACAGCCCTGACTTCACGCACAGGGTTGCACGCCGTGTGCGTGCAAAGCTGCCTACGTTGCCCGTCGTCAACTATGTTTGTCCAAGCGTATGGGCGTGGAAAGATTATCGTGCCAAGCAGATGTGCAAGTATGTTGACCGGGTACTTGCGGTGCTCCCGTTCGAGCCTGCAGAGATGCAAAGATTGGGCGGCCCTCCAACGGACTATGTGGGACATCGTCTGGTCGCGGATCGCAATCTTCTCAACGTCAGACAGCGACGCGCCGAGCGGCTGACGCAGGACGGTATTGATCTGCGCACCGTGATGCTTCTGCCAGGTTCTCGCTCGTCCGAGATCACACGCCTGATCCCTTCGTTTCGTCAGGCAGTCGATATTCTTGCAAAGCGTCATCCAGGTATGCGCTTTACTTTGCCGACCGTCACGCGAAGGGCAGAGCAGATAAGAGCACTTGTTTCGCAATGGGAGGTGAAGCCCGAGATTTTCGTTGGAGAAACCGATAAATGGCAGGCTTTCGCAACAGCTGACGCCGCCATGGCTGCTTCAGGTACTGTTATTCTTGAACTCGGCCTCGCCGGCATTCCAACCGTGTCTGCCTATAAGACAGACTGGATCATCAAGCTTCTCGCCGGAAAGATCAAAACGTGGAGCGCGGCTTTGCCAAACCTGATCGCCGATTATCCTGTCGTGCCGGAATATCTGAACGAAGTCGTACGCGGCGGAAGCCTGGCGCGGTGGATCGAAAGGTTGGGCAACGACACCTTGCAGCGGCGAGCCATGATCGAAGGCTTCGATCTCGTTTGGGAAAGAATGCAGACCGAGCTTCCACCTGGTGAGAAGGCGGCTGGAATCGTCCTTGATCTCCTCCAACAAAAAAGCCGGGCAAGATAGATTGCCGAGCTCGGTTGCCTTTTACCTGAAAGACGCGTTGACGTCAGAACAAGTGAAGATTTCCGCGCCCGAATGAAGCCATTCGAGCGCGGCATGTGTCTTATCGCTTGGAGACCGGGACGTAATCGCGCTGCGGTTCGCCAACGTAAAGCTGGCGCGGACGGCCGATACGCTGTTGCGGATCCTCGATCATTTCGTTCCACTGAGCGATCCAGCCGACGGTACGGGCAAGAGCGAAGAGCACCGTGAACATCGTGGTGGGGAAGCCCAGAGCCTTCAGCGTAATACCAGAGTAGAAGTCGATGTTCGGGTAAAGCTTCTTCTCGATGAAGTATTCATCGGTCAAAGCAATCCGCTCGAGCTCGACGGCAACGTCCAGCAACGGATCGTCCTTGATGCCAAGCTCGCCAAGAACTTCATGGCAGGTCTTCTGCATGATCTTAGCGCGGGGGTCGTAGTTCTTATAGACGCGGTGACCAAAGCCCATCAGGCGGAATGGATCGCTCTTGTCCTTGGCACGTGCGATATATTCAGGAATACGCTCGACGGTCCCGATTTCCTGAAGCATGTTCAGCGCAGCTTCGTTTGCACCACCATGGGCGGGACCCCAGAGGCATGCAATGCCAGCCGCAATACACGCGAACGGATTGGCACCAGACGAACCCGCCAGACGAACTGTAGACGTCGAAGCGTTCTGCTCGTGATCTGCGTGCAGGATGAAGATCCGGTCCATCGCGCGCGACAGCACGGGGTTCACCTTGTATTCTTCACAGGGAACTGCGAAGCACATGTGCAGGAAGTTGGCGGCGTAATCCAGGTCGTTCTTCGGGTAAACGAAAGGCTGGCCGATGTGGTACTTGTAGGCCATCGCCGCAAGGGTCGGCATCTTCGCGATCATACGCAGCGATGCAACCATGCGCTGGTGAGGATCTGTGATGTCCGTCGAGTCATGATAGAAGGCCGAGAGCGCGCCAACGCAGCCGCACATAACGGCCATAGGATGGGCGTCACGGCGGAAGCCCGTAAAGAACCGGCTCATCTGCTCATGCACCATGGTATGATGCGTGACCCGATAATCGAAATCCTTTTTCTGCGCCGCGGTGGGTAGTTCGCCGTAAAGCAGGAGATAGCAGGCTTCCAGGAAGTCGCCATGCTCGGCAAGTTGTTCGATCGGATAGCCGCGATGCAAGAGAACGCCGGCATCGCCGTCAATATAGGTAATCTTCGATTCACAGGATGCTGTCGAAGTGAAGCCCGGGTCATAGGTAAAGGCGCCAGTTCCCTTGTAGAGGGCGCCGATATCGATGACATCCGGACCAATCGTCCCTTTTCGGACCGGAAGATTGGCGTTCTTTTCGCCAAGGTTGAGGGTTGCGCTTTGCTCCGTCATGATGATCCTCCAGACTGGCCGCTGGCGCGCTGAAGCGCCTTGGTTTTTTAAGCGTCATCTTCGATAGCTATATTATAGGGCGCGCGCTGCCAAGTTCTTCCACCGGCATTTTGTGCATTGCAGTGTGAACTTATTTGCGCAGGTGGCAAAGGTTTGATGAAAGTGTGAAGCCGATGATTCACCAAGCTTTTTAGGTTTCTCGGCGGCTCGTTAAATTTAAATCGAATAATATTGCTCAATTCGCCGTGAAGGCTCATTCTCAACCGAAGTTTCGATGCGGTAGAGCGGTTCCCATGAGCGAAGTAAGAGATGAGGAGGTTACTGGGAAGCCTATCATCATTTCGTCTAATGCTCAGCCGATCTCTTCTCTGGCGGCGACATCGGGCACGTGGCCCATTGTGCGTCCGGCGAATACGCAAAGCGTCGGTCCGCTTTCATTGCGTCTTGCACGATCAATCTTAGTATTGTTCGAGCACACGCAATTGCTCGCCGCGCAGGAAGTTGCACATGGACGGCTGTTTCTCTTCTATCCGCTTTGCCTGATCTGCGGCTCGATCTTGTGGTTCAAGATGCCGGTCGATCTCCCGTGGACCGTTATCTTAGCGTCGATTGCATTTTGGTTGCTCATCTACCTGATGGTGGGTCAGCAGCGAGCGATACAACGGATTATCGCAACTGCTGGCCTACTCTTCGCCATTGGCATCGGCTGCGCTGCATTTGAAAGCTGGCGCGCAAGCGCGACAATTCTGGATGTGCCCGTTACCACGACCGTGACAGGCCGCATCGAGGAGCGCGAGAGCAGCGGGCCTGGGCGCTGGCGGTATATTTTGTCTTTGCAAGCGACAGAGGGACCCAACCTGAAGCGAATGCCAGAAAAGGTATCTCTCGTCGTGCGCGGTGCGGCAGAGCCCCTTGCAATTGGAGCTCGCCTGAAGGGGAAGGCACGGCTGACACCGCCGGCTGGCCCAGCGCTTCCCGAACTGAATGACTTCGCCTTCGCAGCTTATTTTGATGGAATCGGAGCCAACGGTTTCCTTTATGGGAAGCCGGAAGTTCTGCCGCAGGAACCGTCAGAGGAATTGAGCCTTGCTGCGCAAAGTTTCCGTTATCTCGCAAGCGTTCGGAGCGCCATAGCCGACCGTATTCGCGCAGTTCTGCCTGGCGATGCCGGCGCTTTTGCTGCATCCCTTGTGACCGATGAGCGACGTGCCATCTCCAAGGAAACCACAGATGCGCTTCGTATCGCGGGGCTCACGCATATCGTCGCAATTTCGGGCTTGAACATGGCCCTGTCAGCCGGCATCTTCTTTGTCGGTCTGCGCTATCTTCTCAGTCTGTTTCCGAAGATCGTTCACACCTATCCGACAAAGAAAATTGCCGCCGTCGGAGCACTTCTGACGCTCTGCGCCTATTACATGATTTGCGGCTTTGCGGTATCCGCCGAACGTGCGTTCATCATGATGGCCGTCATGCTGATTGCCGTCCTTGTCGACCGGCCGTCGATCAGCCTGCGCAATGTAGCCATCTCAGCCATCATCATTCTTGTTCTTTCTCCATCGGAAGCGCTGGGACCCAGCTTTCAGATGTCCTATGCCGCTACGCTAGCGCTTGTGGCGAGTTACGCTTTATGGACCCGAAGAAGCAGCGCGCCCGGGATCACAGCGCGATTACCCTTTGCCAAGCCGCTTTCACTGATCGGCAAGTTCATCGGCGGCATTTTGTTATCATCGATGATCGACGGCTTTTCCACGGCACTCTTTGCTGCCGAGCATTTTCATCGGCTGACGGCCTATGGCCTGCCGGCCAATCTTATGGCGATGCCGATCATCAGCTTTATCGTTATGCCTTTTGGAACGGCGGCAATGATGCTCATGCCGTTCGGTCTCGACGGTTGGCTCTGGCCAATCGTCGGTTTTGGGTTGGAACTTGTTATCGAGATCGCAAAGTGGGTTTCCAGTTGGGGTGGGACCATGGACATTGGACGGATGCCATCATGGTATTTCGCAACCGCCGTCCTTGGTTTCCTGATCTTCACACTGACGAGGACCAGACTGAGATTGATAGGACCAGCTCTGATAGGACTTGCGTCTATCTACTTGATGCTGGCACCAGGAGCGCCTGTGCCGGATCTACTGATTGCCGAAGACGGAGAGCTTGTTGGGATCGTTCAAGATCATGCGATCGCGTCAAATCGCGCTGGCCCGCCCGATTTTATCTTCGCCCAATGGCAACACGCTCTTGTCTTGGAAGAGCATACTAAGCCGACCGAAGTTGAAAACCCTCTGCCATCGGTGAAGGAAGATGACCGCAACCGCCGACTGTCACGGGCTGAGGCATCGGACGTTGAAGCCAATATGCGTCAGGCGTTGGCGAACAGTTTCGAGCAAACATTCATTTGCGCCAATAAAGCATGGTGTGCCGCAAAATTAAGTAGCGGTTATAGTGTGATCACAATCAAGAGCCCGATCTATTTAGGGCCTGCATGCGACACTGCTGATATCGTCGTCCTTGCTGCACGAGTCCGTCTCACATCTTGCAGGTCTGGTTCCCTGCTCTTCACAGGACAATCTCTTCGCCGCACTGGATCCGTTGAGCTGCGGATCGACGATCTGGGCTCTCCTGTCATCACGACTGCATTTGAGGGCAAGTTGCAGCGCCCCTGGACACGCCAACGCAGCTATGACTGGAGAGCTGACCGCTACGACGATCAGCTCCCGCCCATCAATGATAACGCCGAATAAGCCCGACCAGCTTCCCCTGGATCTTGACGCGATCAGGCCCAAAAATCCGGGTCTCATAAGCGGGATTTGCTGCCTCCAGTGCGATGGAGGCCCCCTTGCGGCGGAACCGCTTCAGCGTCGCCTCTTCATCGTCGACCAGCGCCACGACAATTTCTCCTGGATTTGCCGTGGTGGCGTTGCGAATGATGACAGTATCGCCATCGAAAATTCCCGCCTCGATCATTGAATCGCCTTTGACCTCAAGCGCATAATGCTCGCCAGGGCCAACCATATCGGGAGGTACGGTAATATCGTGCGTGTTGTTCTGAATGGCGGAAATGGGTACACCGGCCGCAATACGTCCCATAACGGGCACTGAAATGCCGCCATTGCCTTCAATCTGCACCGGCTTTGGCGCGGGCGTAGGAGGCGGTTGTGTTTTTCCCAGGCTGCCTTCGATAACGCTGGGTGAGAAACCACGCCGCGGCTGTGCTGCCGGCGGAAATGTCTCAGGCAGTTTGATAACTTCTAACGCACGCGCCCGGTTCGGAAGCCGGCGAATAAAGCCGCGTTCTTCCAGAGCTGTGATCAGCCGGTGGATACCTGATTTGGAAGCTAAGTCGAGCGCATCCTTCATCTCGTCGAAAGATGGCGGTACCCCCGACTCCTTCATGCGTTCATGAATGAACAGAAGGAGCTCCTGCTGCTTGCGCGTCAACATTAAACCACCCTCAAAAATATGAAACAAATCAAGAACGAAACTAGCTGTTCATTGTGTGTTCCGCAAGCCCAAATTTATAGAGGTTGATTTTTCCAAGGCTTCGTCCGGTGAAGTTGGGCCCGATGCCGGATAGGATTACGACACGTGGATTGGCTGTCATAAAACTATCGCCTTAGTGCACGATCTCATTCGTATTTGGCATCACCTGTTGGCTGAGGTTCGAGCATGATTACTTTTCGCGATTTCCTGATAAGCTTTACAGCGGCCGCGTTGCTGTCGTCCGTCTCTTCTACGGCCTTCGCCGAATCGTCCTCGGCTGAGCCCATCCCTTACATCCGCGCGGGCAACACAAACCTGAGAGGCGATGCGTGTCATGCCACGCTGGACACCAACGCAGCGGTTTTTCTTTTATCCGGCTTTTTGGACATTTGGACGCCAAGAACGCCCTTCGTGGACGCGGGTGTTGAAGCACCCGCAAAAGACGGTTGCCCTGCTGTGAAGTCGACCGACTGGAACGGTGTGCCGTTCAGTCCCACCGACGGACAAATCCGCAATAAGGCCGTTCATGAAGCCAATATTGCATATGTCGTGAAGGCAACGCGGGAGAGAACCGCCAATGAAGCTATCGCAGCCTATCTCGATGACAGGCGCGGTAAGAACGCCAGCATTGTCGATGGCCTCGGTCCTTTGATGGAGGCATGGAAGGCTGGATCGAAGCAAACCACCAGCATCACATCGGTCGCTGCCGATGCCGATAAAGTCAAATACGAGGACAGCGGCAACGATCGGGGATTTGGTAGTAGGCAGGACACGAAGGCCAACACCCCCGCCAATCCGGATCTTGGACTCGCAGTCGATCTCATCAACGCGGTCAGCGAGAACGGTTCAACAGAGCCGGCAAAGCGCTACTTCAAATATGCTCGCCCGTTCCGCTGGAGTAACGAGGTGGTCCTCCTGCCGACTCTTGTGCCTGCGAAAAGCAGCAAGCCCGTTGAGGATGGCGGATTTCCAAGCGGCCACACGGCCGAAGCTTGGAGGGATGCACTTGCCATGGCCTATCTGGTTCCGCAACGATACCAGGAGATGCTGACGCGTGCCTTCGAGTTGGGGGAAAACCGCATCCGTGCGGGAATGCATTCGCCGCTTGACGTCATGGGCGGTAGGATGCTCGGGACTGCAGCGGTTGTCTATAATCTGAACCGTCCTGATTTGGGTGAGTTGAAGATCTCGGCTTTCAAGCAGGCACAAACCTGGCTGGGTTCCGCCGTGCATGCGGGAAGCGACAGCGATCTGGAGACGCTTTCCCACGCAGCCCCAACGAAAGAAGACCGCTTCTCGGACCACGCCACAAACAAGGCCTTTGTGGCCGCTCGGCTGACCTATGGCTTTCCTAAAATCCACGACGGAGCACAAGCCGCGAAGGTTCCGCAAGGTGCGGAAGTACTTCTCGAGACACGCCAGCCTTATCTCAATCCACTGCAGCGCCGCGAGGTCCTGGCAACGACGGAGATCGGCTCAGGCTACCCGTTCCTGGACGATCAGGAAGGTTACGGGCGCCTCAATCTTTTCGCCGCCGCTGACGGTTACGGACGTTTCGACGGCCATGTAACCGTCAATATGAATGCATCGGAAGGGGGCTTTAATGCTTTCGATAGCTGGCGTAACGATATCTCGGGTACCGGCGGTTTGACCAAAAAAGGAACCGGTACAATCCAACTCACAGGTGACAATAGTTACAGCGGCGGCACAAACCTGGAAGGCGGCAGATTGATTGCTGCTTCATCATCAGCACTTGGAACGGGTAATGTGTCGGTATCAGGCGGCCGTCTCGAGGTGACGGCCAAGGATGGCGTTCATATCGGATCTGGATATCGGCAGTCGGGTGAGGGTACCCTTGCCGTGGATCTCGTCTCAGCGAAAAGAGAACGGATGGTCGTCAGTGGTCCTGCCAAGATCGCTGGCACACTGCATGTCAGCTTTGCGGAGGGCTATCATCCGCATGAAGGCGATCGGATCCCGATATTCACCGCTGGTTCGATGGAAGGAAAATTTGATAAGCTTGACATCGAAGGCGGCCAGGCGACCCTTGAGTATGGTCCGACTGGCGTCGTCCTTGCTATCGAATAACGCAAATCTGGCCGGGACGTTGTAACCGGCCAGATTCTGATGCTTCCAGCTATGTTCAAGTTAACATCAGCGAACGCTGCCGACCGCGACCGCACGACCGTCCTGAAGCTTTACCCAACGCGCCGGATTGGCGGTGGCCTGGCGCTTCAGGTAGGTATATTCGGTATCGGACCAAAGCATCACCTTGTTGCGCATGTTGTCGAGAATAAAATCGCCGCGGTCGGTGCGAACGGTCAGGACGGCATGACCTTCGCCGCTTGGCTGGAGAACAACGGTCATCAGCAAATCCGACGGTGAAATGCCGGCTTCGATCAGCATCTTGCGCTTGAGCAGAGCATAGTCTTCGCAGTCACCGGCGGTTTTGGGGTAATCCCAATGTTCCTCGACACCATAGACTTCCATATCGGTGGCGGGTCTGATCGTCGAGTTCACTTGATAGTTGATCCGCAGGATTTCCTTCCAACGCTCCTCAGTCAGGATGAGCTCGCCCGCATCGCCGGCAGGGTTGCGGCAGTCGTTCGGATAGTCGCGGCAGAACTGATAAGCGCCGATAGGCGGGTTCGCCTCGCCGATAATGACCATGCTTGCAGGGTTTGCCTTCACTGCGCCCATCATGCCGATCATGGCAGCAGCGATTGTGATTCCTGCTCTGATTGCGTTGTTAAGGTTCATCATCGTCTCCCTTGTTTGATCGGGAAACTGACACAACTTTTTTTATCTCACGCAAAAATAGCTAGCGAAATTAAAGGCTTAGTTGAATCGAATTTGTATAAAATTTTAGCGATTGGGGCAGTTTTGCAGTAGCAAGTTCACAATTGAAATTCGTTCGACTTTATTTCAAATTTTACGGATCGACGCAGGTTTCTGCGTACCGTGCAGCGGAAACAAACCGTCGAAATCTTAATGCGGCTTATTCCTAGGCAATATTCTTCAGCTTTCATTCATCATCCGGGTTAAGCAAAAGCCCGCCACAGTAAGATTGTTTAAACCAAGAAATGAGCCATAACGGCCTGCTTTTCTTGGTTTTGCCTGAAAAATTTTTTAGAAAAATTCGCGGAATTCATCGGTCGCGGCAGTGATCGCCTGCTCCAAATTGGGATTGGCGATGGAATGGGCCGCCTTTTCAACGATGACGAGTTTGCCATTGGGCCAGGCTTTTGACAGTTCCCATGCAGTCGTCAGAGGAGCTTCAAGATCAAGCCTTCCCTGAATCAGTATGCCTTTGATGTTCAGCAAACTGCCGGCGTTTGAGAGCAGCTGATTCTCGTCGAGCCATGCTGCGTTGTGAAAATAGTGCAGCACGATACGGGCCCGTGCCAGCCGGTAAAGTGGGTCGCGCCATCTTCGGGGCGTTCCTTCCGGATCGGCGAGAAGAATAGAGGCAAGCTCCCATTCATGCCAGTCCCATCCTGCCTGGAGGCAGATCCGCCGATCCGTGGAATGAACGAGAGCATGATAGGACTCTACGACGTTCACAGGGCCAGGACCAACCGGAATCGCCGAACATAATTTGTCCCATTCTGCCGGAAAGAGACGAGCCAAGCCATTTGTCAGCCAATCTATCTCGCTTTGGCGTGTCGTTGTGACGCCGGCCAAAATGATACCACTGACGCGGCTTGGATGTTGTTGGCCATAGGCGAGGGCGAGGGTCGAACCCCATGACCCACCGAAAAGCAACCAAGTGTCGATGCCAAGAAGCACCCGAAGTTTTTCGATATCGTCAACCAGATGCCATGTCGTATTTGCGGATAAATCAATATTGTTCGCCGATGCATGTGGTAGGCTTTTCCCGCAATTGCGCTGATCGAAAAGCACGATCCGGTAGAAGGATGGATCGAAAAGTCGCCTCTGATGTGGCGAGGAGCCTGAACCCGGACCGCCATGGAGGACCACAACGGGTTGCCCATGCGGGTTGCCGCTCGTCTCCCAGTAGAGCTGATGACCCTCGCCGACGTCCAGCAGCCCTTCGGCATAGGGCTCGATTTCTGGATAGAGCACTGACGTTTCCTCTTCTTAACAGCAAGGTTGTCGTGACAGACCTTGTTGAAGGAGGAATGACGTCTACAAAAACTCTCGAAGCGTGTCACGCGACTGGATGGACAGGAACTCGATCGCGACGCCTTCCATGAAGTGACGTACGACTCGGCCACGCATATTTCCCAATCGAAGAGGAGTGCCCACCGGCGGCCTGTTTTCCACGTCTATGGCCGCACCTGATAGCGACAAGTCCATGATGCGGCAGGTGTAGCGCGTTCCATCTTCGAGGACGATCTCGCTCGTTGTTTGGCGCGGCGTGAGGCGGTCATGGCGCCGATCTTCAGGAAGCCCCAGTTCATGCTTGTTCGCAAGCCAAATCAATTGGGCCGCCAGTTTCTCCCGCTTACGCTCTGTCGCGTTTACCGAGAGCGTGAAACCGGTCTCATCGAGCGCCAGAACATTTCCTTCGATACGACCGATATGATCGATATAGGCAATGACTCTTTCACGAAGACGGGGCCGTCCTGCGCATTTCACGTAAAGATCACCAGGCGACATCTCGATCACGAAGCAAGCGAACTCTTCATAGTTCGCCAGCATCAGTCTACCCTGCATATTGATTGTCACGCGCTGGAATATGCCTCCCTCGGACTGCGAGGACGGCTGTCTTGTTTGCGTGGCGTTATAGGCGTTCATCCGGGTCTTCTTATGTGGCGCTTTTCGGCAAACTTAGCACTTACTGTTTAATGGAAGGTTTTTGCGTGATCTTGGGAACATCGGCGACGAGGCGTGGCGGAATGACGGTCCAACACCGTCTTTCTTTTTACACCTGGCTTCTGTATCCCAAGTTCTTGAATGAGGTGAGACAAGAATGAACGATAATGTGGAAAACGAGGCGCCCATCCAAAACGAGGTACCGCCAGCGCGGCAGCCAATTTTCAATGCTCCCACCTCCGTTCTTCTGACAATCGTCCTGCTAGCCGTCATTTACGCCGTTCAATCCCTGTTGTTGCCGGAGGGTGCCGTTGACTGGCTTCTTTTCAACTTTGGTTTGATCCCGCTGCGATATGCGACGGCCTTATCTCAACAGGGGCCGCAGCTTTATTGGACGCCGGTAACTTATTCGCTTCTGCATGGAAGCATACAGCACATCCTCTTCAATAGCCTCTGGTTGATGATCTTCGGTGCGCCTGTTGTCCGCAGGATTGGAACCCTGCGCTATCTCTTGTTCTGGATCCTCTCCTCAGTGGCCTCTGCCGCTTTCCATCTCGCGCTGAATTGGGGCGAAAACACTGTCCTCATCGGAGCCTCCGGTGTAATCTCGGGTTTGATGGGTGCTGCCTGTCGGTTTGCTTTCCCGCCGTCCAAGGTCAGGGCGCACCCCGCTCACCGCAATCCGCGCCTATCCATCCGAGAGGTCTTCAAAAGCCGAACCGCCGTTGCCTTCATCGTCTTTTGGTTAGCCGGCAATCTCTTGATCGCTCTTGGACTTCCGCTTGCCGGTGATGGTGATCAGATCGTGGCTTGGGACGCTCACATTGGCGGTTTTTTGTTTGGCTTCCTGCTTTTCGATCTTTTTGATGTGAAGCCGAGGCTCGAGGATCATGGCAGCGCCGAGGATGATCCCTTGCAATCCTGATGGATCAGGGGCACCATGTTTTCGTGTTTTGGCGGCAGAGGAGGAGAAGCTGCCGCTTGAACAGCGCCGGGTTCAGTGATGACCGGAAACGGAACAGGGAGGTGCAAATGACCAATACGGTAAAGGCCATCCTCGATCAAAAGGGTAGGGATGTACTCACGGCCGCGCCAGATGCAAGTGTGGCTGACGTAACCAAACTTTTAAGCGATAAACGGATCGGAGCTGTTGTCATAACAGGCGTCGATAATCGCATCTCTGGCATTTTTACAGAAAGAGACGTTCTGAATGCAGTCGCCCGCGCAGGTTCATCCTGTCTTGAGCGGCCCGTTGCTGCGCTGATGACAACCCGTGTTTTCACGTGCAGCGAAAAGACCACCGTCAATGAGTTGATGGAGTTGATGACGCGCAACCGCTTCCGCCATGTCCCGGTCGAAATAGACGGACGTCTGGCAGGAATCGTTTCGATCGGTGACGTCGTCAAGGCCCGAATGGCTGAGGTCGAGATGGAGGCAGAGCACATCAAGGCCTATATCGCCGGTTGATAGCAGGCATCAGGACGTTTTCCCTCAAGGAGCAGGAACGAGGACGTCCTGTAGCCGTCTCAGCTCAGCAAGGCGTGCCTTGGTTTCTTCATAGCCGCGGTCAATTGCTTCGCCGGCCCTATGAAACTCAGACAGGCCGATATCGCTGAGCCGCGGATGCAGCGATACGTCGGGTGGATCCCCCGCGAGCCTTGCGCGAGCGATCCTGTCCTGAATGATATTGAAGGCCTGGACCATTACCCCGGTCATACCCAGCTTGTGCTGGGGAACGGCCTCGCGTTTTTGAACCTCCGATGGCGATAGTTCAGCATTGTGGCGCACCACCGCCGATCGCCCATAAAGGTCGTAGTTGAGATTAACGGCAACCACCAGGGGTTGTTCATAAGCGCGGCAGACGGAAACCGGGACCGGGTTGACCAAAGCGCCGTCAACCAGGGTTCTGTTATTGCTGCGGATTGGCTCAAAGATGCCCGGCAGTGCATAGGAAGCCCGCAAGGCCGTAATTAATGAGCCGGTGGCAATCCAGACCTCATGGCCAGTATTGACCTCGGCGGCCACGGCAACGAAGGGCCGATCGAGCCGTTCTATGCTCATTCCCTCAAGATGCTCCTGCATCCGCTTTGTCAGCCGCATTCCGCCGAACAATCCACTTCCGCCGATCGTTAAATCAAGAAGGCTGGCTATTCGACGCATCGTCAACGAACGCGCGAAGCCTTCCAGTTCGTCGAGCTTGCCGGCGAGATAGCAGCCGCCAACCAGCGCACCGATCGAGGTTCCCGCTACCATTCCAATTTCGATGCCGGCTTCATCGAGCGCACGCAAGACGCCGATATGCGCCCATCCTCGTGCAGCGCCACCGCCAAGGGCCAAAGCGATTTTGCTTTTCTGTTTGGGTAAACTGGGAAGTGTTGTGTTTTCTAGAGCTGTCTTTTCAAGAGGCGTTGCGCCAGTCGTTCCGGTGTCGGACCCTTGCCGGTGTGAACCCCAGCTCAACATTCGCATCTCCCTCGCGCACCCCCGCGTTCATACCAATACATCCCCAAGCTTTAGGATTGGTATATAGGCGGTGAATTTGACGGGATAAGGGAGATGAAGGGGCGAAAAAACGCTATTTCTCGTAAACTGTGCTGGGATCGAAGTGAAGTTCGTCGTCAACGATTTCAAGCATCGGTTTACCGTCTATAAGGTTTACGGTCCTGTAAAAACAGGAACGGCGGCCGGTATGGCAGGTGGCATCATGGCCGGCCACTTCAACCTTGAGCCAGATTGCATCCTGGTCGCAATCGGTCCGGATCTCCTTCACGGTTTGAATATTGCCTGATGTTTCTCCCTTTTTCCAAAGCTTCTTCCGCGAGCGGCTGAAGTAATGCGCGACCCCGGTTTGGATCGTGAGAGCAAGAGCCTGCGCATTCATGTGTGCAACCATTAGGAGTTCGCCGTCACGCGCATCGGAGACGATCGCCGTGATCAATCCACGATCATCGAAGCGAGGCGTAAAATCGCCAGCGTCTTCCAACTCGTTTTTATCTTCGGAGGGTGCATTGAAGGCAACCATCGGCATCTTCCTTGAGAGCCAGGCGGAGGGGCTCAGTTAACTTGCATTTTACCGACAATATAAGTGTTTAGAATCAAGGCCGATTTAAGAGAGGGAGACGCAGCATCCTTAAAAGACAAAAACTTCACTTTCATGAAGGAAAGAGGCAAGCGAGGCGTCTATTGATGGCCGGCAAGCGTACACGCCATTCATGGGCTTGCCATTCGGCAATCCCATGGACTTGCTGTAACTCGGACGCGTTTTCGATGTCAGGCGTTTCGAACCAGCGTCAAAAATCGCGCCTGTTCGGTCGGATCGATTTTGAACTTGCCGGTAAATCGCGTCGTCAGCGTGGTGGAGCCCTGCTTCTGTACACCGCGCATTGCCATGCACATATGCTCTGCCTCAATCATCACGGCAACACCTTCAGGCCTCAGTGTCTTATCCAAGGCATCTGCGATTTGCGCGGTCATCGCTTCTTGTGTCTGGAGCCGCCGACCGTAGATGTCTACCAAACGCGCGATCTTCGATAGACCGAGAACCCGGCCAGAAGGAAGATAGGCCACATGCGCCTTACCGATGATGGGCACCATGTGATGTTCGCAATGGGAATGGAACGGGATATCGCGCACGAGAACCATGTCGTCATAGCCCGACACTTCCTCAAACGTACGGCCGAGAATCTCCTCAGGATCTTGATCATATCCCGAAAAAAGTTCGCGATACGCTTTCGCCACGCGCTTGGGCGTATCCAGCAATCCCTCGCGTGCGGGGTCGTCTCCTGCCCAGCGCAACAACACGCGGACGGCGTCCTCGGCTTCTTTTTGCGTCGGGCGGTCGTCTTTATTATGGGGAAAATTCTTTACGATGGCGTCCATTACGTACAGTCTCCTGACCCGCGCTGGCGGATCGTCTATCGGACAGGCCACTGGTACTTCCACGAAGGGGATCTTGCACCTTTGGCAGGCTCCGGGGCCGATGGATGCGCTCATAGCGCCAACGGCACGGTTTCCCAAACATATTTTTAGAGGTCATTGCTGTAATGGCCTCTTTAGACATACATATATGATCCAAGCGCGGCTGTGAAAGTAGAGCTTTGCGCAACAGTGTGTTTTTTGTTTGCGCAACGATCAATGTTGCCCAATCCGGAGACGATTGTTCTCATGGACGAGATCTATAATCTAAAGATCCTGGAATTTGCCGGTAACATACCAATGACCGGCTCACTTGAAGAGGCTGACGGGACGGCGCAAGCCTATTCGAAACTTTGTGGATCGCGCGTGCGCGTTTGGGTCAAGATGGATGGTGACATCGTCGCGGATTTCGCTCACGAGGTCAAAGCCTGCGCTTTAGGGCAGGCCTCGTCTTCGATTATGGCGCGTCACATCGTAGGAGCTTCGACAACTGAACTGCGTCAGGCGCGCGAGGATATGCTCGCCATGCTGAAGGCAGACGGAGAAGGCCCGAGCGGTCGGTTTGAGGATATGCGCTATTTGCGCCCGGTGAAGGATTTTAAAGCGCGCCATGCGTCCACCATGCTGACATTCGACGCGGTTGTGGCTGCAATCGATGAGGCGCAGTCGCAACATACGGAGCGGGTGAAGGCCTGACCGCATGTGCCAATATTGCCTAGGGCCAGAAAATGACGCCGACGAAGGCGGTGCAGCGGCTTCCAAACCCAGTCGCTCACGTAACTATCGCGGCTCTTATCGCAAGACGCCGGATAGGTTGCTCGGCATGACGATGATCAGGTTTTACCAACTTACGCTGTCGGGTTTTGTCGGGAACGCATGTCGTCATATTCCGACCTGCTCTGAATATGGATATGAAGCCGTTGCACGACATGGTATCTGGCCGGGCGGGTGGTTGACGCTTTTTCGTGTCTTGCGCTGTGGCCCAGGCGGCACCTCTGGACTCGATCCGGTGCCGGAACGTCTTTCCACTCGTCAGCGCTGGTGGACGCCCTGGCGGTACTTTCGGTCTGCCCATCAGTAGGATCGCCCAGCAGATTTGCTCGGTTACGCGCGGCAGAAGCAGCGATAATTCTTTACTCCCTTGCGGTTTCAAATTATCACGCCGTCACCCGAACCGGCCCGCGCCGGGCTGAATCTTTTGACCCACCCGCATTGGTTGGCGGGACTGGATATGGAGAAATTTATGTCTCAAGCCGTTTCCCTCACATTTCCCGATGGTTCTGTCCGTCAATTCCCAGCAGGAACGACCGGGCGTGACGTTGCCGAATCCATTTCGAAATCGCTCGCGAAAAAGGCGATGGCGATTTCGATTGACGGTGCAACCCGCGATCTCGGGGATCCTATTGTCGATGGTGCGATCGAAATCATCACGCGCAGTGATGCACGCGCGCTAGAACTGATCCGGCACGACGCAGCGCACGTCATGGCTGAAGCCGTGCAGGAGCTTTGGCCCGGAACGCAAGTGACGATCGGTCCAGTGATCGAAAACGGCTTCTACTACGATTTTGCCCGTAACGAACCCTTCACGCCCGACGATCTACCGAAGATCGAAAAGAAGATGAAGGAGATCATCGCGCGCAATGCTCCGTTCCGCAAAGAGATCTGGAGCCGCGAGAAGGCAAAAGAGATCTTCGCCGAAAAGGGCGAAATGTATAAGGTTCAACTGATTGACGCGATCCCTGAGGATCAGGACGTCAAGATTTACTTTCAAGGCGACTGGTTCGATCTTTGCCGCGGACCCCACATGGCATCGACAGGTCAGGTCGGCACTGCCTTCAAACTGATGAAGGTTGCCGGCGCTTATTGGCGCGGCGATTCCAACAACGCGATGTTGACGCGCATTTACGGTACCGCATGGGCAGAGCAGGCCGATCTCGACAATTACCTCCATGTGCTCGCCGAAGCTGAGAAGCGCGATCACCGCCGTCTCGGTCGCGAGATGGATCTCTTCCACTTCCAGGAAGAGGGCCCGGGCGTCGTGTTCTGGCATGGCAAGGGCTGGCGTATGTTCCAGAGCCTCGTGGCCTATATGCGCCGCAGGCTTGAAAGCGATTATCAGGAAGTCAACGCGCCTCAAGTTCTCGACAAGTCGCTTTGGGAAACGTCCGGACACTGGGGCTGGTACCGCGACAACATGTTCAAGGTAACCGTGGCAGGCGACGAAACTGACGATGATCGGGTCTTCGCACTGAAGCCGATGAACTGCCCCGGGCACGTTCAGATATTCAAGCATGGGTTGAAGTCTTACCGCGAACTGCCCATTAGACTTGCAGAATTCGGAAACGTACATCGCTACGAACCGTCTGGTGCCTTGCATGGCCTGATGCGCGTGCGCGGCTTCACGCAGGACGATGCGCATATCTTCTGCACAGACGAGCAGATGGCGGCCGAATGCTTGAAAATCCATGATCTGATCATGTCTGTCTACCGCGATTTCGGTTTTGAGGAGATCACGATCAAGCTCTCGACTCGACCCGAAAAGCGTGTGGGTTCGGACGAACTTTGGGATCGCGCCGAAAGTGTCATGATGGGTGTGCTGGACACCATCCAGTCTCAATCAAGCCAGGTCAAAACGGGTATTTTGCCAGGTGAAGGTGCATTTTACGGACCGAAGTTCGAGTACACGTTGAAGGACGCGATCGGCCGTGAATGGCAGTGCGGAACGACGCAGGTTGACTTCAACCTTCCCGAGCGTTTCGGCGCCTTCTACATCGACAGCAATTCAGAGAAGACCCAGCCGGTGATGATCCACCGCGCGATATGCGGCTCGATGGAGCGGTTCCTCGGCATTTTGATCGAAAACTTTGCAGGCCATCTCCCGCTCTGGTTCTCTCCATTGCAGGTTGTCGTGGCGACCATTACTTCGGAAGCTGACAGCTATGGCGAGGAAGTGGCTGAAGCGCTGCGTGATGCGGGTCTCGTCGTGGAGACCGACTTCCGCAATGAGAAAATCAACTACAAGATCCGCGAACATTCGGTCACAAAGGTGCCGGTCATCATCGTTTGCGGAAAGAAAGAGGCTGAAGAGCGTAGCGTCAATATTCGCAGGCTCGGCAGCCAGCAGCAGACTGCGATGTCCCTTGACGATGCGTTGGCATCGCTAGCGCTTGAAGCGACACCGCCGGATTTGCGCCGCAAGGCGGAAGCAAGAAAGGCAAAATCAGCCTAAACTTTGCGATCATACTCTTTAAGAACCCTGCTTCGCGGACTGCGCTCAATAGGTTGATCATGACCTTCTGCGACGGAAACGAGGCAGGGTTTTTTGTTGCTGTTGTCGAAAGCGAACCAGCGGCCAACTCGGCCCAGATCATTGATCCCCATCAAAGCAGTAAGCTGCCCATCTGTTATGATCCCGGTCGTTATTCAAACGCCCGGGGGCCTTAGTGCGACCTAAACATTTGTCACAAGGCAACCCTTCCCGCGACCGCGCGTTCGACCAGAAGGTGTAATGTGAGGGACAAAAATGCAGAACGTCGCTCTAACCTTCAATACTGGTTCATCAAGCATCAAGATCGGTGTTTTCGCGATTGACGGAAACAAGGCGGTTCAGCTTGGCAAGGGCAGTCTCAGCTTCGGAGACAATGCTAACCTGCACTATTCAGGCGAGGGGATAGAAGGTCGACTCGATCTTGGCACTGTCGAAGAGGTCGATGATCGTCTCATCGCGAAATTAAGCGATTATGTTCTTCCCACTTCTTCCAATCTCGTCCTTACGGGACATCGGGTCGTTCATGGTGGTTCACAATTTCGCGGGCCTGTGTTGGCGACCGCCGAATCGCTTGCTGCACTCGAGGCGCTTGTTCCTCTTGCACCGCTTCACCAGCCGGGCGCTTTGCGTGTCATCCGAGCGGTCGCTAAGGCTCACCCTGAAGTGCCGCAAACGATATCATTCGACACTGCCTTTCACGCGACGCAAAAACCGGAGGCGGTTCGACTCGCGATCCCAAGATCTCTGCACGAAGCCGGCATAAGGCGCTACGGCTTTCACGGTCTTTCGTACAAATTCATCGCGCGCCAGCTGGTGACGGTTGATCCTGATATCGCTAATGGAAGGATAATCTGCGCACATCTAGGCAGCGGAGCAAGTCTTTGCGCTATGTCCGGTGGTGTCAGCCGTGACACGAGCATGGGCTTTTCAGCCCTGGACGGCATTCCCATGGCCACGAGGCCGGGTGCGCTTGATGCCGGCGTCGTGGTGCATTTCTTGCGCGAACATCATCCCAGTCCTGATCAACTGGAGGATTTTCTGTACCACCAGTGCGGTCTTCTCGGCGTCTCGGAGATCAGCGGCAATACGCGTGAACTGCTGGAGAGCAAAGCATCCGCGGCAAAGGAAGCACTGGATCTCTTCTATTTTAGGATCGCCGGTGAAATTGGGCGCCTCGCCATCGCGATCGGCGGGCTCGACGCCTTAGTCTTCACGGCCGGCATTGGGGAAAATCAGCCAGCGGTCCGCTCAAGTGTGGCTGGTTATCTCGCCTTTCTTGGGTTGAAACTTGACGAGCATGCGAACGACAAATCCGCCTGCCTCATCAGCGCACCCGAGAGCTCGATCAAGGTGTTTGTCATTCAAACAAATGAAGAAAAAATCATTGCAGATGAGGGCCTTGAGGTCATCTCTAAACCCAATACATAAGGATGAGATCATGCAGACAGTCAAACCTGAAGAGCTATCAGATCACGAGGTCAAGCTGATCGACAGATATTGGCGGGCTGCTAACTACCTGTCGGTCGGACAGATCTACCTCATGGACAATCCGCTTCTGCAGGAGTCGCTCAAGCCGGAACATATCAAGCCAAGACTACTCGGCCATTGGGGAACGACCCCGGGTTTGAATTTTATCTACGCTCATCTCAACAGGATGATCAAGCAGCGCGATTTAGACGTGCTCTACATTTGTGGACCAGGCCATGGCGGCCCGGGCATGGTGGCAAACACCTATCTTGAGGGCACTTACAGCGAGATATATCCGGACATTCCAGAGAACGTCGAAGGAATGCGACGGCTATTTAAACAATTCTCATTTCCCGGCGGAATTCCCAGCCATGCTGCGCCGGAGACACCCGGATCAATCCACGAAGGCGGAGAGCTCGGCTATGCGCTTGTGCATGCCTTCGGTGCCGCTTTTGACAACCCCGATTTGGTTGTCGCCTGTGTGGTTGGCGATGGCGAAGCGGAAACCGGCCCGCTGGCAGCTGCATGGCATTCCACCAAGTTCCTGAACCCGGCACGTGACGGGGCGGTTTTGCCGATTCTGCATTTGAACGGATATAAAATCGCGAACCCGACGATCCTAGGCAGAAGTAGTGATGAGGATCTGGAGCGGCTGTTCACCGGCTATGGTTATCAGCCGATATTCGTTGAAGGATATGAGCCTGAGAAGATGCACCGCGAAATGGCGAAGGCGTTTGATCGTGCCTTCGACCAGATTAGGGAGTTTCAGCACCAAGCACGCCAAGGTACCGCCTCGTCGACGGTTCCGCGCTGGCCAATGGTTATCTTGCGGAGCCCTAAAGGCTGGACAGGACCCAAAGAGGTTGATGGGAAAAAGGTCGAGGGTTTCTGGCGCGCCCATCAGGTTCCTGTCGGAAACTGCCGAGCCGACGACGGACATAGAGCGATCCTGGAAGAATGGATGCGCAGTTATGATCCAGACGATCTCTTCGATGCAGACGGCCGACTGAGAGACGATCTCAGATCGCTCGCACCCACAGGTGAGAAACGCATGGGCGCAACTCCCTTTGCCAATGGGGGCTTGCTTCGCACAGAGCTTGTTTTACCCGACATCAGCGCCTCAGCCGTCGATATCGGGGAAAGAGGTGCGAAGCAGGTCCAGTCTACCGAAATTCTCGGCAGATATCTGACGCAGGTCATCAAACTGAATGCGGACACGAAGAACTTCCGCATCGTCGGCCCGGATGAGACGGAGTCTAACCGCCTTGGCGACGTCTTCGAGGAGACGCAGCGTGTTTGGATGCAAGCCATCGAAGACTACGACGTGCACCTTGCGCGTGACGGCCGGGTGATGGAGGTGTTGAGTGAACACCTGTGTCAGGGATGGCTTGAAGGTTATCTTCTGACAGGTCGCCATGGACTTTTCTCCTGCTACGAAGCCTTCATCCACATCATCGACTCGATGTTCAATCAACATGCAAAATGGCTCAAGGTGTCGCGTGAACTTGCCTGGAGAAAGCCAATCTCATCGCTCAACTACCTGCTGACCTCTCATGTCTGGCGCCAAGATCACAATGGCTTTTCCCATCAGGACCCTGGCTTCATCGACCTGGTTGCAAACAAGAAAGCTGACATCGTTCGCATTTATCTACCGCCGGATGCCAATACCCTTCTGTGGGTCGCCGATCATTGCATGAGAACCTACAACAGGATCAATGTCATCGTTGCGGGCAAGCAGCCTGAAGCGCAATATCTTTCCATCGAGGAAGCGACTGCTCACTGCCAACAAGGCATCGGCACTTGGGAATGGGCTAGTTTCGAAGACGATGCAATTGCACCGGATGTCGTCATGGCTTGCGCGGGTGACGTGCCGACCATGGAGACCTTGGCAGCAGTCATGCTTCTTCATGACTTAATCCCGCAGCTCAAAATCAGGACCGTCAATGTCGTGGATCTTCTGGCGCTTCAAGATCCAGAACAACATCCTCACGGGCTGGATGGCGATCGCTTCGATGCCATATTCACGAAGGATAAGCCTGTCATTTTTGCCTATCACGGTTACCCCTACCTCATTCATCGGCTCACGTACCGCCGCACGAACCACGACAATTTTCATGTAAGAGGTTTCATTGAGGAGGGAACCACGACCACGCCCTTTGATATGACAGTCTTGAATGAACTGGACCGCTATCACTTAGCTCTGGAAGCTATTGCGCGTGTCCCAGGGCTTGCTGAGCAAGTTCCGACTGCTATAGAAACACTCTCAGCCAAGTTGGACGAGCACCGAGCCTATGTCCGAGAATATGGCGAAGACCTGCCGGAAATTCGCGACTGGAGATGGAGGCCGCAATAAAGCGGCTGACGGTCAATCCGTATCGGTGCTGGTGCTCGAGCCGCCTCGCAATTCATCGAAACTGGGCAGCGGCGCGGTATTCGAGGATGGCGGCTGGCCTTCGGGTGCTGATTGCTGAACTTGAAGCGTCTTTGCTGCGGTATTTGCTGGCTGCTGCGGTTGCAAGTCGGCCATCAAGACCTCGACATCGATGTTACGTCCCGCCACTACCTTGAAATCGCGTTGATAGATTTTGTCTTTGTTGCGAGCGACGGCTGAATATTCGCCTTCCGACAACACCATCGTCGGAAAGGCACTGACGCTTTCGCCGACGCTGTCGCCTGACTTCGTCAAAATCGACCATGCAGTATCCGCAATCGCTTCTCCCCCATGTTCGGAGACAAGTTTGAAGGTAATCTGCGCCGCCTTGTGTTGGATCGTCGCCTGCGTCAACTTGCCGGCCTCTACCTGAATGTCAGCACGGACAGATGCGTTCACATCCCCATATTGTGAGACAATATGGTAGGTTCCCGCATTGAGCCTTACTACTGTATCGGGCGGGACATTCGCCATCACCAATCCTCGCTCGCCGTCCTCGCGAACTTCGGAGGAGTAAATCGAAAAGCTCAGTTGATCCGGGCGAATGCGAACATCAGATCCCGATACCGCGTTCAGGAGGAGGCCGCCGGCATCCAGAACCATTGTTTGGCGCGCCGGCTCGCCTTGATCCTCGACTGTGAGCTTCCGAGTGGCGCCTGCTCGTCCGAAAGACACGTTAACGAAGTAATCGCCAGGCGCCAGCTGGAAATTCGCCGATCCGCCCCGCGATGTCGCAACCATTGGAAGTTTGCCGTCCGGCCCGGGGACAGGGCTGAAGACATACCATACCAAGCCGTCCTCGATTGCAGGGCCATCCTTAGTCAATTTTGCGTCAAACCCTACAGAATGAAGCTTCACGCCTTCCGGGACTGTTCCGGGCGCAACGAAAGCATCTGGCTTCGACGTCTTGCTGGTCGTATCGAGTTGATGAAATTGTTGAAATGGATTTTCGGCAAGAGCAGGCAATTGTGCAGCGGCGACAAGGCTTGCCGCAAGGGTGATGCGCCCGGCAAGAGAAACGGCTCTCATCGTGTTCTGTCGCAGCAATTGACATTATATCTCATACAAGCCACTTCAAAACCAATGCCATGGCAAATTCAAGACCCTGCCTGGCCTCGATGATAGATAATGAAAGCTTCCCCATGAAATCAGATATCAAGCTGATCGACTACTTGGCCACCCGCCGTTCCATTCCTGCATTTCAGATGTGCGAACCTGGGCCTGACAAGGCTGAAATTGAAGATATCTTGCGCTTAGCCGTTCGGGTTCCCGATCATGGCAAACTCGCACCATGGCGTTTCATCATTTACCGGGGCGAGGAAAGGGCGCGCCTTGGCGAAGAGCTGCTTAAACTTGCTCTTAAAGCCAAGCCTGATCTTTCGGCTGAAATGATTGAGGTCGAGAGGAACCGTTTTACGCGCGCGCCTGTGGTTGTTGGCGTAATGAGCACGGCTGCGCCGCACGTCAAAATACCCGAATGGGAGCAGGTCATGTCAGCCGGCGCGGTGTGCCTCAATCTCATCATGTCTGCGAATGCCCATGGATATGTCGCCAATTGGCTGTCCGAATGGTTCGCCTTCGATGAGCGCGCTTATCCGCTTCTTGGCGTGCGGGACGGAGAGAAAGTGGCTGGCTTTATCCATATCGGATCCACAACCTTCCCACCTGTCGAACGCCCGCGGCCCGAATTGTCTGACGTCGTTACCTGGCATGGCGAAAGCTGAGAGCATGTTCTACACCACCGATACAAATCGCCACGGCCTTTCGCATGATCCGTTCAAGGCAATCGTCTCGCCGCGGCCGATCGGCTGGATCGGAACCAAGGGCAAGGATGGCTCGCTCAATCTCGGCCCTTATTCGTTTTTCAACGCGGTGTCCGATCGGCCTAAGCTGGTCATGTTCTCATCGGCAGGCGCAAAACACAGCGTAAAAAACGCTGAGGAAACCGGTGTCTTCACCTGCAACTTTGTCGGCAGGGATTTGGTGGAGAAAATGAACCTGTCGTCGGCTGCGCTGCCATATGGTGTCGATGAATTTTCCTTTGCTGGCCTGACGCCAGAAATGGGAAAGATCGTCGATGCGCCCTACGTCGCCGAAGCGCTTGCCGTCCTCGAGTGCAAGGTCACGGAGATCATCGTCCCAAAAGGTCTGGATTGCGCGCCCTCTGAAAACATTATGGCCTTTGGCCAGGTGGTCGGTATCCACATCGATGAAGGCATCATCAGAGACGGGCGTCTCGATATGGCGCTGGCAAAGCCCGTAGCTCGTTTGGGATATATGGACTATAACGAAGCGAGCGAAGTGTTCGAAATGATGCGACCGAAAGTCTAAGTCGTCGCAAGAAGCTTGGTCGGACGGATCTGAAAAAGTAATGAGCTCAATAACATGGTGAACGGAAAGTAAACCATTTGTCTTTACGGTTTTCATAAGGGTACCGCGCTTTCGGAAGCGCGATGAGAATCGGGGCGTATTGTGGTCGTTGACGCTTTTCTTCGTTGGGCACGAGGTGCGAAGTCTAAGGATAGAGCGCGCGCTGCAAATGCGTTAGGGCGGGCCTATCTTCTCTCGCCAATGTCTGTCGACGAACGGCATGCGGCAGAAATGGCGATGGTCTATCTCCTTGACGATCCGGCGCCGGCTGTGCGCGCAGCGCTTTCAGAAGCTCTGGCTTGGTCGAAAGACGCTCCACGCGCCGTCGTTTTGTCACTGGCTGGCGATAAGCCTGAAGTGGCGGGCCACGTGTTGATATGTTCGCCACTGCTGTCCGATCATGATCTGGTTGAGATTGCAGTTCGTGGCAGCAGCGCGACGCGCATGATGATTGCTGCGAGAGCGCAGCTTTCCCCGTCGGTTTGCGCAGCCATCGCGGAAATTGGAGATAAAGACGAACTGCTCTGTTTGTTGGAAAATGAGGGTGCGTCGCTGCCGTCCTTTTCACTTACCCGGATCGCGGAACGGTTCGGACATAACAACGAAATCAGGGATGTTCTCTTGTCGAGGTCGGATCTGACGCTGCAAGCGCGCCATTTGCTGGCAATGCGGCTATCCGCTGCTTTCGCAGACATGCCGTTGGTCCAGGCCGTACTTCCGCAAGATCATCTAGAAGAGATGGCGCGTGAGGCGCTGGAGACGACAGCGTGTGCCATCGCCGAAGAGGCTTTGCCAGAGCAGCTTCCTGAGCTTGTCGGCTTTTTGCAACAAACCGAACAGCTGACTACCTCGCTTATGATGCGTGCCCTCTGCACCGGCAGAACCGAATTCTTTGCGGCAGCCATCGTCGCTTTGACACGATGCGATGAGCGCCGTGTTCGCTCGGTGATCGCAAACGGTCGCAGTCACGCTGTATCTGCGCTCTATGATTTGGCTGGTATTCCTTCCGACATGACCGTCGTCTTTGTTGAGGCGACGATGTTATGGAGGAATGCCGCGGCTAGCCGGCGAGAAACGATCATGGCCGGTGTGACGCGCAAGCTGGTGTCACGTTTCGGTAAAGCGGGTGGGCAGCTAAATTCAAGACAAGAACTCATTGATTTTGTGCAACGACTTCAGATCGACGAACAGCGAGCCTTTGCACGCCAATATGCGTCGTCGCGCCTTTTGACTGCCGCCTAATCGCTGCTCAAAAATAGAAATTGCGACAAAGCGCTTTAAGCACAGGCAAGCGGAGTCGGGGTCTCGTCGAACAGCTCGTGGTTTCACGAAACTGGGGTCTGCTTCCTCCGAGGACTCAGAACTGACGTACCATCCAGGCATAGCCATCCGACACGTAATGTACCGGTTTGGCAATGACGGTGGTCATTGCATTGCCTGACGGAAGATGCGCTCTTACTTCAGCAGCGATCCGTGCAGCAAAGCTGGGAGACTGCACGGTCTCTAAAGGCGGTTTGGGTTGGTTTTCTGGCGGGGTTGCAGCAACTGTCGGACTTACTTCCTCTGATTGAGGTTTTTCGCATACCGCAATAACAGTGGGGTAATTTGCGTTTGTATAGAGCTGAACTCTCTTTTCAGAGGCAGTGTTACAGTCAGCAACCGTTTCCCACTTCTTGTCGACCGTCGCGACATAGCGGCAGCTCGTCACCGCGTCGTTGCATCCTAAAATCGTCATTGCAATAAGAGCAGCAGACATATCGGATTCTTTCAATGAAGATCTAAAGCGCCTGTTGTGCCCCTGAATTGAAACCGAAAGAAGGCAAGGCCCTAAACTCACTGGCGAGATGACAGGCTGTTTCACACCAGTTCCGAGGTCGGCTCAGCGTGCCTTCCGACATCGCTTTACCAATATCAGCCTTCGGCAATACGACGTGTCGGAGGCTGAGTTTCGCCAATAACGGCCTCCGCCATTGGCTCTTCCGGGGTCTCTGCGATATCACGCAACCACTCGCGCCATATCGCCACGAGAAGCGCCATGAGCACCGGTCCAATGAACAGTCCCAGAAAGCCCATAGTCTTCACACCGCCAACCAGGCCGAAGAATGTGGGAAGGAAAGGAAGCTTGATAGGCCCGCCCACAAGCTTTGGTCGCAGCGTCTTATCAACAATGAAGAGTTCGACCGTCCCCCAGGTCAATAGGGCAATCCCGGCAACATGCGAACCGCTTGCCACGAGATAGACCGAAACAAGGGTGAAGGAGAGGGGCGCGCCACCTGGTATCAAGGCCATGATGCCGGTGATGACGCCGAGGGTAACGGGTGAGGGAACGCCAGCGATAAAATAGGCAACGCCGAGAACGATGCCCTCGCCAATAGCGATCAATGTCATGCCCACGACAGTGGAACTGATGGTAGCCGGAACGACGCGCGAAATCCGTTCCCACCGATTGGGGAGTATTCGCTCGCCCAGCATATCGATCTGACGGGAAAACGCGCTACCATCGCGGTAGACAAAGAACAGCGCTATCAGCATGAAAAGCATGGTTAGGAGAAGGTGAAACGCATTACCACCTGCCACCACGACGGCCCGATAGATATTTCCGATATGCGCACCGCTGACTGCCTGAATAAACTCGCCCAATGCGCCGGGGCTGCCCACATATTTTGTCCAGATCTGGTCCACATAAGGGCCAGCAAAGGGTAGCGCCAGCATCCATTGCGGTGTCGGTGCGCCTTCGCGATTTGCTTTGATCGCCCAAGTCAGCCAGTCTTTCACTTCGCCGGTCGTGTAGTGAATGGCAAAACCGAGCGGAAGCACAATGAAGGCCACGATGCAGATGATCGCGATTGTAGCTGCAATCGTCGTGTTTCCATTCACCTGCGACAAAAGTCGACGAAATAGCGGCCAGCTGGCAAATCCGATGACAAGGGCAGCCAGCACAGGGATAAGGAAGCCGTGGAAGAAGTAAACACCTGCAGCGGCGATAAGAAGCAACAGCCACCGGGCCGCAGAAATAGACGGAATGAGAGGCGTTCGGGCTGGGCCCGTCGGCCCAATCCAACGCGGGGCGCTCTTCCTATTGCTGCTTTTGGTGGGAAGGCTCAACGTAATGCTCCGGCTCGTGTCTCGGGAATATGGGCGTTGCGGTTGACGCGTGCAATAACAACACGAGCTTTAGTGCCCGGTTTGCTCAACCGGTTCGCCCCCAATGGTTAGTTCCATTAGATCCTAGTTGTGCAATCATTGTGACGGCGTCAGGTCAAATGGCAAGATGCTTCCGTTATTCTCGGCCTCAAATGTCGAGATTTTCCGCGAAGGCTGCTCTTTCTTGGATAAAGCGGAAGCGCGCATCCGCTTTCGTTCCCATCAGATCATCCACTGCCGTCCGTGTACCTTCGAAATCCACTTCGTCAATGCCAACGCGAAGAAGCGTCCGCTTTGTGGGATCCATGGTCGTTTCCTTCAACTGAGCCGGCAACATCTCGCCGAGACCTTTGAAGCGGGAAATTTCGATCTTGCCCTTGCCCCTGAATTCTTTCTCCATCAGCTGCTGGCGATGAATATCATCGCGAGCATAGGCCGATTTCGCGCCCTGCGTGATTTTGAAAAGTGGCGGAACAGCAAGGAACAGGTGACCGCCGCGGATGAGTTCCGGCATTTCCTGATAAAAGAAGGTGATGAGGAGCGAGGCAATATGGGCACCGTCCACGTCCGCATCGGTCATGATGATGATGCGTTCGTAGCGAAGGTCCTCTTCGCGATATTTGGTGCGTGTTCCGCATCCTAGCGCCTGAATCAGATCCGCAAGCTGTTGATTGGCTGACAGCTTTTCACGACCCGCCGAGGCGACGTTGAGAATCTTCCCTCGAAGCGGCAAGATCGCCTGGTTGGCGCGATTGCGCGCTTGCTTCGCCGAGCCGCCTGCCGAATCGCCCTCAACGATGAAGAGTTCGGCGCCTTCTGCCGTGTTCTGCGAGCAGTCGGCGAGCTTGCCAGGAAGGCGTAGCTTGCGGACAGCCGTCTTACGATTGACTTCCTTCTCTTTACGCCGGCGCAGCCGCTCTTCTGCGCGCTCAATCACCCAATCGAGAAGTTTGGCCGCTTCCGCTGGATTGCCCGCAAGATAGTGATCGAAAGGATCACGCAGCGCATTTTCGACAATCCTCTGTGCTTCTACGGTGGCGAGCTTGTCTTTCGTCTGCCCAACGAATTCCGGCTCTCGTATGAAGACCGAAAGCATGCCGATCCCCGAGATCATCACGTCGTCCGTGGTAATCTGCTGGGCGCGCTTGTTTTGCGTCAACTCAGCGTAGTTCTTCAGGCCTTTGGTCAATGCAATGCGCAGACCGGCTTCATGCGTGCCGCCTTCTGGCGTCGGGATCGTGTTACAATAAGAGTGGACTTGAGGGTCGCCGCCATACCATGTGATGGCCCACTCCACCGATCCATGGCCGCTTGTTTTCTCTGTCTTGCCCGCAAAGATTTCCCGCGTCACGGTGAACTCTTTGCCCATGGTCGCCTGAAGGTAATCCTTCAGGCCGCCAGGGAAATGAAACACCGCTTTGTCAGGAATATCCGATCCTTCCGGCAATAGGCCGGCTTCGCAGCTCCAGCGGATTTCGACGCCGCCAAAAAGATAGGCCTTCGATCGCGCCATGCGAAACACGCGGCCTGGATCGAACTTAGCGTGTTCGCCAAAGATCTGCGGATCGGGATGGAAGCGCACACGGGTACCGCGGCGATTATGGACGTCGCCGAGTTCTTCTAGTCCGGCCAGTGGAACGCCGCGGGAAAATCGCTGACGATAAAGCTTCTTACCGCGAGCAACTTCGACCTCGAGAATATCCGAAAGCGCATTGACAACCGAAACGCCGACGCCGTGCAAGCCACCGGAGGTTTCATAAGCCTTGCCGTCGAATTTGCCGCCAGCGTGCAGCTTGGTCATGATGACTTCGAGGGTGGACTTCCCCGGAACCTGAGGGTGATTTTCCACTGGGATCCCACGACCATTATCAGTCACGGTCAGCGATCCATCCAACGCAAGATAAACATCGATGAAATCGGCGTGGCCGGCCACGGCCTCATCCATCGAGTTGTCGATCACTTCGGCGAAAAGATGATGAAACGCTTTCTCATCCGTTCCACCGATATACATGCCCGGTCGCATGCGGACAGGCTCGAGGCCTTCCAGCACGCGGATGGAGGACGCACCGTAATCATCTCCCGATGCAGATGCCGAGACCGCCGCATTGGGTTTCACGATGCTGGTCGCCTTTGCCGGTTCGCCGGAAGCATCGTTTGACGCCTTTGACTTCTGATCGATGGGAAGAGCGGAGAAAAGGTCGTTGCTATCGTCCATGAGGTCGTTCAGATCTTCCGTATCGTGATGGATGCGCCTGACGCGGAATAGCGACATTACGTGACAGGCTTGCGAATCGGGCCGATTCTGCCAGAAAGCGCGTCTCTATGCGACGCTACTCAAACTGACGCGTCGCGCTCTCAAATAACTGATTTGCTTTGTTGGCGGACGAATGGCAAGCCGCTGGCGCGAAAGAGGAGCCTGAGATATGCCGATGTCCACAAGTCATTGCCGTTATTTCGCGACAATTGCGGCATTTTTTCTGTTTACTGCGCCTAATTCGACCAACGCGGAGACCTTGCCGCCTTACAAGGACGAATTGTTTTCAACACAACAGGTGCTTTCCAGCGCGGATGGCGGCGCATTCAAAGTCATTGGATATGATGAAATGCGCGATATCAACGGTCGCGACGACATACCCGAACGCCGCGTTCAGCAGAAATATGTGTCGCTTGCGATCAAAAAGCTACAGGTTGAAGAAACGCTGTCATTGAACGGCAAGAGGATCGACGTCACGCGTGTTGGGCCTGCAAAAAACGCGGCCTTTACTGTGATATTCATCCACGGCAGAGATGGCACCCGGCGCCTCGGGGCGAATGACTTTACCTTTGGCGGAAACTTCAATCGTCTGAAAAATCTGGTCGCCGGCAATGGCGGCGTCTATTACTCACCGACGGTGAAGACCTTCGACAGCGATGGCGCTAGCGCCGTCGCCGAGTTGATCCGCTACGCCAGTGAAAATGCGCCCGGCCGTCCCGTTATTCTTGCCTGCGCTTCCATGGGCAGTCAGATCTGCTGGGGCGAAACACGCGATCAAGCAAGCGTGGCGCGGTTGAAAGGGATGGTCATCCTCAGCGGGGTCATGGATCCGGATTTCCAGAAGAGCCCTTACTTCAAGGCAAAGCGTCCCATCTGGTTCGGGCATGGGAGCCGCGATCCGGTCTATTCGGCAGCCGATCAGCAGGGGCTTTTTGAAAAGCTTCACAAGAGCGGCTATCCGACGCGCTTCACGCTCTTCGATACCGGTAATCATGGAACGCCAATCAGAATGATTGATTGGCGCGAGACATTGAACTGGATCCTGTCGTCTTGAAGTCGCGAGCCATGGAACTGAGCGTGCTTCATTCTGCGCGACTTTTTTGATCTCTCCTCTGTTGCCGGCTTTCAATCCGCAGATCGTTTTGTTATGGCCCATACGGGTAATTTGGAGGGGAGAAAATGACGCCAGATGTGCGGCCGCTCGTAGCGGGCAATTGGAAAATGAACGGGACGCGCGACGCGCTTAGCCAAATCAAAGCGATCGCTGAAGGTGTGTCCGGGCCGCTGTCGCAAAAGGTCGAAGCTCTCATCTGCCCTCCCGCGACACTTCTTTATGTTTCGACTGCGCTGGCAACTGACAGCCCGCTTTCAATCGGTGCGCAAGATTGTCACCAGGCGGTCTCCGGTGCTCATACCGGTGACATTTCTGCTGATATGATTGCAGATTGTTTCGGAACTTACGTGATCGTCGGTCACTCGGAGCGGCGAACCGATCATGGGGAAACGGACGCGCTCGTCCGTGCAAAGGCAGAGGCGGCATTTGCAGCCGATCTGACGGCGATTATCTGCATCGGCGAAACCGCGGAAGAGCGTCAGGCAGAGCAGACCTTGCAAGTTCTTAAAAGGCAGCTTCTGGAATCAGTGCCGGATGCCGCTTCTGCAGAAAACACAGTCATCGCCTATGAACCCGTATGGGCCATTGGGACAGGCCTTACGCCGACAGCAGAAGACATCAAGATCGCCCATCAATATATGCGCGATGATCTTGTCGCCCGCTTCGGCGGCGAAGGGAAGAAGATCCGGATTCTTTATGGTGGATCGGTAAAACCCTCAAACGCGGCGGAACTGATGGCAATCGATAATGTCGATGGAGCCTTGGTCGGAGGCGCAAGCTTGAAATCTGCGGACTTCCTTGCCATTTACAGCGCTTACGAAACTCTGCTCGCTTAAAAGCGTCCGCGAGGGCTTGGAATGGGCGCTGGCCTCATGTAAAGAGCCGGCCATAAATAACTATGCCCCGGTCAGGGGCAGGGAAACCAATCAATGCAAACCATTCTGATCGTTATTCACCTCATGATCGTGCTGGCGCTTGTCGGCGTGGTGCTTATTCAGCGCTCTGAAGGCGGGGGCCTTGGGATCGGCGGCGGTTCCGGCTTCATGTCTGCGCGCGGCACGGCAAACGCTTTGACTCGCACGACGGCGATCCTCGCGACACTCTTCTTCCTGACCTCTTTGGGTCTTGGGATTTTGAACCGCTATCAAAACAACACCAGTGACATCTTGAATCGCATTCCGGCAACGAGCGGGCAGGGCAATGGTATTCTTGATTCCCTGAGCCCTTCTAACGGCCAAGCTCCGGCTGCCCCGGCCCAAACGAACGGCAACGGCGTACCGACAGAAGGTTCGCAGGCTCCTGCGCCGAGCGCGCCGTCAAGTGCTGCACCGGCACCTACGAGCCCGGCTGCGCCAGCCGCACCAGCGACAGCGCCCGCGAGCCCGGCGCCATCGACGGCAGCGCCCACCACTCCGTCGCCGTCGACAACCACGCCGGCAGCGCCGTCCCAACCTGCTCCCGGCACCGTTCCGAACGGCCAGTAATCGGGTATGAGAAAGAAGTTACCGGCAGGTTTTACGACCTGCCGGTTTTCTTTTGTTGAAAGCTCTTCACTTCGGTGCACGAACAGAGAGTGCGCCATTGTTCAACTTGGCGCCCCTAAAATCTCTTAGTTGAGAATTTTAGGCTGGCGGAATCGTTTTTGAGAAGGTATCCCATGACTCCCATGGCGCGATATGTATTCATCACAGGCGGCGTGGTTTCCTCTCTTGGCAAGGGAATTGCAGCTGCCGCTTTGGGAGCTCTCCTTCAGGCACGCGGTTACCGTGTTCGCTTGCGTAAGCTCGACCCCTACCTCAACGTCGATCCCGGCACCATGAGCCCCACACAGCATGGGGAGGTCTTCGTGACCGATGATGGCGCGGAAACCGATCTCGACCTCGGTCACTACGAACGCTTTACGGGACGTTCGGCGACGAAGACCGATAACATCACGACGGGCCGGATCTATAAGAACATCATTGATAAAGAACGTCGCGGCGATTACCTCGGCGCGACGGTACAAGTCATTCCGCATGTTACGAACGAGATCAAGGACTTCATTACCGAAGGCAACCAGGACTACGATTTCGTTATCTGTGAAATCGGCGGTACAGTGGGCGATATCGAGGCGATGCCATTCCTGGAGGCTATTCGCCAGCTCGGGAATGATCTTCCTCGCAACACGGCCATCTACCTGCATTTGACGCTGATGCCGTTCATTCCAGCTGCCGGAGAGTTGAAGACAAAGCCGACACAGCATTCGGTCAAGGAACTCCAGGCCCTTGGTATAGCTCCGGATATTCTTCTTGTTCGGGCCGATCGCGAAATCCCTGAAGCCGAACGCAGAAAGCTCTCGCTATTTTGTAACGTCCGTCCATCGGCGGTTATCCAGGCGCTCGACGTTTCCAACATTTATGATGTGCCAATGGCCTATCATAAGGAAGGGCTTGATAACGAAGTGCTGGCTGCTTTTGGGATCGAACCGGCCCCGAAACCGCGCTTGCAGCAATGGGAGGATGTTTGCAATCGCATTCGCACCCCTGAAGGCGAGGTCACGATTGCCATCGTTGGAAAATATACCGGCTTGAAGGACGCGTATAAATCTTTGATCGAGGCCCTGCATCACGGCGGATTTGCCAATCGGGTCAAGGTCAATCTCGAATGGATTGAATCGGAAGTTTTCGAAAAAGAGGATCCTGTTCCCTATCTCGAAAAAGTCCACGGTATTCTGGTTCCAGGCGGCTTCGGCGAGCGTGGTTCGGAAGGTAAGATTTTGGCAGCGCGCTTCGCACGCGAGCGGCAGGTTCCATATTTTGGCATCTGCTTTGGAATGCAAATGGCCGTCATTGAAGCGGCGCGCAGCCTTGCCGGCATTGAAGATGCATCGTCAACGGAATTCGGTCCTTCCAAAGAGCCGGTGGTCGGCTTGATGACGGAATGGTTGAGAGGCAATGAACTGCAGAAGAGAACCGCAAGCGGCGATCTGGGCGGTACCATGCGGCTCGGTGCATATCGGGCAGCTCTGAAGAAAGATACCAAGATCGCCGATATCTATGGGTCGACAGAAATCTCTGAACGTCATCGCCATCGCTACGAAGTGAATATCGACTACAAGGACCGTCTTGAAAGCTGTGGTCTCGTTTTTTCGGGAATGTCGCCTGATGGCGTCTTGCCGGAGACGATCGAATATCCCGATCATCCCTGGTTTATTGGTGTGCAGTATCACCCTGAACTTAAGAGCAGGCCGCTAGATCCGCATCCGCTCTTCTCAAGCTTCATCGGTGCGGCCATCGAGCAAAGCCGCCTCGTGTAGACATACCCGCAACTCAATGGTCAAAAGTGAGCGCCGCCGCGGCTCGAACCGCAGCGGCGCTTTTTTTATTGTCAGCATCCGCATGGGAACTGCAGCATTTGTGCTGAGATCAGGATGCCGAGCTCAGGCTGCGGCGGGCATTTCACCGACGTATGCGGACTTTGGCCTGATGAGCCGACCATCGATCGCTTGCTCGCGCGCATGTGCGATCCATCCAACGGTTCGACCTATGGCAAAAACCCCGGTGAATGCATCCCTCGGGAAGCCGAGGGATTCCAGAAGGACCGCGGTGTAAAACTCTACATTGACGTCGAGCGAGCGATTCGGCTTTCGTTCTCTCAGGATTGCCAGAGCTGCGCGTTCGACACTTTCAGCAAGAGCAATCCGCTCTTTGTTGACACGCCCGGAGGCTACGAGCGGACCTAGCGCTGCCTTCAAAGCGTCAGCCCGTGGATCGCGCACGCGATAAATGCGGTGACCAAAACCCATGAGACGGTCTCCCCGATCGAGTGCTGCGCTTAACCATGACCTTGCGAGTTCAGGCTTCTCAATCGAATCGAGCATATCCAGCACTGGCCCAGGAGCTCCGCCATGCAGTGGCCCCTTCAGAGCGGAAATTGCAGCAACGACTGCGGATGTGAGGCCTGCTTGGGTGGAGGCAACGACGCGCGCTGCAAAAGTCGACGCATTCAGGCCGTGATCGCAGATCGTGACAAGATAAGCGTCCAAGGCTGCAACCTGGCTTTCGTCCGGCATGGCACCGGTCAACATTCTCAAAATATCGGCGGACTGACTAAGGCGCTCATCTGGTGCGATCAGAGCCAAGCCCTTCTGCATCCTCAGCAGGGCAGGCAGAAAAACGGCGGGAGCTGCCATCAGCGTGAGGGCGCAGCGAAGATCTCCTTGATCGGGCAGAAGCGCGATCAGCGCGCGCATCGCATCTACTGGCGGCATAAAAGCGAGATCAGCGTCTAATCTGGACATTCGCGCAAAAACCTCGACACGTGCCTGTCCAACCTGCTCTCGCATAGAATGCGCATTGACTGGCTCATTGAAAAGCCCGCGCAGCAAAAGACTTGCTGTCTCTTCATAGCCTGCACGACCGGCAAGTTCCTCGAGGGCAAGCCCTACAATGATCAGGCGTCCAGCTTCTCCGTCGACGTCCGAAAGGCGAGTTTCCGTTGCGATGACGTCGTCCAATCCACTCTTGGTCATAGTTTTCTCCTTTACCAACGCAAGGATTGCTCTTACATACATTGACGTCAATCTTGATCCATAACATCAATGTCACGCCCATGACCTGGATATCCGCAGACGAGGCACTTGAAAGACTAGGTACCAAGCCCCAGACGCTTTATGCGAATGTGAGCCGTGGCCGGATCCACGCCAAACCGGATCCCACCAATCCGCGGAAGAGCCTCTATCGCCTTGAAGACGTTATGCGATTGGCGCAGCGCCATTCAGGTCGACGCAAAGCCGAAGCAGTTGCGGCCGAGGCAATCAGATGGGGCGATCCCATTCTGCCATCGACAATATCAACGGTACGAAACGAGCGATTGTTCTATCGCGGTCGCGACGCCATCCTTATGTCCAGAGACGCGACTTTGGAGGATATCGCCGCCTTGTTGTGGGAGGCGAGCGCTCCGAGGACTGCGATTCGCGCTGCTGGCGAAGCTGTCTGCCCCTCTATAGCGGTGGCATTCACCAAACTGGCATCGCGGGTATCCCACGATCTGCCTTCGCTCGGTCGGTCGCGTTCCGCGCTCGTCTCCGAAGCCTGGACCGTTTTTCATGACGTGGCTGATGCCCTGGCTCCTGGCAAAGCCGATCAGCCTATGCATCTGAGGCTCGCCTTGGCTTGGGACAGGCCAGACGCCGCCGATGCTCTCAGGCGATCGCTTGTTCTTCTTGCCGATCATGAACTCAACGCGTCTGCCTTTGCGTCACGCGTCTGCGCCTCATCCGGCTCCTCTTTATCCGCATGCGTTCTCTGCGGCCTTGCGACCTTGACGGGTCCACGTCATGGCGGTGCGTGGCACGGCGTAGCAAATCTCTTGAGGACCGCGCGATCCATTGGATCTGCCGAAGCCGTCAAAATGGTTCTGCAACAGGCGATTGCGCCGGCGGGATTTGGTCATCCGCTCTATCCAAACGGCGACCCGCGTGCGCAAAGTCTCCTCGACAATATCCCTGTGCCGAAGATTTTTGCTGAGCTCAGGCAGATTGGCGAAGAATTGATAGGGGAGGCAGTCACGGTCGATTTTGCCTTGATGGCTATGACGGCGGCTTACGATCTGCCCGAAGATGCCCCATTGGTGATCTTCGCTCTGGCGCGTGTCGCCGGTTGGCTCGCGCACGCGATGGAGCAGGCCCAAACCGGTCAGCTCATACGGCCGCGTGCACGCTACATTGGACCAGACCCGGAGAATCTATCTCCAGCGTCGGTGACATGAGCTTGAACATTAAGTCTGTCACGCGATTGTACTTTGACTTTCGCCGGCGAACGGCGTAGGAACGCGCATCAATCCCAGCCGGCATGACCGGCTTTTGCGCGTGTCGCGCACGAGAATTCCGAAAGACAGATAAAGATGACAGAACTTAATGGCGTCGTACCGGCGATCGCCTCCGCGTTGACGAAGCGTGGCTACGAGACCCTTACCCCCGTCCAAAAATCCATGTTGGATTCTGCTTTGTTGGAGCGGGACGTTCTTGTCTCTGCCCAGACTGGTTCAGGTAAGACAGTCGCTTTCGGTCTTGCCATGGCGCCCACGCTTCTTGAAGGATCCGAGCGATTTAGTAGAGCAGGTGCGCCCTTGGCTTTGGCGATTGCACCGACACGCGAGCTCGCTCTGCAGGTTTGCCGCGAGTTGGAATGGCTCTACGAGATGACCGGCGCCGTTATTGCAAGTTGCGTCGGCGGGATGGACCCCCGTACGGAAAGGCGTGCACTGGAACGCGGCGCGCACATCATCGTCGGCACTCCAGGCAGATTATGCGACCATATCCGCCGTGGCTCGCTCGATATTTCACAGCTCAAGGCTGTCGTTCTCGATGAAGCGGATGAAATGCTGGATCTCGGTTTCCGCGAAGATCTGGAATTCATTCTCGATACGGCGCCTGCCGAACGACGCACGTTGATGTTTTCGGCCACTGTGCCAGCCGCGATCGCTCGTCTTGCCGCAAGCTATCAGAAGAACGCAGCGCGTATTACGACAGAGGCTGAGAGAAGCCAGCATGTCGATATTGACTATCAGGCACTCGTAGTTGTGCCCTCCGATCGCGAAAACGCCATCGTCAATGTCTTGCGCTTCCATGAAGCGCGCAACGCGATCGTATTTTGCTCGACGCGCGCAGCAGTCAATCACTTGACCGCTCGCCTCCACAACCGCAATTTCGATGTCGTTGCTCTTTCTGGCGAATTGACACAGAACGAACGCAGTCATGCTCTGCAGGCGATGCGCGATGGTCGTGCGCGCGTTTGTATCGCGACAGACGTCGCAGCACGCGGTATCGATCTTCCTGGACTCGAGCTTGTCATTCACGCCGATCTGCCGACCAATTCGGAAACGCTTCTGCATCGCAGTGGCCGAACCGGTCGCGCTGGACGCAAGGGCGTAAGCGCGCTGATCGTTCCGCTCAACGCGCGCCGTAAGGCTGAGCGACTGCTGGATGGGGCCAATATCGATGCAAGTTGGACGCGTCCACCTTCGGCCGATGACGTCACGCGTCGAGACGAAGAGCGCCTCTTGGCCGATCCAATTTTTGAAAGCCCCGTCGGGGAAGCAGAACAGCCTCTCGCCGAACGTCTTCTTGCGGCGCATGGCGCGGAAAAATTGGCTGCGGCTTTCCTCAATCTTTACCGCGCGCGGCAGTCGGCTCCTGAAGAACTGATTGATGTCAATGTTCACGACACGAAGAGCCGCAAACCACGCGAAGGCGCAGACCGTAAACGCGAATTTCCGATCGACAACGGTCCGCGTGGTGAGTTTGGGCCAAGCGTTTGGTTTTCGATCTCTGTCGGTCGGCGTCAAAATGCCGAACCGCGCTGGATTATTCCGATGCTCTGCCGCAATGGCGGATTGACCAAGCGTGATATCGGCGCGATCAAGATGCAGCAGGATGAAACGTTCATTGAGATTGCAGCCGACAGCGCCGAAGCGCTTTTGGCCGGTGCTGGTCCGAACGGGACCCTGGAAAGGGGCATGCGCCTGAAGCGTCTGCAGGGACAGCCGGATCTCAGCCGTCAGCGAAGCGACAAGCCCTCTGCGGCCGAACCGCGCGAAAAGCGGCGGGATGAGCGACCTGCGACGAAACAAGCATGGCAACCTCGCGGCGACGATCAGCAGAAGAAGCGTTTTGCAGGAAAGCCGGAACGGTCCGGCGATACGCGTAATGCCGGCAAAGGCAAGCAGTTTGCCGGTAAAAAGAAGAAGGGCTGAAAATCGTGGGTGCGACTTGCTCGGCAGGATCATTCGATCGTGCTGAGCAAAAGGCGCGTCTTCTGCGCCGTCATCTCGCACTGATGACTTTTACCGATCCTCTTCCGATCCGTCTTTATCTTGCTCATCCTGGAAGTAGGTTGAGCACGTTCGTCAGAGGGAAATCCTCGGCTTCGCCATACTGGGCCTATCTTTGGGCCGGCGGATGGGCGTTGGCTCACCATATTGCACGCAATCCACAGCTTGTGTGCGGCAAACGAATCCTGGACCTCGGCGCTGGATCAGGCTTTGTCGCAATCGTTGCGGCTTTGTGCGGTGCGCGTATCGTGCGCGCGGCCGAGATCGACGACTATGCGATCGAAGCCATGAAACTCAATAGCGCGGCCAATTCAGTCCACATCGAGATTGCTGGCGGCATGCTTGATGCGACAAACGTCTTAGATCAGATTGATCTTATACTCGCGGGCGATGTCTTCTACGACGAGAAAGTAGCTCGCTCAATGTTTACGTTCTTGAGTGATTGTTCGCGGCACACCATCGATATCCTGATCGGCGACCCGGGTCGTACGTCACTGCCTCGCGAGCGCCTTTGCGAGATTGCCAGTTATGACGTCAGGGATTTTGGCCTGCCTGAAGGCGCGACGGTAGAGGCAGGTGTCTTTCGGCTAAAGTAAAAAGATCGTACCAGGTCTGCAATCGAGACTTTCCTTGCGGAAGAGCAGGGTAAGAACTCCGTAATAGACTTCGATAGCGGTACCGATGCGTCGCATTTCATCGCGTGCGCCGCGTCAACTCTCAAGACTTCGAGAAGAGCAACGAAGCCAGGGTCTTCTTCGCGCCGCCGCTTGCCGGTGAAGAGGCAAAGGACGGAGCATCAGACATACGAGCCACAACAACCATTTGCCGAATCTCGCCGCGCTTAAAGGCTGCAAGAAAGCGCTTGTAGTCTTTAAAGGAGACGCAACCGTTGGAATCGCCGCGTGCACCGAGCATGTAGGTGTGCGCCAGCAGACCGACGCGATTATGGATTGCACCGGCGCCGCCCAATGGCGTCAACCGAATGGCTTCCACCCCGTGGAAAAGGGCTTCGCGCATCGTCAAAGCATAGGTATGCGGCGGTGTTGGCCCGCGCATCTTCTGATCGACATAATGCGGATTGTCACGCATCTTGCCAAGACCAGAATGAGCTTCGAGACGCTCGCCGCTCGGCAGGTAAACGGTGCCGGCCGAGATGTCATAGATCGCTACGCCACGGCCGGCAGCGATGGTCGGCTTGCGGATCCGTGGCGTGACGTCATCATCGTTATCGTCATCTTCGTCGTTTTCGACTTTGGCATAGGCGAGGGCTGCCGGCGCGCCACGACCGCCCGCATTGGATGGAGCTGCAGGGCGTGACATCGGCAATGGAACGTCACTGTCCCGGCCGGATAGAACAAGGCCGAAGGCGGAAGAAGCATCGGGGCCTGATGATGCGGCAGCGTCAGTCTTCTCCTCAACCGAGGCAACTTCGACTTCAGCCTGTCTGATTGGCGCGCCAGACCGCGGCGTAGGCACGGGCGGGTTGGCAGCGAGCGGTGCTGCTATTAACGCCGGTACTGCAGCGAGGGCAAGAAGCTCTTTTTCTTCCCGTGCAGCCACTTCATCCTTGGAGGGAATGACAATCCGGTCAGTGGCAGCGGACGCTTGCGTCGGTGCTTCTGAGGGTGCATTGACGATCGCCGGTGTCGCGGGCGCTACTGCAGCAACTTCAACTGTAGCTGCCGTTGCGGGCTTTGTTGTTTCGTCGAGGCGAGCCGTCTTCGCGATCGCGTCTTTCGGGTTTTTGAGGTGAGCGAGACCATATGCCCTGATGTCTTCGCTGGTCAGCGCATAATCTTGATCGTTTTGCCAGGGCCTCAAGCGTGCCGCCTTCGCCATGTGAAGCGCGCGTTCCTTGGCAATAGCAGCGTTTTGGTACGGAACTTTGTTGCTCAGCCGCAGTTCTGCGAATGGATCGCCACCTCGTGGGGCGGTTGAACTCAGGGAGTGCACGGCGCCTGCAAAGGCGCACCACATTGCGACTGCAATTCCTGCGCCAGCAAAGGCTGCGCCGGAAAGAAAACGGCGGGTCCTGATGGGACGAATAGTCGTATCTCCGGTTCGGCGAATTGAGCTTACCGCATCGACTGTATACGCCATGGCACTCGTTCTTTCCAACGCGTTACCTGGTTCGGCGAATCGACAGCAAAGCTTGATTGCCGGCCGGGTAATTTAACAACAGGGCCGAAATGAGGCTTTGTTAACCACTCTCGACAGATTTGCATCTTCGCAAACTATGGTTGCTAATTCCTTTACGCACCCAAAAACCGTCGGGGAACGACGTCGATTTACCCATGTCACCGCATCATGACATACTCTCCGGGCGCATCTCCCAGAGCAGTCAGTGATGTTCCTCCTGGTTCGCGCGCCGCGACCTTAGCCTTGCTTTTTAAAGAAATCCACCTCTGCCAGTGCGGCCACCAAGATCCCGGTGTCTCATTGGCGCTATCAATCCAGCTGTTGAAATCGGCTGCGTCCTTTGTCGCGTTCTTCCAATAGCGATATTTTTGACGCGTTGGCGGATTGACGACGCCGGCAATATGGCCGGATCCAGACAACACGAAATCGACCTTTCCACCGAAGTAATGACAGCCTTCGTAGACCGATCGCGCCGGCGCAATATGGTCCTCTCGGGCCGCAAGGCAGTAAACGGGAATTTTTATGTCCTTGAGAGAAAGCGTGCGATCGCCGATCCTCATCTCACCACGAGACAGCGCGTTGTTGAGGTAGCACTGCCTCAGGTAGAAAGCGTGGTTCGCAGCAGCCACTCTGGTCGAATCGCCATTCCAGAACAAAAGATCGAAAGGGATAGGATCCTTTCCCTTGAGGTAGTTGTTGACGACGTAAGGCCAAATCAGCTCCGAGGCACGCAACAGGTTGAAGGCCGCCGTCATTTTAGCGCCGTCGAGATAACCAATCGCCGACATATGTTCTTCAAGTGCTGCGAGTTGTTCCTCATCGATGAAAATCTTGAGATCGCCCGCATAGGTGAAGTCAACTTGCGCCGCTAACAAACTGGCAGTTTTGATTCGCTTGTCGCCTTGTTGCGCGTGAAGCGCCAATGCGACGGCAAGAAGGGTTCCGCCAATGCAGTAGCCGACAGCGTTGACCTGGTTTTCTCCAGTCGCTTGCTTGATCGTGTCGAGCGCAAAATTGATCCCGTCATCTATATAGTTTTCCCAACCCATTTCGGCGTGGCGCCTGCCGGGATTGACCCAGGATATGACGAAAACTGTATGTCCCTGCTCAACGAGCCAGCGGATTATCGACTTTTCCGGACTAAGATCCAAAATGTAGAATTTGTTGATCCAAGGCGGGCAAATCAGCAAGGGCCGCTTGAACACAGTCTCGGTGGATGCTGCATATTGTATGATCTCACAAAGATCATTTCGTGCGACCACTTTTCCCGGCGTAACGGCAAGATCTTTGCCAAGTACAAAGCGGTTCATATCCGTATGACGGATCTTGAGGTCGCCGCCGCCGGCAAGAATGTCTTCGCGTAGCATTTGCATTCCGCGAACCAGATTTTCACCGCTAGTCGCAACGGTCTCTCTGAAGAGTTGCGGATTTGTCAGGACGAAATTTTCTGGAGAGATCGCGGCCAATATCTGCCTTGTATAAAACTCCGCCCGATGACGCGCGTGATCGTCCAGCCCTTGCGTGTCGGCGACGAGCTTCTGCAGCCAATCAGAGACCAGGACGTAGATTTGACGCAGAAAGTCGAAGAAGGGGTTTCGGTGCCAGTCGCCATCTGAAAAACGGCCCAGACCTCGATCGAGCGGCTGCGTATCCATAGGTTCGCCCGATAACAGACGCCAAGAGCGCATCCATATGTCAAGAACCCCGCCAAGCAGCCTTGTCTGCGCCTCCAGGCTTCGCTGTGGCTCGCTCGTCCAATAACTGGCGATGGAGGACATTGTTCGGATCATGTCTGCTGCGGGTCCGAGGCCAGCCGGAGGGCGCTTCGGATCTTGCCGCGGTTCAAGCCAGGCGGATGCTGCTGCTCCCAGGTTTTCTAGGGCGCGGGCGATGTTGAGCGCCATCGCTTCCGGATCTTTGACAAGATAGGGATCGAAACTACGATCCTGGGAACCGCCGGTATCCTCAGTCGCCTTCTTGTTGTTGGCCAATGATTGCTCCCTAAAGCGCCTCGCAATGCTATCTACATCTGTGATGTGTCCGAAAACAAGCGCCGTTGGCTCTGTGACTATTGCTTTGTGAGGCGGACAAATCTAACAGTCGCAAGACGTGAAGATTCGGAAGATCGGCATGATGAAGAACGCCTATGTGAGAGTAGCCCCTGGTTTGCGTGTTGCGTTGGTTAGCGCACTCGCGGCTGCCGTTCTTGCATCTTGCCAGGCCACGCCTGCCGAAAAGGCCGCAGCGGCCGAAAAGCGAGCAGCACCGAAAGCGGTGATTATGGGCCCGACCAAAGGTCAGGTTTCGACCGAGAGCAGCTTGACACACTACAAAGATGGATATCCGTCGTTTGGTGCACCGCTCACTGCCGCGAATGTGCAGATGAACGATGATCAGGCCGCTGGCCAGCAAAAGACGCTCACCGCACTTGCTGCGCAGCGCAAGTCTGGCGCAATCTCCGAAGCGGAATATCAGCGCCGCGTCGCTGCGTTTCGTAAACTCGCGGCCGATCATGGGACCGATACGCTCTCGCAGATGCCGAAATAGGCCTTGCCTTTCGAGATATTTGAGCGCAGAGGCTCACTCTATGGCCGGCATGGATTGGCGATAGCGTATGCCGCCACAGGCCACAGAGTAGCCGCCCTCCGGGATTGGAATGTCTAAAGCACCTGCATATTGAAGTTCGTGTGCAGGCTGTCTCAACCTAACGGGCTTCGCTGCGGTCATAACGACCGCGATTCCATGGGGAAGAAGATGGAAGAGTTTCATAAAGTTCGGCGCTTACCGCCTTATGTTTTCGAACAGGTCAACCGTTTGAAAGCAAGCGCGCGAGCCGGTGGCGCCGACATTATCGATCTCGGCATGGGAAATCCCGATCTTCCGACTCCGAAGGCGATCGTCGATAAACTTTGTGAAGTCGTTCAGGATCCTCGTACGCATCGGTATTCCTCTTCCAAGGGAATCCCGGGGCTACGCCGGGCGCAAGCGGCTTATTATGCGCGTCGTTTTGGCGTAAAGCTCAATCCTGAGACGCAGGTCGTCGCTACGCTCGGTTCCAAAGAGGGCTTTGCGAACATGGCGCAGGCCATTACGGCGCCAGGGGATGTTATTCTTTGCCCCAATCCCACCTATCCGATTCATGCCTTCGGTTTCCTGATGACGGGCGGTGTCATTCGCTCGATCTCTGTCGAACCGGACGAGAGTTTTTTCCCGCCGCTGGAGAGGGCAGTCCGCCATTCGATCCCAAAGCCCTTGGCGCTCATCATCAACTATCCGTCCAATCCGACGGCGCATGTCGCTTCTCTGGATTTTTACAAGGACGTGATCGCATTCGCGAAGAAGCATGACATCATTGTCCTATCCGACCTTGCCTATGCAGAAATATACTTTGATCAGGAGCCGCCACCGTCGGTTCTACAGGTTCCTGGTGCCATGGACGTCACAGTCGAGTTTACCTCCATGTCGAAGACTTTCTCGATGCCGGGTTGGCGCATGGGCTTTGCCGTCGGCAACGAGCGGCTTATCGCCGCCCTCACACGCGTCAAATCCTATCTCGACTATGGTGCATTCACACCGATTCAAGTTGCTGCGACACATGCTCTGAATGGGGATGGCTCCGACATCGCCGAAGTGCGCGCGGTCTATAAACGGCGCCGCGACGTCATGGTCGAAAGTTTTGGCAAGGCCGGATTTGACGTTCCGCCTCCAGCTGCAACGATGTTTGCCTGGGCCAAGATTCCGGAAAAATTTCGTCACCTGGGCTCTCTAGAATTCTCCAAGCTACTGGTAGAAAAGGCCGACATCGCAGTTGCCCCTGGAGTTGGCTTTGGCGAACTCGGCGATGAATATGTCCGCATCGCGCTCGTTGAGAACGAACATCGCATTCGCCAGGCTGCGCGCAGCTTGAAGAAGTTTTTCGCGACCGCCGATCAGACGATGCACAACGTCGTTTCCCTCAACGCTCATCGTTGATATCAGGACGGGCGGCTTGCTTAGAGCCGTCCGCTCCACGTGATTTTTCAGGATTTGATAATGGTAGACGCTCTTAAAATCGGCATTGCGGGTCTCGGTACCGTTGGCGCCGCATTGACGCGCATCGTTCAAAACCGCGCCGAAGAACTGGCGGCAACATGCGGGCGTCCCATTCAAATCACAGCTGTATCGGCACGAGATCGGCAAAAAGATCGCGGTCTAAAGCTCGGTGGCATTGAATGGTTCGAGAGCCCGGAGGAACTTGCGGGCAAGGCTGATATCGACCTCTTTGTCGAACTCATTGGTGGCGCGGAAGGCGCCGCCAATCGAGCCGTAAGAGCTGCATTGTCACGTGGTCTGCATGTTGTGACGGCGAACAAGGCGCTTCTGGCCTATCACGGTGTCGAGCTCGCAACCATTGCCGAGGAAAAAGGTGTCCTGCTGAACTTCGAGGCCGCTGTGGCAGGTGGTATCCCTGTTATCAAGGCGCTGCGCGAGTCGCTGACGGGTAACACGATTTCTCGCGTCTATGGGATCATGAACGGGACCTGCAATTACATCCTGACGAGAATGGAAAAGGAAAACCTATCCTTCGCCGACTGTCTCAAGGAGGCGCAGCGGCTTGGTTACGCAGAGGCCGATCCCGCTTTCGATATTGAGGGTAACGATACCGCTCATAAGCTATCGATCCTCACCACGCTCGCCTTCGGCAACAAGATCGCTGCGGACGATATTTATCTCGAAGGCATCACAAATATCTCGATCGAGGATATACGGGCCGCGGCCGATCTCGGCTATCGCATCAAACTTCTCGGAGTGGCGCAGCGAACGGACAGTGGCATCGAACAGCGCGTCCATCCAACGATGATTCCCATCGACTCGGTTATCGCGCAAGTCGAGGGCGTGACCAATGCCGTTGCAATCGAAGCCGACGTGTTGGGGGAACTTCTTATGGTAGGGCCGGGCGCTGGCGGAAACGCAACCGCGTCTGCCGTCCTTGGCGATATTGCGGACATTGCCAAGAGCCAGCCAGGCGCTCAGCGCGTTCCCGTTCTTGGCCATCCGGCCGCAAAATTGGAGCCATATCGCAAGGCGCAAATTCAGAGCCATGAAGGCGGCTATTTCATCCGGTTGACGGTGCTTGACCGCACTGGCGTGTTCGCCAGCGTTGCAACCCAAATGGCCGAGAACAAGATCTCCTTGGAATCGATCGTTCAACGATCGAAGCAGCATTTGTCGCCTTCTTCACATCAGACCATCATTCTTGTCACGCATGCGACGACCGAAGAAGCCGTGCGCAAGGCGGTTGCGACGATTCGCGACGATGGTTATTGCGTTGGCGAACCACAGGTCATTCGTATCGAGCGGCCAAAAGCCTGATCGCTCCTGTGAAAGGCGTAGCCTTATGCTGCGCACCGATATTGTGGGCCGGCTCGTGAATGCCTAAGTAGGCTTTACAACGATCATGGAGCCGCCCTTACATATGTCTGACAATGCTGTCGATCCGGTCCAGCGCGCCTTTCTCGGGGTCGATAAGTCCGTGCTCAACCATCGTTGGGTGGCGCGTCTTGATCAGGCTGGGCAGAACAGGGCGATGGCCATCGCGCAAAAGCACGGGATTCCCGATCTCATAGCGCGCGTGCTCGCGGGGCGAGGCGTTTCCGTCGAAGAGGCATTGGAGTTTCTTCAGCCCTCAATCCGCAGCCTCATGCCCGACCCGTCGGTCTTGACGGATTGCGCGAAGGCCGCCGAGCGTCTGGTCGCCGCAATCAGGCACGGGGAGAAGGTCGCCATCTTTGGTGACTATGACGTCGATGGAGCGGCGTCTTCAGCTTTGATGTTCCGTTTTCTGCATCATTTTGGGCTACGTGCCGAAATCTATATTCCGGACAGGATCTTCGAGGGGTACGGGCCAAATCCAACGGCGATCAATCAACTCATCGATCAAGGTGCCAACCTCATCGTTACCGTGGATTGTGGCTCGACCAGCCACGACGCGCTGGTGGCCGCGGCTGATCGCAAAATCGATGTTGTTGTGATCGATCACCACCAAGTGACACACGACCTGCCTGTCTGCCATGCTTTGGTCAATCCAAATCGCGAAGATGATTTGTCCGGGCAGGGGCATTTATGTGCCGCAGGTGTCGTGTTCCTGGTTCTTGTTGCAACGCTGCGTCGGCTGCGAGAGATTGGCCACAAAGGTATTCTCGGTCTCGACCTTTTAAAGTGGCTCGATCTTGTGGCCCTCGCGACGGTCTGCGATGTCGTTCCGCTCAAAGGTCTCAACCGCGCCTATGTGGTAAAAGGCTTGGTTGCTGCTCGCCACCAAGGAAATGCCGGTTTGGCGGCTCTTTTCCGCAAAGCAGGTTTGGCGGGGCCTGTCACGCCCTATCATTTCGGCTTCCTGATTGGCCCACGCATCAATGCGGGCGGGCGAATCGGCGATGCGGCGCTTGGCAGCCGGTTGTTGACGCTGGAGGATGCGGCCGAGGCGGAGGATATTGCGGGACAACTGGATGCGCTCAACCGTGATCGGCAGACCATGGAAGCTGCTATGCTGGCTGAAGCGGAGGCAGAGGCACTGGCGGAATATGGCAATGGAGAGGGTGCGTCGGTCATCGTGACCGCGCGCGAAAAGTGGCATCCGGGCATCGTCGGCTTGATCGCAGCGCGACTCAAGGAACGATTCCGTCGTCCTGCCTTTGCAATTGCGTTTGATCCGAACGGTCGAGGGACTGGATCGGGACGATCGATAAATGGATTCGATATGGGCCGAATGGTTCGTGCGGCGGTGGAGGAGGGGCTTCTTCTTAAGGGTGGAGGCCATGCAATGGCGGCCGGTTTGACCGTGGAACGCGCAAAGCTCGGCAGTTTGAGAAGCTTCTTCGAAGAACGCGCCGGAAAGACGGTGGCATCGCTTGTTGCAAATGAAACGTTGAAGATCGACGGAGCGATCGGTGCCAGCGGTGCAACGACCGACCTCATCGACAAGCTTGAAGCCGCCGGTCCCTATGGCTCCGGGCACAGCCAGCCGGTTTTTGCTGTTCCGGCCCACCGCGTGCGTGATGTCAGAACCGTTGGGGAAAAGCATGTCAAAGTCACGCTGGAGGGAATGGACGGAGCGCGTCTAGATGGCATTGCCTTCCGTTCCGCAGATACGCCGCTTGGCTCGCTTTTACTGTCGGCACGCGGTGCGGCAGTTCATGTCGCCGGAACTATCGGTGCGGAGCATTATCAGGGGACAAGGCGTATTCAGATTCGCATCAGTGATGCGTCACCCACCATCTAAGCGCAGAGCATGAAAAACCGCTTTGTTACGACCAAAGAGAAAGAACGTTAGCAGCTACGCTCTTCCGTGGAAGAAACGGAAGAATACATCCTGCTGAGAGGACTGATGCAAAATGATCAACACATTCTTGAGGTAGAGTGGCACGCCCTAGGGGAGTCGAACCCCTCTTTACAGAATGAAAATCTGTCGTCCTAACCGATAGACGAAGGGCGCGTGCTTTGTGGCGCCCTTATAGTCAGGGCCTTAAAAATCCGCAAGCGGTTTAAGGCTGAAAAAAGCAAATTTTCATTATTTTTTGGTGGCTTGTGGAAACCCGGGAAAAGCCACTTCGTCCGAGGCAAACGGTTGACTCAACCGTGCCTCACCCAGGTGAACACAGCGTTGCCGCGTCTGTCGAAGCTCGTCAACTTGATTGAAGCGCTCCAGCCCTCTTCAACGAGACGAAGATTGCTCTTTCCAACAACGCCGGACAGAAAGCGAGGATCGCTTCTAATGTATCCGCCTTTGTCGTCGGTCTTAAACACGCACGTATGAGAAAGGCTGGTTCCCGTCAGCACAATTCTTCCGCATCTCGACATGGTCTTTCCCCTTCACATGTCTTTTCGTTAATACTGTCCTTGTAACAGTTTGATGACAAGCGAAATCTTGCAGAAGAGGTTTTTTGTCCTTCACCGAAGCGAAAAATAGGAACCTGGCTCGCGCTTACCGGTTATCTCTTCGTTACGCAAAACGAAAAGGAGACTATTCGTGAGCAAGACAGACGCTGAAGAGATTCGTAAGCGTGCAGAGCGCCAAGTGGAAAACACCAGCGCTGGCGCGCATCTTGGCGGAACCTATTATGGGCAAGAGCCGGACGGAAAGACATCATCCGACACTCTGAAAACGGCTCGCAAATCCCGTTCGAATGACGGGAGCGAATAAGTCCAACTCACGTTATGCATCGATAAAGGATCTATACCCGCGACGAACGCGGTGTTTTCAGATAGGTTACGCCAAATCATAAAAATCCGATTGCCCGGTTCGCATAACAGCGGCCGGGCGATTTAAATTTGGAGACCTACGAATCTCCAATCAACGAACCTGGAAAATGAGAGGAGGTGGCACGCCCTAGGGGAGTCGAACCCCTCTTTACAGAATGAAAATCTGTCGTCCTAACCGATAGACGAAGGGCGCGTGCGCTTGTGTGGCGCCCTTATAGTCAGGGCTTTCTGATCTCGCAAGTCGCAAAATGCATTTTTATGCAAAAAAGATGACAGTGGATGGCCATCGAAATAAAGCCTTCTTTAATGAATTAATTCAGAGGCTTGCGCAGCCCGCTGCTGTCGGGAGTTGCTGCCTCGCTGGATAGTCGCGAACATTCTTGCGACGGCTGCCTCCCGACGCACTGCGTCCGTTACATGTTCAAGCGAGAGGGCAATGGCGCTTACGGTTACTTCGAGTTTCAGATGGGCTGTGCTTCACTCTGATTTTTCGAGCAGCCCCAGTTCCAGTCCCGCTTGTTGCCAATATCGATGTGGACAGATTCAGTGTGGCAATAAGTGCCAACGCCGCCGCGGTCCGGCAAAGCCCGCGTGAAGGCTGCGATGTCCCATTTGGAAACGCCGGCGATCTGAATATCGGCGGCATCGCAGCTCTTGTGCATTGATTCTTCTGCACCGCCGACGAGCTTATTATGTTCGGGGTCTCTATAGCCGGAGGAGACAACGACCGGTTTGCCATAGTGTGATTCGAGCGTATGAATCAGCCCCATTAGCTTTGGCTTGAAACAGCTGACCTGGACGCTTTCATTTTGAACATGGACCCCGTTTGGAGCCATACGGGTCATTCCTGGAAGCGACGCTGTTTGCAGAAGATTGCTCAACCCACCGAACAGACTGCGCGTCGGTGTCGCATAGGGCTGCGTCGTCATTTTATAAGCGATCGGCTGCACTGAGCCCGCTGCCGCATTGGCGCTGTTTTTGGGAAGGGGCGGTGTGGCCACGTTTGGCTGGCTGAAAACACTGCCGCGCGCGGGAGCAATCCCACCCGCCGGGGCGACATAAGCATTGCTGTCCGCAGGTGCGACTGTGGTGGAGATCGTGTTGTTCTGAACAGGGGGTTGACGCGAGGAAAAGATGCTCATTGCCTGCGCGTTGATGCCAGTCGGCTGCATCACCATATCGGCCATTGAAGCACCAGGCGCCGCGGCAGTCGAGCCTTCTGGAGGGGCTTGAAATCCTCTCCAAGGGCCGCGTGCGCCTGAAGGATTTGCCGCATTTGCGGCATTCACGGTCGGATCCGTGTACGTATTTCCGTTGGGATTTCTCTGGGCGCCTATAGCCGCCGTGCGCGTGGCCGCAGCTCCGTCAACAGGCGTCTCAACCGTAGGGCTTGCCTCCGCCGGCACTTCTTTCTTTGACGTCACACAGCCGGAAACGCCAAGTAGAGGCACGGCAATAATAAGCGCGGCCTTGGTGGTCTTTAGGGCATTGCGGGCGGGCAAATGTCGTCTCCTGCGTCGAGTCGACGAATGTTTGCCCGCCTGTTTCGGTCTGAGCAAGCACCGAAGCTGCGGCGCTGGATCAAATCGACATTCTGGCAAGGCTCAGGAAAGCCTGGAGGCTGGAACGCTTACCAGGAGCCTGTATTTTCCATGGAAGCCCATGGTTCGGCTGGCGGGCGACGCTCGCCTTTTTGAAGAATCTCCAATGAAATGCCATCCGGCGAGCGGACAAATGCCATGTGGCCGTCGCGAGGCGGTCGGTTTATAATGACACCGGCATCCATCAGCCTTTGGCAAAAACCGTAGATATCGTCCACCTCGTAGGCAAGATGGCCGAAGTTGCGTCCACCCGTGTATTCCTCAGGGTCCCAGTTGAACGTCAACTCGAGGCACGGCGCGCTTTCATTCTTTGCTCTATCCACGTCGCCAGGGGCTGCCAGAAATACGAGCGTAAAGCGTCCTTTTTCATTGTCGATGCGGCGCACCTCCTGAAGGCCAACGAGGCCACAGTAAAAAGCAAGTGAAGCGTCGAGGTCTTTTACTCTGACCATCGTGTGCAAATAGCGCATGTAACACCTTCCTGTTTGTTCGAAGATGACGCTTAACCTGGGACTTGGTCAGCCTGGGACAAGGCCTGAACGCCACCTTCCTTTTCCAGATAATCGAAAACTAGGACTTGCGCGAATCTGTTACCAAGATGTTAATCTGAACTTGGAGAATCAGGCGACGTAAGCGTGTGACGCGTGTAAGGGGATAGCGACATGGCTGACAGGATTTCACCGACTGAGATTGCTGGCCTCGACGATAATGTTCTTGGCGATGCTGTCGATCTCGTTGAAATTACAGGCGTCGTCAAATGGTTTGATGTCGCCAAGGGCTTCGGCTTCATCGTGCCGGATAACGGGATGCAGGATGTGCTCTTGCATGTTACATGCCTGAGAAGAGACGGCTATCAGACGATCCTTGAAGGCACGCGTATCGTTGCGTTGATCCAGCGCCGCGAGCGTGGCTATCAAGCCTTCAAGATTTTATCGATGGATCAGTCAACGGCAATCCACCCATCGCAGATGCCGCCGGTCCGAACCCATGTTCAGGTTACGCCGACAAGCGGCCTCGAAAGGGCCTTGGTAAAATGGTTTAACCGCACAAAAGGATTTGGCTTCCTGACGAGAGGCGAAGGTACCGAGGATATTTTTGTTCATATGGAGACGTTGCGTCGCTTCGGCCTGACGGAATTGCGTCCAGGTCAAGTGGTGCTGGTTCGCTATGGACCTGGAGATAAAGGGCTCATGGCTGCTGAAATTCACCCTGATGCACCAACGCCGATGAGCCGGGCTCACTAATGTATAGATCGCTTCAGACCAAAAGCGCCATTATGGCGCTTTTTTTCATCGTGCTCATGCCAGCTTTTTCACTCGCACAGCGGGCTATAAGTTTTGACAAAGAGCCGCTCACGATCGTCCAGCAAAGCGGACAAAAGATCGAACTGCAGGTCGAGGTCGCGACAACACCTGAGCAACGGGAGCGTGGCCTGATGTTCAGGACAAAGATGGCTGAAAACGCAGGTATGCTTTTCGATTTTGGCAAAGCCCAGCCGGTCCAGATGTGGATGGAAAATACGGTGCTGCCTCTCGATATGCTGTTCATGGACGCAGCCGGCACAGTGCGGAACATCAAGGAAAATGCCGTTCCTTACTCGCGAGACATCATCGATTCGGGGGGGGCGGTAAGATATGTCCTGGAACTTAACGCTGGAAGCGTGAAGAAAATGTCGATCAAAATCGGCGATCGCATTGCGAGCGCGGCAACGAAGGCCAGATAGCAGTTACCCGCACGGTCTTGAGATTTGACGAAATTCGCCTCTCTGGCCACGCTCACCCCGTGACCGTCGGTCATGCGCGTGGTGAGTTACGCTGTGCCTGTGGACAAAAGCACCGTTTTTGCAAGCCACTGCCGCATCAGATAAAAATAGGCTAAATTGCCTCTTGCAGCCAAACGCATGAGCGTGTATTGCGGCTTCCACAAGGACGGAGTGTAGCGCAGTCTGGTAGCGCATCTGGTTTGGGACCAGAGGGTCGGGAGTTCGAATCTCTCCACTCCGACCATTTTTCCCAGAAATAATGAAGTTTAAGAAGATGATGCTTTAAGCATCTTCGTTAAGCCGGCTATAGGCGAAACTCCCCTCAACATAAAATTGGCTTGCGCCGCACGGGTATGTTTGACTCTCCCCGGCGACTTTCTGAATGCGGCGACTCAGCACTACCTGAAACGGAACCTGAGCCTGTCTTCTCGTGACGCGAGACGCTGCGAAATTCTCTTCTTAGTATCACTGATTTGGGAAATGCCTCAGATGTGTGCGCCGGGCCGACGCTTGGTGGCGAACGAGTGTGAGCGTTTGTGCATATTATGACAGTTAGATGACGTCGTTCAGGAAACTGTCAGGAAACGCTGTCATCAGGTGCCGAATGCGGAAGACCTGAGGGGCGGGTCGTTTCGCTCATGGAGAAATTTCATCTTGAAAAGTGCCAAAACCATGCGCATCGGTTTCGCGCGGTGGCGTCCATCTATAGGCAGCGTTTCGCTGTCGGTTGTGACAGCGATCTACATTCTGGCAATCGCGAACCATACGTTTTGGACGCGCGCCTACACTTACTTGTCGTCTTCCCCTAGCGCCTTCGTTGCCTTTGTCGTCGGCATTACGGCGGCCATGATCGCGCTGGTGACGACATTCTCGATCAAATATTTGATAAAGCCCTTCTTGATCTTCTTTATCCTGGCGGCTGTCAGCGCATCTTGGTTTACCGATCAGTTCGGCATCGTCATCGACAGGGAAATGATCAGAAATGCAGCCGTGACCACGGCAGCCGAATCCCAGCATCTGATGACGTCAGCCTTCATCTTCCACATTCTGCTGAAGGGCGTTCTCCCGAGCCTGTTGATTGTGTGGGTGAAGGTGCGGCACAGGACCTTTATGCGTAAAGCCGTATGGAACATGGCGGTCATTGCACCATGCCTTGCGATTCTCGTTGCGGTCGGCCTCAGCTTTTCGCAAACCTATGCCGCAGTTGGACGCCTCCACCGCGATCTTATGCTGACGCTCAATCCGATCATTCCGGTTACGAGCGCCGCGCGCTACGCCTTTTCGTCCGAGCAGGACAAGAAGATCGTGCGGGTTCCTCTGGGCCTGGATGCGAAGCAGCAGGCTGCGAGCGCGACTGGAAAGCCGCGTGTGACCATCATCGTTGCCGGTGAGACCGCCAGAGCGCAGAATTTCTCGCTGAATGGCTACGAGCGCGAGACGAACCCAGAAATGAAGGCGAGGGGCGTCGTCTACTATTCCAACGCCTCAAGCTGCGGAACCTCGACGGCCGTTTCGATTCCCTGCATGTTCTCGGGTTATTCCCGTGCGGACTATACCCATGAAAAAGGCCTGGCGACGGATAATCTCGTGGACATCCTTGGCCACGCCGGCGTAACCGTCGACTGGTGGGACAATGATACGGGAAGCTATGGCGTTGCAGATCGCATTCGCTATCGCTTTTTGCCTGATAGCGCCGATCCACGCTTCTGTCATGAAGGAGAGTGCAAAGACACGATCCTGCTCGACAGGCTGGATGAATGGCTTTCCAATGTGAAGGGCGATAGCGTGCTTGTGCTGCATCAACTCGGCAGCCATGGCCCGGCTTACTATGAGCGCTATCCAGAAGAGTTCCGCCGCTTCAAGCCCGATTGCAGAAGCGCCGAATTCGGCAAATGCACGCCGCAAGAAGTCATCAATGCCTATGACAATACGATCCTGTTCACCGACCATATTGTCGGCAGCGTTATCGACGCACTGAAGAGGCACGAGGATAAAGTGTCGGCTGCTATGGTGTATCTGTCAGATCATGGCGAGTCGCTGGGTGAGAATGGCATCTATTTGCATGGCGCACCTTATATCATCGCTCCTTCGCAGCAGACCCATGTTCCGATTGCGGTATGGCTTTCGCCTGATTTCAGCAAGGCTGAAGGCATCAATGTTTCATGTCTGGAAACAGGCGCGACCGCACCCGTCTCCCATGACAATCTCTTCCACTCCGTGCTCGGGCTGATGAATGTGTCAACCAAGGTGTACAAACCATCGCTAGACCTGACGGCAACTTGTAAGAAGAACGCCGAAAAGGTAGCCATGCAGTAAGATTTGGAAGGGCAGATACGCTTGTTTTTGTTTTTGATCACGAGCGCTTGCCCTCTTTAGGATTGCCCTTATTTCCCCTTTTTCTCCTTGAAATGGGGAGCGATGACGGGTATCCAAATCTTCACTATTTCGCTTGTAGAACAGGCAGGTGCCGATTTGGATCGGCCTGGTTCAAGCGGCCAAAGGCACTACGGAGGCGATGCAGCAATGTCTGCTAAAATTTACCGGCCGTCCAAAACGGCGATGCAGTCTGGAAAAGCAAAGACAAACCAGTGGATCCTGGAATTCGATCAGGAGATGCCTCGCAAGATCGATCCGATGATGGGCTATACGTCAACGGGGGATATGCAGCAGCAAGTCCGGCTGTTCTTCGAAAGCCAGGAAGAGGCAGAAGCCTACGCCCAACGCAACAACATCGAATACCGCGTTATGCCACCCAAGGACCCCGTCCGTCAGGTTGTCGCCTATCCCGATAATTTCCGTTATAACCGCATTCAGCCCTGGACGCATTGATCAGTGAGGCGTTAAAAGACGCCTCGACGGCCCCTTAGCTCAGCTGGATAGAGCACCTGCCTTCTAAGCAGGTTGTCGCAGGTTCGAGTCCTGCAGGGGTCGCCAATTATACCCTTGTCCAACCCGGATACATAGGTAACAATCTGTTCCTAAGACATAGGTAACAACCTCGTGCCGAACGGGTTGTCGATGGTTTGCAAAGTCCTCTGTTCCAAGTCGATATATCCGAGATCAT